>JAIMBF010000076.1 GCA_023511585.1 Terriglobia bacterium
GACGAGTACTATCTGCAACAACGCGCGCCCAAGCAGATCGCCTTTGAATCCGAGGCGAAATATCAAGAGGCGCTGGAGAAATGGCAGCGCGATATGGATCGCGTTTACAACAAAGCCGAGCTTTTTATTGCGAAACAAAGGCACGGACCGACCGGAAAGATCGATTTGTTCTTCGAGTCGGAGTTCACGCGGTTTGCGGATTTGGATCCCTACCACCAGGGAACCGATGCCTGACGGTGCCGATTCCGCAACGGCCGTGTTGGAAATCGACCTTTCGGCCGTTGTTGCCAATTGGCAATATCTCTGTCGGCAGCATCCCGGCGGGCAGGTGGGCGCAGTGGTCAAAGCGGATGCCTACGGGCTCGGCGCGGCGGCCGTTGCGCAAGCTCTGGCAAAGGCAGGGTGCGAAACCTTTTTTGTAGCCACGCTCGCTGAGGCTTTGGCGTTGCGACGGGTTTTGCCGCGAGAGCGCATCATCGCGTTGAACGGCCTTGCCGTGGGTCATGAGGAGGCGTTTGTCGGCCACAATATTATTCCAGCGCTTGCTTCTTTGCCCGAGGTCGCTGCCTGGCGCGCCATGGCACGCCGCGCAAACCGACGGCTCCCGGCCGTTTTGCACATCGATACGGGGCTTTCCCGGCTCGGACTGCCGCGGGAGGAATTTGCCGCGCTTGCGGCCGATCTCTCCTGGCTTGAGGATTTGGAACTGGTATTGGCGATGACACACCTGGTCTCTGCCGAGCGGCCGGACGACCCGATGAATGCGCGTCAGCATGCGGATTTTGCGGCCGCTTGCGCGCTGCTGCCTCCCGTGCCGCGGAGTTTTGCCAACTCGTCCGGTATTTTCTTGGGCCCCGCCTTCGGTTCCGACCTCGCCCGGCCGGGGGCGGCGCTCTACGGCATCAACCCCACGCCAAACCGCCCGAATCCCATGCGCGGCGTGGTTCGGCTGCTGGCACAGGTGCTGCAGATCCGCAACCTGCCTCCGGGCGCCAGCGTGGGCTACAATGCCACGTGGCGCGCCGAGCGGCCCTCCGTGATTGCAACACTCGGTATCGGTTATGCCGACGGTTGGCCGCGCGCGCTTTCCGGCCGGTCAGCGGCGTTTTTTGACGGTCGCCCCGCTCTGCTGGTAGGGCGTATCTCCATGGACTTGCTGTGTTGCGACATTACCGAGCTGCCCCCGTTGCGTCCCGGCGCGTGGGCTGAGCTGATCGGCCCCAATATTCCGGTGGATCGCGTTGCCGAGGCGGCCGGAACTATTGCCTATGAACTCCTGACCCGAATCGGGCCTCGGGTGCGACGCAGGGAAATTCAGGCGTGATGGTCGTTCTGGACGCTTTGGCGGGGCTTGGGCGTGCCGTGCTTTTGGCCTGCCAGGTCTCGGGCCGGCTCGCTTTGTTTGCGCTCCAGGGGCTTTGGCACATCGTCCGGCCGCCTATCTACGGCCGCATGCTGGCACGGGCGCTTCTGGAGATCGGCTATCTCAGCTTGCCGGTGGTGGCGCTGACGGCGGTCTTCACCGGCATGGTGCTCGCGTTGCAATCCTATACCGGGTTTTCGCGATTCTCGGCCGAAAGCGCGATTGCCAACATCGTGGTGCTCTCCATCACCCGTGAACTAGGCCCCGTGCTGGCCGGGTTGATGGTGGCAGGGCGGGCGGCCTCGGCGATGGCGGCCGAAATCGGCACCATGCGCGTCACCGACCAGATCGACGCGCTGGCTACGCTCTCAACCAACCCGATCAAATACCTGGTAACGCCGCGATTGCTGGCCGCCAGCATCGCGCTGCCGCTGCTAGTGGTGGTGGCCGACATCTTGGGCGTTCTCGGCGGATTTATCATCGCCACCTTCAAGCTTGGCTTCAACGCCACAACCTATCTGCGCAACACGCTCGATTTCCTGCAAACCCAAGATGTCGTCTCGGGCTTGGTGAAGGCTGCCGTGTTCGGGTTTATCATCGGCTTGATGGGCTGTTTCAACGGCTATCACAGCCGCGGCGGGGCGCAGGGGGTCGGCGCGGCGACCACTGCTGCCGTGGTCAGCGCTTCCGTTCTGATTCTCGCTTTTGATTACGTCTTGACCGAGCTTTTCTTCAGCCGATGAGCACGCCGAAAATTCGCATCCGCGGCCTGACCAAGACCTTTGGCGAGAAGGAAGTGCTGCGAGGGGTGGATCTCGACGTCTTTCCCGGCACCTCCCTGGTGGTCATCGGCGGCTCCGGCAGCGGCAAATCGGTCTTGCTGAAATGTCTGCTCGGGCTCTTGGAACCGGATTCCGGCCGGATCGAGATCGACGGCCAAGACGTGCTTGCTCTGCCTCAGGCTGCGCGCGAGAGCGTGCGTGCACAAATCGGTATGTTGTTTCAGAACAGCGCGCTCTTTGACAGCTTGCCGGTTTGGGAGAACGTGGCCTTTGGTCTGCTCGCACGCCGAAAACTCAAGCGAAAAGACGCCTATGTCCGCGCCGGCGAGGTACTGGCGCAAGTCGGGCTTGCGCCTTCGGTCTTGGAGCTTTATCCGGCGGAGCTCTCAGGCGGGATGCAAAAGCGTGTGGCGCTCGCCCGCGCCATAGCGGCAGAGCCGGCGATTATGTTTTTTGATGAACCGACCACCGGCCTTGACCCGATCATGGGCGCCGTCATTGACGGGCTGATCGTGGACTGTGTGAAGCGGTTGGGAAGTACCGCCGTCGCCATCACGCACGATATGGCCTCGGCCACGCGGATCGGGGATCATGCGGCTATGCTCTATCAGGGCAAGATCATCTGGCACGGGCCGGCCACCGAGCTCTTCAACTCCGGCAATCCAGTGGTGGACCAATTCACCCACGGCCGGCGAGAGGGGCCGATTGAGATGGAGCTGCGCGGATGAGCACGGCGGAAGCAGAGCTGCGCCGGCTTTTGGACATTATGGTCGCCCTGCGCGACCCAAAAGACGGCTGCCCGTGGGATCGGGCGCAGAGCTTTGCCACCATTGCCCCTTACACGATCGAGGAGGCTTATGAAGTGGCCGACGCCATCGCCCGCAACGCGCTGACTGCTTTGGCCGATGAGCTCGGGGATTTGCTGTTTCAAGTGGTCTATCACGCACGTCTGGCCGAAGAGGCCGGTTTGTTCGCCTTTGCCGATGTGGCCCGGGCAATCGCCGAGAAAATGTTGCGCCGGCATCCACACGTGTTCGGCACGGCCCCCAAACGCGCTGCCGAGGAGCAGGCCGCGGCTTGGGAAGCGGAAAAGCACGCCGAGCGCGCCGCCCGGGCGGAAGCCGGGGCGCTGGCCGGGGTTCCCCTTGCACTTCCGGCGCTGACGCGCGCCCAGAAGCTCTCCGCCCGCGCCGCCCGCGTGGGCTTTGATTGGCCCGATGTCCGTTCGGTGTTGGACAAGCTGGAAGAGGAAGCGGACGAACTGAAAGCCGAGCTGGCCGAGGCGGATCCCGCGAAGCTTGCCAATGAGCTCGGCGATCTGCTCTTCGTTGTGGCGAATTTGGCGCGCAAACTCGGCCTGGATGCGGAAACCTGTCTGCGCGCGGCAAACCTGAAGTTTGAACGGCGATTTGAAAATCTGGAGCAGCGTCTTGCCAGAGAAGGGAAAACTCCGAAAGATGTTTCGCTTTCCGAAATGGAAACGCTTTGGAATGCAGTAAAGAGCGAGGAGATACGGCAATAATGGTGGCACAGTCTGCTTGACTCTGCGGTTGACAGAGGCTGTTGAGCTCGCTACGCCCCCGCGCCGATTTCCCTCTTCGCCGTTTTTTTGTCCCGCCTTCCATGGAAACATTCTGATCAATGCCTGTGCATGCATTTATCTTCCCCGGCCAGGGTAGCCAAACCGTCGGTATGGGCCGCAATTTGGCCGCAGCCTTTGCCGTCGCCCGCGAGGTCTTCGAGGAAGTGGACGAGACTCTGAAGCAACGACTCTCCAAGCTGATGTTTGAAGGCCCTGCCGAGGAGCTGACCCTGACGGAGAACGCGCAGCCCGCGCTCTTTGCCCATTCCATGGCGTGTTTGCGTGTCCTGGAGCGAGAAGGCGGGCATCCGTTGGCCGAGATCGCTGTGATCGTGGCGGGCCACTCGCTGGGCGAATACTCGGCGCTCGCGGCGGCGGGAGCGATCTCCGTCGGCGAGGGCGCTCGTCTCCTGCGGTTGCGCGGGCAAGCCATGCAGCGTGCCGTTCCGCCAGGCGAGGGGGCGATGGCTGCGCTCTTGGGTGTGGAGCTTGATCAGGCGCGCGAGGTTTGTGCCGACGCGGCGGTCGGCCCGAACGGACGTGAGGTGGTGGACATCGCAAACGACAACGGCGGCGGCCAGGTGGTGATTTCCGGCCACCGGGCGGCCGTGGAACGCGCCCTCGAACTCGCGAAAGCGCGAGGCGTGCGCCGCGCCATGGTCTTGCCCGTCTCGGCCCCCTTCCATTGCGCGTTGATGGCTCCCGCGGCCGAGGTTATGGAGGAAGCGCTTGCGAAAACGGA
Source organism: Terriglobia bacterium (assembly GCA_023511585.1). Lineage (GTDB taxonomy): Bacteria > Pseudomonadota > Alphaproteobacteria > Acetobacterales > Acetobacteraceae > JAIMBF01. The sequence goes on from JAIMBF010000076.1 coordinate 4,470, forward strand.
GCTCTCCGCGCCCGTGGTGCCGATCATCGCCAATGTGACGGCGGCCAAAGCCTCCGATCCTGCAACCATTCGCCAGCTGCTCGTGCGCCAGGTTACGGAAACGGTGCGTTGGCGCGAGAGTGTGCAGACCATGATCGAGCTTGGGGTGGACAGTTTCATCGAGCTTGGCGCCGGGCGGGTGCTTTCCGGCTTGGTCAAGCGCATAGCACCCGATGCGAGTGCGTGTTCCGCCGGCGCGCCGGCCGAAATCGAGCAGGTGCTGAAGCTGCTCTAGCAGCGCCCACTTCGGAGACGGGAAGGATGGTATGTTTCGCTTAGATGGCAAGGTTGCGCTCATCACGGGCGCTTCCGGCGGCATTGGCGCCGCCATCGCGCAGGCGATGGTGGCCCAAGGGGCACGGGTGGTGCTTTCCGGAACCCGCAGGGACGCCCTCAGCGCACTTGCCGATCAGTTGGGCCAGGCCGCGCACATCTGCCCCGCGGATCTCCGGGAGCCGCAAGCGGCGGAGGCTTTGGTCGCCGAGGCGGAAGCCCAAGGCGGGCCGCTGGATATTCTGGTGAACAATGCCGGCTTCGTGCGCGACCGGCTGGCGCTGCGAATGACGGACGAGGACTGGCAAAGCGTGCTGGACGTTGATCTGAGCGCGCCCTTTCGGCTCGCACGCGCGGCGCTGAAGGGCATGGTGCGGCGAAGAGCGGGGCGGATTATCAATATCTCTAGTATTATCGGCGCCACGGGCAATGCCGGCCAAGCGAATTACGCCGCGGCCAAGGCCGGGTTGGTTGGAATGACCAAATCCCTGGCGCAGGAAGTCGGCTCGCGCGGGGTTACCGTGAACGTGGTCGCCCCGGGGTTCATCGCGACGCCGATGACATCCGGCTTCTCGGACGAGCAACGGAGAGCACTTTTGCAGAGAATCCCGTTGGGACGAATCGGCCAACCTGCGGATGTGGCAGCGGCGGTAGTGTTCCTGGCCTCGGATGAAGCGGGCTGGATTACCGGCGCCACCTTGCATGTCAACGGCGGCATGGCGATGGTATGAACGCAACCAAACCGATCAAAATTTCGCGCCACCTTGGCGCGGCGCGTGAAACCATGCTAAGCGGCCTCCGTTTTGTCCGGGGCGGCCGGGGCGGTGAAGCGTGGGTGGGAGCGAGACGTCGCAACCTGTGTGCACAAAAAAGCGGAAACCGGACGGCACGGAACGTAGTCTTAAAGTAAGTTAAGTTTAAGCAAGGGAATAGCAAACGCATGAGCGAGATCGCCGAGAAGGTGAAAAAAATCGTGGTGGAGCACCTCGGCGTGGACGAGGCGAAGGTGACCCCCGAGGCGTCGTTCATTGACGACCTTGGCGCTGACAGTTTGGACACGGTGGAGCTGGTGATGGCTTTCGAGGAAGCCTTCGGCGTGGAAATTCCGGAAGACGCCGCGGAAAAAATCAGCACCGTCAAAGACGCGATTGAGTATATCGAGCGGCAAAAAGCGGCTTAAGCGGCCAGGGGAGTGGCAGGCGGGTGAACGCGATGCGGCGCGTGGTGGTGACAGGCATGGGCATCGCCTGTCCACTGGGCATTGGGGTTGAGCATGTCTGGCGGCGGCTGATCGCCGGCGAATCGGGAATTGCTGCCATCCGATCGTTTGATGTCGGCGATCTGCCCGCGAAGATCGCGGGGCAAATCCCCGACGGGCCGCGGGCGGAGGGAAAATTGGATGTGGCGGAGTGGATCCCCCCCAAAGACCACAAGAAAATGGACCGCTTCATTCAGCTAACCCTGGTTGCGGCGACGGAGGCGGTGGAAGATTCGGGCTGGATGCCGGAAGACGAACCAAGCCGCTGCGCAACAGGGGTCATGATCGGCTCCGGGATTGGCGGCCTGCAGAGTATCTATGACGCCTCGATCCTGGTGCATGAGGGACGTGCCCGCCGTCTCTCGCCGTTTTTCATTCCCTCCGCCCTGATCAATCTCGGCGCGGGGCATGTCTCGATCAAATACCGTTTCAAAGGCCCGAACCATTCGGTGGTGACGGCCTGTGCCACCGGCGTGCATGCAATCGGCGATGCGGCGCGGCTGATCATGCTGGGCGATGCCGATGTCATGGTGGCTGGCGGAGCCGAGGCTGCAGTTTGCCCGCTCGGCATGGCCGGCTTTTGTGCATCGCGGGCGCTCTCGACCGGCTTCAATGACCAGCCCACCCGCGCATCCCGGCCTTGGGACAAAGACCGGGATGGCTTCGTCATGGGCGAAGGGGCGGGCATTTTGGTCTTGGAGGAGCTTGAGCACGCCAAGCGGCGGGGCGCCAAAATCTATGCCGAGGTCGTCGGCTATGGGCTCTCCGGGGACGCCTACCACATCACTGCCCCGGCGGAGGGTCACGAAGGCGCCTATCGCGCGATGCAAGCGGCGCTCCGAAGCGCCGGCATGACACCGGACCAGATCCAGTATGTCAACGCGCACGGGACCTCGACCCCGCTGGGGGATGATTTGGAACTGGAAGCGGTGGAGCGGCTGTTCGGCGATGCGGCGCGGAATCTTGCCATGTCGTCTACCAAATCGGCAATCGGCCATTTGTTGGGGGCGGCCGGCGCGGTCGAGGCGATTTTCTCGATACTCGCGATCCGGGATGGGGTGGTGCCGCCCACGCTGAATTTGGATCAGCCAAGCCGAGAGAGCGTGATCGACCGTGTTGCGCATGAAGCCCAGCGGCGCCGCGTGAACGCGGCCCTATCCAACAGCTTCGGCTTCGGCGGCACCAATGCTTCCATTATTTTCCGCGCGATCTGAGCGTTAGAAGCTTACAGTCTTGGGTAAAAAAGCACTGCCCTCAACTGCTCGGCCCGCACGGGGGCTCCGGCCCCACCGGGGTGTGGCCTGTATGCCGCGCCGCATGGCGATATGCCGCACCGGTGTTAGCGGCCCGGCCTAGCAATATCCCGTGGAGGCACGCCGTATTTGCGCCGGAACAGTGTACTGAAGTGCGCCGAGCTGTTGAAACCGTGCTCAAACGCAATCGCAGTGATTGACTGGCCGTCGCCCTTGGCGATCCGATCATAGCAGAGCTCAAGTCGTCGGTTCCAAATCCATTCCGATGCTGACATTTTGCTTTGTCGGAACAGAAGGTGAAGATAACGGAGAGAAATACCGTTTGCGGCCGCGATTTTCTCCAGGGATAGATCGGGATCGCTGATATGAGCCTCGATCCATCGCTGGACGGCTCGCAATCGTGCCTGGCGAACCGAACCCTCTGCTGCGGGCAAGTCACCCTCGCTGGAAAGGAGCGTTAACGCGAGCATATCCATAAGCTGTTCGCCGAGATATGCGCGCGCATTCTCGTCCAATTTCGAGCCTTCCGCGGCGAGCGTGGCGCAAAACTCCGTTGCGATACGGCCAAGCCCCCTCGTCGTGTTAATCGGAGCCGAGACGGGGATCCGCTCTTTGGGGAAACGCTCGGCAAATTCGGCACGCGGTATTTCGAGATAGAAAGAGCGAACATCGCCTTTGCAGCGAAGCTCATACTCCTCGGTGGCGCAGAATAGGGCACCCCGCGCTGCGTTCGAGCGGTGTGTTGCATCACGCTGTATGACATCGATATTGCCGCTATAAATAAGCTGAAGATAGTAGCAATCCTTGTCCAGACGCGCGATATGCCGACTGCTGCGCTGGATACGCTGTTCCGAAAGCAAGATGTCGGTCAGGACCACCTTGCCGAATTTGGCCTCGCGGATAAAACCGCGATACTCGCCGGGACGCGTTGCTCTGACATCTACGTGCACGTAAACGTCGCAAATCGCTTCGCGCCAGGCGGCGTAACGCTGTTTCGGCCGATAATCGTCGGTCGTGAAGATAATATCCATGGAGCCTCCCTTGGCTCTGCCGCACCGATGCAGCCGGCGAACGGAACCACCGATGCGGCTAAGCCGCTTTCGTTAGCCTTGCTTAGATTTGGATGAGGCAAGTAGCGTACCGGAAATGCACGTTCAAGCAAAAACTGTGCGCTCCGGAAAAAGAAATGGGTGCCGCGCGGTAGTAATATCCCCCGCCGTATTTGGCTGATCCGCCTGCTTAGGGAGGGAGGAAAGAAGGATATGCGCGCGCTTGGGCGCCTGAACCAAGAACAGATCGTGTTCGGGTTGGCGATCCTTCTCTGCGCCGTTTTCGCCGTTGCTCTGCCGGGCTTTCTTGCGGTGAGCAATTTGCTGAACCTTGTCCGTAGCGTATCGATCCTCGGCATTCTCGGCGTAGCGATGGGGCTCGTGGTAATCGGGCGAGGCATTGACCTCTCGCTCGTGGCGTTGATGGCCATTTCGGTCGCCTGGACACTGCAGATGGCGGCGAACGGCATGCCCCTTCCGCTGGCGGTGGCCGTCGGAATGGCTTTTAGCGTCGTTGTCGGGACAATCACCGGCGTGCTCATCGCCTATGTGGAGATTCCGGCAATTTTCGCAACGCTTGCGATGGGGACGCTCATCTACGGCTTTGGCCGCTACCTGTTGTTCAGCCTTGACGTGATCTATTTGCCCAACAACGCACGCTACCTGTTGTGGCTTGGGCAGGGCTCGGTCTTCGGTATTCCTGTTCCGATTCTGGTATTTGCTGTTGTCTGTCTCGGCGGCTACCTTTTTCTTCGTTACACGAAAGCAGGGCGCTACTTGCGCGCGGTGGGCGATAATCTTCAGGCCGCACGCATTACCGGCGTTCCCGTACGGCCGATTATCGTTATGCAATACATGCTTTCGTCGCTAATCGGCTTTGTTGCGGGGATGATTACGATGGCGTCTGTTGCCAGCATGAACACCCGCATCGCCAATTCGACCTATGTATATGACGTAATTTTGGTTGTGGTGCTTGGTGGTATCGGCCTTTCCGGCGGTAAAGGCCGTATTCGCAACGTCGTTGTCGGCACCCTCCTTATCGGCGTTCTGCTGAACGGCATGACGATTATGGATATCCAGTACACTGTCCAGAACGTCATTAAGGGCATCATTCTGCTTACCGCCATTGTTATCGACACGATCCTCAATCCTCGCGACGAGCAAACCGCTCAACAAGGGGATATTTAGCATCGTTTGGCATTGTCATTGCAGGGAGGAAGATATGCGATTACTCAAGATAGTCGCTCTTGCGGCCGCTGTTGCGCTCGGCGCCGGATCGGCGCTGGCGCAAGGTATCGACGACCCAATACGCGCCTCTTACTACAACGCGTTCGTGGGCAAGCGTGTTGCCTATGTCCCGGTCGCAATGGGCTTTGACTTGACCGAGGGATGGGCTGCCGGCCTTCGTGCGGCTTTGGAACCGCTCGGTGTGAAATTCGAGATTCGTGATCCGAATTGGAGCACCGATGCGGGCGCGCAGGCTATCACTTCGCTGATCGCTGAGAAGCCCGATGTGATTGTCGTTCACAACCCGGACGTGCAATCGTACGCACGCTTGCTGAAGCGGGCCGAGGAGGCGGGTATTTATGTCGTCCAAATCAATATGAAATCGACGTATATGACCGACGCTTTTGTCGGAGCTGACTATGTCGGATTGGGCGAACTGATAGCCAACCGTCTCGTACAAAAATGCTCGCCGGCAAACGGGGGCAGCGGTAAAGTCGCCATCACGCAGGGTGTGCTGACAGCTGCTGCTAGTGTGTATCAAATGCAGGGGATCACTAATGTCCTCAAAAAGCATCCTGAAATTCAGGTGGTGTCAAACCAAGCGGCCGACTGGGATGCCACGAAAGCAAGAAACATCGCGGCGACGGTTATCCAGCAGCACCCCGACTTGTGCGCCATAGCCGGATTTTGGGACGTGATGGATGTGGGGACTGCGGCGGCGATCAAGGAGTCGGGCAAGCACATTTATCTGATCACCCAAGGCGGTGGCAACCAGTCGGCATGCGATGGCCTCGCTAACGGCACGTATTCCGAGGTGATCGTCTACAATGTTGTCGGTCAGGCCCGCGATATGGCCGACTTAATCAAGCAGATGCTGCAACTGAAGCAAAAGCCCGGCACGATGAAGACGGTATTGTTCACGCCCCTTGAGCTCTTGACGAAGGACAATATGAAACCGGGCTCGTGTTGGAGTCTTGCCGCGAAAAGCAAATAGCGACGGTGATAGGCGGCGGGCCGGCTTTAGGATGAACAGTCCAACGCACCAGCTGCCCGCTGCCGCTTTCCGTAAGCTTCCGTGCTCGGTGTGTTTCCGAATGGCTGATCACACCGCGCCGACCACGGCCCCGGAGAAGATGCCTTCTTCCGTATCCGAGTGACTTTTCATGAGCGTTTTCGAAACAGTTGTGCGCTGGCGCTATCGGTTTCTACCGGACTATTTGCTTGGCGAGCTGCTTACTAAGCGCTGGATCGACAATGCCATCCCGCTTCTGATTCTGGCCGTAGCGGTAATTGCGTTCGGCTGGAAGATACCGGATTTCTTCGGTATTGTTAGCATTGGTAACCTCTCACGTCAGTGGGGCGAATTTGGCCTTCTTGTTCTGGCTCTTACATTTGTTATGGTTGCCGGCGGTATTGATCTCAGCGTCGGTTCCACGTTTGCTCTCGGCAATATTGTTGCGCTGGCATTGCTTAACGTCGCGGGATGGCCGGTTCCGGCAGTCGTCGCTGCAACGCTGGCCTGTGGCGCCGCAGTCGGAATGGTCAATGGCGCGCTGGTGGGTTTTCTTAGACTCAGGGCATTTCTTACCACACTTGTCACGCTCATCATCGTGCGTGCCGTCGTCGATATGCTGTTGTTGCACTATTCGGTGCGGATCGCCGCTGCTTTTGTCGATTCCAACGTATGGACTTTTTTCGGCGAAGGGTTCGTATTCGGAATTCCGTTCAGTGTGATTGTCACCGGCGTGCTGGCGTTGGTGATTCATCTTGTGTTGACCCGTACCCGCCCCGGGTGGCACGTGTTGGCGACCGGCGGATCGCGACGGTCTGCGCATAACGTGGGTGTGCCGGTGCGAAGAGTTGTCTGTGCTACTTATGTGGTTTCGGGCACACTCAGCGCGCTTTCCGGTGTACTGTTTGCTTCCCGCTTGAACGGAGCCGGCGCGGACACGGGCGTTGGTCTTGAGATCGCTGCTCTGACCGCTGCCGTTCTTGGCGGCAACAGCCTTGGAGGCGGGCGCGGGTCGGCGGGAAAAGCCGTGATCGGCTCTATCACCGTGACCATCATCATCAACAGTCTCGTACGTCTGGGAGTAACCAGCGGTGCCAACTCTTTGCTTTTGGGGCTTGTTCTTCTTGCGGCGGTGGCGATCGACGTACGATGGCTGAAGAACAGGCACAAAGTTCTTTCCAAGGTTTATGTGTCACCGACCTACGCAGCGCTACCCCCGGCCCCTCCGACGGAGGGCGTATCCGTTTATGCCGTGAATGACAGGCTGCGTTCGGTCGAGTTGATCGGACTGGGCAAGATCGACGGCCCGGAGGACGTTATTCTTGACGAAGACGACAATATTTATGCCGGCGATAGAACAGGCGATATTATTCGCTTTTTTGCGCCAGACTACACCCGACAAGAAGTTTATGTCCATATCGGTGGACGTCCTCTTGGCATGGCCTTTGCGCGTGACCGGTCGCTGTTATGTTGCGTAGGCGGCATGGGACTCTATCGCATCACAAGGGATCGGACGGTTGAGAAACTGACCGACGAGACAAACCGATCTTGGTTCTCCATTATCGACGATTCACGACTGCGTTTGGCGGATGATCTCGATATTGCGCCCGACGGACGGGTGTACTTCAGCGAGGCCACAATCCGCTATGAGATGCACGAATGGCCGGTTGACTGCCTAGAATCGCGGGGCAACGGTCGAATCATATGTTTCGATCCGCGCACCGGTACCACGCGAACTGTATTAAAGAATCTTGTTTTCCCGAACGGCATTTGTATGACAGGCGACGGTCAATCATTCCTGTTTGCCGAAACCTGGGCCTGCCGAATCTCGCGTTATTGGTTTGACGGACCAAAAAAGGGAACGGTTGAGCGCATCATCGCCGATTTGCCGGGATATCCTGACAATATCAACCGTGCCTCGGACGGGACTTTTTGGCTTGCCCTTGTCGGGATGCGTACGCCTACCCTTGATCTGGCTTTAAGAATGCCCGGATTCAGAAGGCGTATGGCGCGGCGGGTCGCGCCGGACGAATGGATGTATCCGAACATTAACACCGGTTGCATCGTCCGCTTTGATGAAACAGGGCGAGTTTTCGAAAGCCTCTG
>JAIMBF010000077.1 GCA_023511585.1 Terriglobia bacterium
TGGTCTTGCAGGAGCAGGCGCAATGTCGCGGGCTCGCTCGCTGCAAGTTCAACCGTGATCGCGCCGTGGACGGTTTGCGTCAGATGAACCGAGAGATATCCAAGCTCGGGCGGAGAGAGAGCGAGCGTGAAGCCTTGTGCTCCGTTCGGGCCTGCCGCGAAGGACACCAGCGCTTCCGCAAGCTGCGCAACGGGCGTCGGAGGGCTTGCGCTCGTCGGCGGCGTTGCGGGTGCCGCCGGCGTCGGCGCGGCAGTCGGTGCGCTCGCCGTTGCTGCACTATTTGGTGGATTTGGAGGCGAGACGAAAATCGGCACCGAAGCGCCGGATGGCGGTGTCGCCTGGGGCTGGTTGAGCAGCGTCGGCGAATTTGCCTCCTGTCGCGCAGCCGCCGGCTGGGTGGCGGAGGAGCCGGGCAAAGCCGGCCCGGCTTGCGCAATCGCGCCGAAAGCAGGGGCTTTCGCGGGAGAAGCAGGAGAAGCAGAAGTAGATAAAACACCGTCCGTGCCGGAGGCCGAACGGGAAGCCGGAGCTGCCTCGCCAGCCGGGGCACGGGCCGATGCGTCTGCCGATGGTGCTCTTATAGCCGAAGAAGAGACCGGGTTCGTGGGCGCGCCGGCTCGCGGTGGTTGGGCGCCCGCTTGCGGGTTGGCAGCGTCCGCCGGGTTTGCCGCGCCAGCCGCAGCCCCGAGCGGGACGGCTGTGGGTGTGGGTGTGGGCAGAGCCGGCGCAGTCTCCGAAGTCGGACCGAGTGTGTGGGGAATCGCTGGTTCCGGGTTGGCAACGGGAGCGCTCGCGGGCGCAGAGGAGGAGGAAGAAGAAGAGGACGAAGGACCTTCTGCACCGGAGGGCAAAGGGGCTGGCGGAGCACTTTCGCCGGGAGAAGAAGGGATGGCCGACGCACCCATCGGCTCGGCTGCGATTGCCGAAAAAGCGACCAAATTCGTCCCTGCCCCATTGCCCGGTCGCGAAGTGACTGCTTGCGGCGGCGCAACGCTCGCTCCCGGAGGAACCGCGGCCGCATTGGAAGATGAAGGGTCCGGGAGCGCGCCGGATGCGTGCGAAGCAAGCGTGGAGGGCAAAGGAGATGGAGGCGGCGAAGGGAGCAAGACAGGCAAGGCTGAGATAGCCGAAGTCAAAGCGGGCTCGCCTTCCGCCTGCTTCTTTATCTCCTTTGGCAAAATCTCTTTTGGCAGAGCAAGTTCCGTCGGTGCGGTATTGTTGGCCTCTTTCAACGGATTTTGCTGGGACGGCCCCGCCTTCTCCGCGGCCGATGCCGGCACATCCGCCGGCTGCAAAAAGGTAAACGGATCCGAAGCGGAAGCGGAAGAAACCGCAGCATCGCCTTTGCTCGCCGCACTGATATGCAAGCCCGGCGTCGAGAGTGCTTGGCCAAGCGCGGAAGCGAAGTTTCCATCTCCGCTAAAGTTGGCATTGACCGCAAACACGTCCGCCTCGCCTCCGGCAAGAACAGGAGTCAACGCGGCAGGCGCAGCGCCCACGGAAAGCAGCGCCGATATCGGCTTTGCCGATGGCGAAAGTCCTGAAGAAACCGGAACAACGTTTTCGGGCATAAGTCTTCTTCCCCCGCCACTGGCGAATGCAAGCCGCGGGCCAATGATCGGCGCATGCATTCCGCCTCTCCGCGCCTTTCCGGGGTCTCTTCCCGATGCAATTTTTGCCGAACAAAACAGGGTGGGCGCGGCAATTTTTGCCGTGCCCTCCCCGGCTTGCGGCCGGCGAAACCGTGCGTTTACCACGGTCTGGTATTGGCATGATTTCTGCTTCCTTCGATGGATGCCACCGCGCCGGCCTATCTGTCGGCGCGGGATGATCAAGAGGAGGTTTGCATGTCTCTCTTTGGCGCGATGGACACGGCGGTCAGCGGCTTGTCTGCGCAATCCAGCGCGATTACCAATATTTCAAACAATGTCGCGAACGCGCAGACGGTGGGATACAAAAGTGTGGGAACGGCCTTTGTAGACTATCTGACCGTCAGCACGCCCACCGAGAACGGACCCGATTCCGTCGTTGCGAATCCCGAATATAACAACACGGTTCAGGGCACCATTACGCAGAGCACGGATCCGCTGGCGCTTGCCATAAACGGGGCGGGATTTTTTGCCGTGGCGGAAAGTGACGGCACCACCACCAGCGGCCAGCCCGTCTTCTCACAGCAACCCTATTACACGCGCGCCGGCGACTTTACCATGAACGCCAACGGCTATTTGGTAAACAGCGCGGGCGAATATCTCGAAGCATGGCCGGTGGATTCCACAACCGGAGCTGTGAATGAAACCGCGCTTGCGCCGGTGCAAGTCAGCCAAACCGCCTTTGCCCCGATCCCGACGGCGAATGTCACGCTGGCTGCGAATTTGCCGCTCAACGCGCCGGCCGGAACCCCTATGGCAACCCAGATCACCGTCTATGACGCGGCGGGAGCGACGCATACGCTCACTTTCAATTGGACGCAACCCTCAAGCCCCGGCAATCCATGGACACTGAGCGTGAGTGCCGACGGCAACCCGCCTTTCGCCACCGCGACGGTCGGCTTTAATAGCAACGGCACCATTGCGTCCATCAACGGCGCCGGCACGGCAGGGCAACCGGCGAACCTTACGCTGACCCCCAACCTCGGCACCGGTCCGCAGCCGATTACGCTCAATCTGGGAACCTTCGGCCAATCCAACGGCGTCACCCAGTTTGCCGGCACCAGCTACAATCTGGTCAGCGTCACCCAAGACGGCGTGCCGCCTGGAAGCTTCACCAGCGTTTCCATCAATACGGCAGGGCAAATCATCACCAATTACAGCAACGGCCAAACTCGCGTGATTGCACAAATCCCGCTGGTCACCTTTAACAATCCGAACGCTTTGCAAAGGCAAAACGGCCAAGCCTATCTGGATACCGCGCAAGCGGGCGCGGCGAAGTTTTCCAACCCGAATGCCAACGGCGCCGGCGGGCTGGTCACCGGAGCGGTGGAAAGCTCGAATGTCGATATCGCCACCGAGTTTACCAATTTGATTATCGCCCAACAGGCCTACAGCGCCAATGCGAAAACGATTACCGCCACCGATTCTCTGATGCAAACCACCATCAACCTCATTCAATAAAAAGCAGGAGCGAGTCGGACGCAACGCTTTCTTAAACAAGCGCGTATAACGATGATCGATTATGGGATTAGATAGCGCACTTGCCATCGCCTCGGGCGGTCTTGCCAACGTCGCCGCGCAGTTGGCGCTGGTTTCGCACAATGTCGCCAACGCTTCCACCGCCGATTTCGCGCCGGAGACGCTGCCGCAGTGGAGCCTCTCTGCCGGCGGGATGGGTATGGGCGTATTCACCGGCGAGGCGCAACGCACGATCAACTTGGCGCTTCAAGCAGAAACCTTCAGCCAAAACGGCGTTGTTTCAGCCTTGCAAACGCGAAGCAATGCGTTGCAGCAAATCGATGCGGTCCTGGGTAGCCCGGGCCAAAGCAACGATTTGCAAAGCCTGCTCACAAACTTGCAAAACCAATTCACCGCTTTGGCCGCCAATCCTGCAAGCGCGACGGGGCAAGCCCAGGTTGTAGCGTCTGCACAAGCCCTTGCGCAAGGGATCAACGCCTTGGCAAACGCCTACAATACCGGCCGGCAAAACGCCGAAAACGATTTGGTAAACGCGATCGGCCGGTTGAATGCGTCACTTGCCACGATCGGGTCTTTAAACCAGCAAATCGTAGCCGCACAAGCACAGGGGCTCAGCACGGCGGATCTCCAAAACCAGCGCGATCAAGCGATGCATACCGTTTCGCAATTGATCGGCGCCAAGTTCATTCCGCAATCGAACGGCGCGGTTTTGGTTGCCACGCAAAGCGGATTGGTATTGCCGACGGACGGCAGCGCCACTCTGAGCACCACGCCCGCGACAATCGGCCCCGCTTCCGCACCCGGCAGCGGTATTCCGCCGATTTTGCTCGGCGGGATCGATGTCACCCAGCAGCTCACCGGGGGTGAGATCGGCGCCGATATCACGCTGCGCGATTCCACCCTTCCCACCTATCAGGCCGAGCTTGACGAATTTGCCCAAAACCTTGCCGGCCGCTTCAACGCGGAAGGCCTACCGCTGTTTACCGATGCCGGCGGCAACATTCCCGCGGGCGGAGGCTCTCCGGTGCAAGCCGGCTATGTGGGCTTTGCCCAGGAAATCACGGTCAACCCGGCGGTTCTGGCCAACCCTGCCGCGGTGCGCGACGGCATTCCTTCGCAAAACACCACCGGGCAAGCCGGTTTCAGCACCTTAATCAACAATATTCTTACCAACACCTTCGGCGCCGGCACCCCGCCTGCCACAAATGTCAGCGGCCTCGGCCCGCTCGGCACCCTTTCCGCCCCGTTTGCGCAGCCCGCAACGCTTGGGGAATTTGCAACCGATATCGTTTCCTCACAATCGGCCGATGCAGCGTCAGCACAAAACTCCTTGACAACCGAGCAGGCCGTGCAAACGCATCTGCAATCGAATATGCCAAGCGTCAATATCGATAGCGAAATGTCGCAGCTTGTGGAGTTGCAAAACGCTTACGCCGCTAATGCCCGCATCATCGCTGCCACGCAGCAAATGTGGAACACTCTGCAAAATGCAGTCCCGTGATGAAGCAAGGTGATCATGGAAAGGAAATTTGTAACCTTGTGCCAAAAAACGGCGTCTTTTGGAGATACGGTTTGGCATTGATCGCGAAGCCGATTTTTGGCGCCGGCAAACGGAACGCAAGCGAGCCTAAGCAATGAGCGAAAGCAGCCTTTCCCCCCTTGGTCCCAGCAATTACGGCCTGCTCGGCCAGTTGATCGCAGATAACCAAACCATCCAGAACCGCTTGAATACGCTTTCGGAACAGGCCTCCAGCGGCTATATCGCAAATGACTTCGGCGGGCTTGGCAGCGGTGCCGCAATCGCGCTCGCGCTGACTTCGGAAACATCACAAAACACCGCCATCATCAACAGCCTGAACGCGGCAAGCACAACACTCAACGTAACGCAAACTGTATTGAAACAAATCAGCTCCATTGCGTCCAATTTCTCTTCTCAAATTTTGAGCGCAAGTACGGTGAACGCGAACCTGACCGTGCTCGCAACCTCGGCAGCGGCTGCTTTGCAGCAACTCGCTGGGCTTTTGAATACGCAAAACGGCACCAACTACGTTTTTGCCGGCACCGATTCATCCAATCCGCCGGTGCCGAATGCGCAAAATATCGCGTCCTCCGGCTTCGCCACGCAAATCGCAGCAGCCGTGGCGGGGCTAGGAACCAACGGCGCAGCGGCGACCATGGCAAGCATCCAGGCCATTGCAAGTTCCAACGCGGCCGGAACCTCGCCGTTTTCCACCAGCCTCTCGCAAGGCACGGCGCTGTTGCAAACCGTGCCCACCGGTTCCGGCGAAAGCATGGCCATCGGCGTTCTCGCCAATGTCAATGCGTCTCAGCCTTCCTCCGCTCCCTACTCGAGCGGCTCTTACATGCGAGACTTGATGGCAAGCCTCGCCACCATTGCCGCATTTGCGCAGCCTTCGGTGCAGGCCCAGGCAAACACGCCGGCGTTTCAAAGCCTGTTGAGCAGCGTTCAAACCCTTCTGAACGGGGCGATCTCCGGGCTTGCGACGGATGAAGGCGTGCTCGGCGTGGAGCAAAATCGGATTTCCTCTACGCAAAGCCTGCTTTCCGATACCAACACGGCATTGCAGACGCAGATTTCCAACGTGGAAGACGTGAACATGGCGGCCACGCTCTCCAATCTCTCCGCCACGCAGACGCAGCTTGAAGCTTCTTATAAGTTGATCGCCAGCACCGCCACGCTTTCGCTTGCGAATTACCTCTAAAACCGGTCGGTCATTTGCTTTGCCCAACTCGGCCTGCTGCGCAATTTGCGTAGGAAGAACGCGCGAAATCGCATAGCATCGCATTTACGGCTGATACGGATGCGCTCGTACCTGCTTACCGCTCCGGAAAAGGCCGCAAGCTTATCCTTTCAACCTCTGCGCACTTGCGCTTTACGGCTCGTGCAAAGCGAAAAAGCCGCTGCGGAAACTGATCCAATTGCTCCGGATTAACGCGTAACAGCCAAGCCAAATCACCGCAGCTACCAACGTCGTGGCAAGCAGCTTACGCCCGAGCAAAGGGCGTTTGGGCGCCCCACGCCAGCCGCTCGCGGCATCGGGCTCGGCTTCCGGCTCCGTGCCGAAGGGGAGTACCGCAAACAGCACCACCCACCAAATCAGCGCATAAAGCACGACGCCGGTAAACCAATCCATGGCCTTGTGCCCTCATATGCGAAGGATATGCACATCCACGAGCGGCCGCTTCGTCAAATGCCGGGAAAGAACGCGGCGCAGCGCGGTTTTGGCAGCCTCGGCAAAGCTTCTATGGTCGCTCCGCACGGCAAGCGGAAGTTCGGCCAGTGCATCGGTAAATTCTGAAAGCACGCGCTCGCCTTCAGGATCGCCGAGCTCGAACAATCCCGGCGCGGAAAGCTGCGGCTCGCCGCGCAACCGGCCGGCGGCGTCAACGGCAAGGCTTGCCACCACCGCTCCGTGAAACAGCATCCGGCGCCGGGCCGACATCACCTCGCCCCCCAAGGGCAGCAAGCGATCGCCGTCCCGGACCAATCGCCCGACCGGTGCGCTATCCACCACTTGCGGCGTGCCGGGCGCAAGCCGGAGGATATCGCCATCTTCCAACATAATCGGCGCCACTCCAAGCTCTTTGGCAAGTTCGGCATGCGCGGCCAAATGCCGCCATTCGCCATGCACCGGCACGCTCCAGCCCGGACGCACCAAGCGGTAAAGCCGCCGCAGTTCATCGCGCGCGGGGTGGCCCGAGACATGCACCATGTGGTCACGATCCGTCATCAGCCGCACTCCGCGGCGCACCAGCGCTTCTTGCACCGCGATAATCGCCTGTTCGTTGCCCGGAATGATGCGGCTGGAAAACACCACGGTATCGCCTTCACTCAGCGCAATACGCCGATGCGTATCGGCGGCAATCCGCGCCAAGGCCGAATTCGGCTCACCCTGGCTGCCGGTCACCAACAGCAAAGCTTTTTCATCGGGCACGGAACCCGCATCGTCTTCGGTCAGGAATTCCGGGATGCCTTTCAAATAGCCCGAGGCGCGCGCCGCCGCTTCCAGCTTGCGCAGGCTGCGTCCGACCAAAATCACCGAACGGCCGGAAGCCTGGGCGGCCAAAGCGATGCTCTCAATCCGCGCCACATTGCTGGCAAAGCAGGTGACAACCACACGTCCACGTAAATTGCGCACCAACGCGGTAAGGCTGCGCCTGACATCCGCCTCCGACCCGGAATGCCCCTCCACCACCGCATTGGTGGAATCGCAAACCATGGCCAGAACCCCTGCTTCGCCCAGCTTGGCGAAAGCTTCTTCATCCGTCGGCGGGCCGATCAGAGGCTGCGGGTCGAGCTTCCAATCCCCGGTATGCAACACCGTGCCATGCCGCGTGGTGATGGCAAGAGCCTGCGCTTCCGGGGTGGAGTGGGTGACCGGAAGGAACCGCACCACAAACGGGGGCAAGTTAAGCACGCCGCCCGGCTGCACCACAATCAGCGGGACTTCCTTCTCCAGTTTTTCCTCGGCAAGTTTTGCTTGCAGCACGGCAGCGGCAAACGGCGTGGCGTAAACCGGGCAACGCAAAAAGCGCCAAAGCCAAGGAACGGCACCCAAATGGTCCTCATGCGCATGCGTCAGCACCAGCCCGACCAAATCCTCATGCCGTTCGGCAATGAAGGCGGGATCCGGCATCATAATCTCGACTTCGGGCAGCGCGCTGCCGCCGAAGCCGATGCCGCAATCCACGGCAAGCCAGCGGCCATCACAGCGGTAAAGGTTAAAATTCATGCCGATCTCGCCGGTTCCGCCCAAAGGCAGAAAGGCAAGGTCTTCCGAGTCCAGGTTCATCATCAAAATTCGTCAGTGGCGTTTAAGCCGTCGTCAGGCTTGCTCATGCTCGCTTGCGCGGCTGCGCTCATGGGAGAAAACCGGGCACGGGTTCCGTTCCACCAGCAGGCGCAGCCCATCCAGGGTTAAATCGGCATCGGTATATTGAATGGCCATGGTGGCCCCGGCAAACAAGGGCGCCAAGCCGCCGGTCGCCACCACCTTGAGCGGTGCGCCGTACTCCGCTTGAATCCGTGTCACCAAGCCCTCGATCAACCCGACATATCCCCAATAGATGCCCGACTGCATGGCCGGCACCGTATCGCGCCCGATCACCGACTGCGGACGGCCGATGCCGATACGCGGAAGCCGTGCGGCCGCCTGGTGCAGCGCCTCGATGGAAAGATTGATACCCGGTGCAATCGCCCCTCCCAGATAGGCGCCGTCGGCATCCACCACGTCAAAGGTCGTGGCCGTGCCGAAATCGATCACAATCAGCGGGCCGTGATAACGCTGATGCGCGGCAAGCGCATTCAGCAGACGGTCGGCGCCGACCTCGTCCGGTCGGTCCACCCGTATCTCAAAACCCCAGTTGAGGCTTGCGCGCACCACCAGCGGCTCAACCGTGAACCACTCCCGGCACAGCCGACGCAAATGGTAAAGCGCGGCGGGAACCACGGTCCCGATCACGGCTTTGTCGATATCCGACGGTCGAAGCCCGGCGTGTTGCAACAGCGCCAGCAACCAAACACCGTATTCATCCGAGGTGCGCTGTGACTGCGTGGCCACCCGCCAATTACCGCGCCAGGCGTGCCCGTCATGAACCGCAAAGACGATATTGGTATTGCCGGCATCAATAGCGAGCAGCATTGTTTTCCTTCTCTCGGGTTGCGGGGGCAGAGAATGCAGGGGCGGCTCTAGGCTCTCCAAAGAGAATTTCCCCGGTTGCCAAGCTCCGGATGCCTGCCTCCGTCTTGAGGACCAGGGCAAAGCCTTCGGTGAGACCGGCAAATTCTCCGGCTACAATTTCATCTCCGACACGAACGGTAAGCCGGCTTCGCAGCGGGTGCGCGTGCGCGAGCCAGGCCGCGCGGATCGCGCTCCAGCCTTCGTGCTCTCTTCGCGACCGCCAATACCCAAGCTGTGCCAGCACCGCATGCGCAACCGCCTCAGGCGCGGGCGGCGCAATGAGCTCGGCGAGTGCGGCCGTCGGCCGATCCGGCAAGGAAGGGGCAATCGCCAAATTGGCGCCGAACCCGATGACCAGAAACGCCAGCCTGTCGGATTCACCTGCTCCGGTATTGATCAATACGCCGCCAAGTTTTCGGCCTTCGAGCAGCACGTCATTGGGCCATTTCAGTTGCAGCTTCGCCCCCTCGGCGGGGATAAAGCGCTCCAGCGCCTCGAGCAAAGCAAGCCCGGCAAGCAAAGCAAAACCTCCCGCCTCCTGCAACGGCAACGATTCGCGCAAAAGGACGGAAAGGTGCAAATTGCCGCGCAAAGATTGCCAATTTCGCCCGCGGCTTCCGCGCCCCTCGGTTTGCTCGCGCGCGAGCACCGCAAACTCTTCCGTGGCGCTCTCTTGCGCTTTGTTCAGACAGTAATCCTGAGTAGAACCCACGCTTTCGAAAACGCGGAGCGGCGGCAAGAAGAACCGTCCCGATTGCGTGGAAGACCTCACCCGAAGAGCGCCTTTGCCGCGAGGTCAGCCGCGGAGATGAACGGGCCGGCAATGGCCAGAAAAAGCACGGTGAACAATGCCGTAGCTCCACCCGCGATCGAGATTGCAGGATGACGCACATCGAAGCGTGCCGCCGGCTCATCAAAATACATCACTTTGACGATGCGAATATAGTAATACGCTCCAACCACGCTGGTGAGCACGCCGATAATGGCCAGCGTCCATTGTCCGGCTTGCACGGCGGCCAAGAACACATAGAATTTTCCGAAAAAGCCGGAAAGCGGCGGAATACCGGCAAGGCTGAACATGAAAATCGTCATGAGAAGCGCAAGCGCCGGATCGGTGCTGGAAAGCCCGGCCAAATCGGCAATCGCCTCCACGGCCATTCCGCGCCGCCGCATCGCCAAAATCACGGCAAACGCCCCGGCGCTCATCACCATATAGACCAAGAGGTAAATCAACACGCCGCGCACGCCGGCCTCGGTTCCCGCGGCAAGCCCGATCAGCGCATATCCCATGTGGCCGATGGCGGAATAAGCCATCAGGCGTTTGATGTTGACCTGTCCGATGGCTCCTAATGCTCCAAGCACCATCGAGGCGATCGAAACCAGCACCACCAACTGCTGCCATTGCGCCAGCAAGTGCCCGAAAGGAACGATCATGGTTCTGAGCAGCAGGCCCATTGCGGCAACTTTTGGAGCTGTTGCGATAAACGTCGTTACCGGCGTCGGCGCGCCTTCATAAACATCGGGCGTCCACATATGAAACGGCACGACCGAAACCTTAAACGCAAGTCCCGCCAAGACGAACACCATGCCGACGACAAGACCCGCCGATACACTGGCCGGAGTAGCGAACGCGCGCGAGAGCCGGGCAAAATCCATGCTGCCGGAAAAGCCGTAGACGAGCGAAATGCCGTAAAGCAGCAGGCCGGAAGCCAGACACCCCAGCACGAAATACTTAAGCCCCGCCTCCGCCGATCGCAGATCATCGCGCGCGAATGCGGCGAGCACGTAAATTGCCAATGATTGCAGCTCTAGGCCGAGATAGAGCGACATGAGATTGGTGGCTTTCACCATCACCATCATGCCGACGGCTGCGAACACGATTAATACGGGAAATTCGAAACGGTAAATGCGTTGCAGCTGGTTGTATTCCAGAGACAGCATAATCGCGAGCGCGGCGCCGACGAGAATCAGCACCGCAAGAAACGTGCTGAAAGCGTCGGAAATCAATTGGCCCTCATAACCCTGGCCGCGACTTCCGGAAACAACCAAAACGCCCGCAAGAACCAACGCGCCGATGGAAAGCATACTCGCAAGCAAGGGGTTTTCCCGCTTCTGCGCCACGCCCAAAAGCAGGATTGCCATGCCGCACACCGCGAGCACAAGCTCGGGAAGCGCAACGATCCAATTCATCACAACGGCACTCATTCGTGTACGCTCTCGTCTTTCGCAATGGCGGCAAGCCGTGCGGCCGCCGGCAATTTCACGCCGCTCGCGGTGCGGCTTCGCACTTCCGGGGCAATCAGCGCCGCACGGTGGCTTTCCACGAGAAGTCCGGCGGAAGCATCGAAGAACCGGGTAAAGCTTGAGGGATACACGCCCATCCAGAGAGTAAGCACAACCAGCGGCGCGAAGACAAAAACCTCGCGGGGCGAAAGATCCGCGATATTGCGGAGATCCAACTTCGTCAGCCGGCCGAAGATCACCCGCCGATAAAGATAAAGCATATAGGCGATTCCCAATATCATTCCTGTGCTGGAAAGAAGTGCCAGCCAGAAATTCACGCGTAGCGCGCCGACGGCAACCAAAAGCTCGCCGACAAAACCCGAGGTTCCCGGAAGGCCGGAACTTGCCAACATAAATATCATAAAAACCAAAGCGTAGCGCGGCATCCGGTCTGCCAAACCGCCATAGCGGGCAATTTCGCGGCTGTGGATGCGATCATAAACGACGCCGACAACGAGGAACAACGCCGCCGAGACCACACCGTGCGAAAGCATTTGCACCAATGCGCCGGTGATTCCCTCGATGTTGAATGAAAAAATGCCGATGGTGACCAAGCCCATGTGCGCAACGGAAGAATAAGCAATAAGCTTTTTCATATCCGTTTGCGCCAAGGCAACAAGGGAAGTGTAAATTACGGCCACAACCGAAAGCGCGTAAATCAGCGGCGCGAAATAGGCCGAAGCTTGAGGAAGCATCGGCACGGAGAACCGCAAGAAGCCGTAGGCCCCCATTTTCAGAAGCACTCCCGCGAGAATGACCGAGCCCGCGGTAGGTGCCTCTACGTGCGCGTCGGGCAGCCAGGTGTGCACCGGCCACATCGGAACCTTGACGGCAAAAGAGGCAAGAAACGCCAGAAACAGCCAATATTGCATATGTGCGGGGAAGGATGCGTGCAGCAGCTCGGTAATATCGGTCGTGCCCGCCGTGTACCACATGGCCAAAAGCGCCAGCATCATCAGCACGGAGCCGGTCAGCGTAAAAAGAAAGAACTTGAACGCGGCGTAGACGCGACGCGGGCCGCCCCAAACCCCGATGATGAGATACATCGGAATGAGCACGCCTTCGTAAAAGATGTAAAAAATAATGAAATCCGTCGCGGCGAACATGCCGACCATCATGGTTTCCATAACCAAAAAGGTCAGCATGTATTCGCGAACATGGGTTTTGACCGATTCCCAACTCGCCAAAATGCAAATCGGGGTAAGGAAAGTCGAAAGCAGCACGAATAGGATACTGATCCCATCCACGCCCATGCGGTACTTCACGCCGAGCGAAGGCAGCCAATCCACCGTTTCGACGAATTGAAAACCGGGTTGCGCCGGGTCGAAATCCCACCACAGAATCAAGGACAGCGCCAGCACGATAAGGCTTGTCCAGAGCGCCGACCAGCGCGCATTCGCCGCAACGGTGGCTTCATCCCCGCGCACCAGCAACATAATGGCCGCACCGGCAAGCGGCAGAAATGTAATCAGAGACAGAATAGGAAATCCGGCGGCATTCATTGTTTCACCGTAGCAACAGGAAAATGCTCAGGAGCGC
>JAIMBF010000078.1 GCA_023511585.1 Terriglobia bacterium
CCGCTTACACCCAACCGGCACGTTTGCCCGAGCGCCTGCGGCGCATGGTCTTCGAGACCGCTTCACTGGAAATCATCACCACGCATACCGAGGCGGAAGCGCTGCTTTTAGAGGCAAATCTGATCAAGCGCCTGAAGCCCCGCTTCAATATCGTATTGCGCGACGACAAATCCTATCCTTGGCTGATGCTGACCGAAGACCATCCGTTTCCGCAAATTGCCAAGCATCGCGGCGCACAAGTGCGGAAAGGGAGTTATTTCGGCCCGTTTGCCTCCGCCTGGGCGGTGAATCAAACCGTAACCGCGATGCAGCGCATTTTTCTTTTGCGCTCTTGCTCGGACACCGTATTCGCGAACCGCAGCCGGCCGTGCCTTCTCTATCAAATTCGCCGTTGCTCGGCGCCTTGCGTGGGTTACATCAGCCAAGCCGATTACGCCGGTTTGGTTGCGCAAGCCAAAGCGTTTTTAAGCGGTCGAAGTGCAGCGTTGCAGCAAGAGCTTGCCGCCGAAATGGAGCGTGCGGCCGAAAACCTAGAATTTGAGCGCGCGGCGCGGTTGCGTGATCGGATTCGGGCGCTGACCCATGTGCAAGGAAGCGGCGTGGCGAATCTCGCAAGCGTGCAAGATGCCGACGTGATTGCCGCCTGGCAAAGCGCCGGACAAACCTGCATTCAGGTGTTTTTCATCCGCGGCGGGCGCAACTATGGAAACCGTGCGCATTTTCCAAGCCATGCGCGTAGCCAAGAGCCGGCCGATGTGCTCTCCGCTTTTATTGCGCAGTTTTATGACGACAAGGTTCCTCCGCCCGTCGTGTTATTGAACCATAAGCTTCCCGAACAAACCTTGATCGCGGAGGCCCTTTCGCTCAAAGCCGGCCGCCGCGTGCGTATTCTCGTCCCTTCTCGAGGAGAAAAGCGCGCCGTGGTGCAGCATGCCGAGATCAATGCGCGCGAAGCGCTGGAGCGCAAACTCGCCGAGGCAACGGGCCAAGCCGAGTTGCTGGCTGGCGTTGCGCGTCTGTTCGGCTTGCCTCACCCGCCGCAACGCATCGAAGTTTACGACAACAGCCACATCATGGGGGCCAATCCCTATGGCGTTATGATTGTCGCCGGGCCCGAAGGCTTCGTGAAATCCGGTTATCGGAAATTCGCCATTCGCGGCCCCCTGCAGCCGGGCGATGATTTCGGCATGCTGCGGGAGGTTTTTCAGAGGCGTTTTTCCCGGGCATTGCGAGAGAAGACCGAAACGCCGGATGCCGTCGCGTGGCCGGATCTGGTTTTGATTGATGGAGGGGCAGGGCAGCTTTCTGCCGCCAGCGCCGTTCTCGAAGAACTCGGCATCACCGATTTGCCTTTGGTTGCCATCGCGAAGGGGCCGGACCGCGATGCCGGGCGGGAATGGTTTCACATGCATGGACGCGCCCCCTTTCAGCTTCCTCCGCGTGATCCCGTGCTTTATTACTTGCAGCGGCTGAGAGACGAGGCGCATCGTTTTGCTATTACCGCGCACCGCGCAGGCCGTAGCCGCCAGCTGACCGAAAGCGAGCTTGACGAAATACCGGGTATCGGCGCGGCCCGGAAGCGCGCTCTCTTGCATCATTTCGGCTCGGCGCGCGGGGTCAAACAGGCGGGCCTTGCCGATCTTGAAGCAACGCCGGGCATCAGCCATGAAATTGCCCGGCGCGTGTATGCCCACTTTCATCCCGGCGCACGGCTGGATCATACGAGATAACCAAATTTTCTCGTAGCTGCTGGCTGACCGCGCGCGGAAAACGTCTTACTCTATAGGTCATGCCAGTGAGCCTGCCGAACTTTCTTACTCTCTCTCGGATTGCCGCAATTCCGATTTTGGTGGGTTTGGTTGCCATGGGTGAACCAGCGACCAATCTCGCCGCATGCGTGCTGTTCAGCGTTGCCGCCATTACCGATTATTTGGATGGAAAACTCGCCCGTCAGTGGCGGCAGAGCTCCGATTTCGGCCGAATGCTCGACCCGATCGCCGATAAACTTCTGGTTGGGGCCGCATTGATGATGCTCGTCGGCAAGGCGCGGCTGTCTGCGCTAGGGATCTATCCTGCGATCGTCATTATGCTGCGGGAAATCTTGGTGAGCGGCTTGCGCGAGTATCTTGCCGGCGTGCGTGTGGGATTGCCGGTGACCCGGCTTGCCAAATGGAAGACCGGCGTACAGATGGTTGCCTTGGCTACGCTCTTGGCCGGAAACAGCTCCGCAGAGCTGCTTGGGCTTACCCGGTTGCCGCTGTCCGCGATCGGAGAAGCCTTGTTGTGGCTTGCGGCGGTTCTTACGCTCCTGACCGGCTGGGATTACTTGACTGCAGGGTTACGCCACGCGGGGGCACCAACCGGCCCCGGTGTGGCTCGGCGCCCATGAGAACACGAAAGTGTTGCTGCTGAGAGGATGCCGGCAACGATGAGGGTCTTGGGCGTTGTCGGCTGGTCCGGCAGCGGAAAAACCACGCTGGTGAGCGGGATCCTGCCGCTGCTGCGTGCCCGCGGCGTCAGCGTTTCGACCGTGAAGCACGCGCACAAGGGCTTCGATATCGATCGGCCGGGCAAAGACAGCTATCGTCACCGTGAAGCCGGCGCGCACGAGGTGATGGTGGTCAGTGCCCGGCGATTCGCGCTGATGTCCGAATTGCCCTGCGAAGACTTTCCTCTTCCCGGTCTGTTGCGTCGCATGGCGCCGGTGGATTTGGTCCTCGTCGAGGGTTTCAAAAGCTACCCTTTCACCAAGCTGGAGGTTTATCGCCCAAGCCTCGGCAAACCGCCAATTTGGCCGGCAGAACCGGAGGTGATTGCGGTGGCAACCGACGAAAAGTTGACGGAGTGCAACCGCACGGTGCTCGACCTCAATGCTCACATTTCCGTTACGGAATGGGTCCTGGCGCGGTTTGCCTCGTTTACGGAGCTCGCCGCGTTGCTTTCCGGAACTTGAGTAGGCCGTCCATACTTGGCAAAGTGCAAGCGACTTTGCCATCGCTTTATGGGGAACCATCTCAATGCGCCGCTGCGCCATGCTGGTCTTGCCACTGATCTTAAGCGGCTGCGGTTTTGGCGACTTTATGTCGGACACACATGGGCTTCACGCCAATCCGAACCTGCCGCTGGGAGCGAGCGAAAATATCGAGCGCGCGCGCGGTCTCCCGACCCTGGAAGAACCGTTGGAGCCGGAGCCCGGAAATGTATGGCCGGGCCCTATCAAACCGCCGCCGATGATGGGAGAGTTGCAGCCCCTGGAGAAGCTTTCCCCTTCCTACCAGTTGCCTCCTTTACAAATGCCGCCGTTGCAGAACCCCAAAACCGCTCCCGGCCGACCCGGCGGACAACCGAAAGGCGGGGCAGCTCCTTCTCCGGGCGTGAGCAGCTCGAATATCCCACCGGGGGCGATCGTGATTCCGAACGGCGACGGAACGAGTACCGTGATCTTGCCGGATGGTACGATTCGAACCATCACCACCCCGCCGGCAAAACAGGGCGCCCCGAAACCTGCAGCGCCCTCGACCCCGCCGCCATCGATGTCACCACAGCCAACCCCGCCACCTCAGTAAGTTTCCATGGTTGAGAAGCCGGTTCATATTCTTTATTTTGCTTGGCTGCGCGAGCGGGTCGGCGTGGCGGAAGAAACGGTTGTTCTGCCGGACGAGGTGCGTTGCGTCGGCGATCTCATCAGCTGGTTGCAACGACGCGGGGACGGCTATGCCAGGGCTTTCGCAGACACAGCCCCGGTGCGGTGCGCGGTGAACCAAACTTTCGCCGATTTTTCCGCCGCCGTGGCGCCGGGCGATGAAGTGGCTTTCTTTCCCCCAGTAACGGGCGGCTAGGATGGCACGGGTAGCTGTTCAAGAAGCAACGTTTGATGTCAGCAAGGAGATTGCCGGGCTTTATGCCGGCCGTGGCGATATCGGCGGAATCGGCTGCTTTGTCGGCATTGTGCGGGAATATGCCGAAGGGCGGCGTCTTGAAGCCATGACGCTCGAGCACTATCCGGCGATGACCCATACCGCGATCGCCCGCATCGCGGCGGAAGCGGAACAGCGCTGGAATTTGCTTGGCTGCACGGTGATTCACCGAGTGGGCCGGCTGAGACCGGGCGAGCCGATCGTTCTGGTGCTCGCCGCCGCAGCCCATCGCGTGGCTGCCTTGGAGGCGACGGCCTTTTTGATTGACTGGCTGAAAACCAAGGCTCCTTTCTGGAAAAAGGAAACCTACGCGGATGGCGGGGAGGCGTGGGTGGAAGCCCGCGCCAGCGATGAAGCCTCGGCGCTGCGTTGGGTGAAACAAAGCCAAGCGGAACCAACGGCCGGCTGAAATGGCAAGACGGGTGCCAAGCCAGGCGCATCGCGTTAACGGGCGAGATATCCGCCATCGACCGCAAGGGTGTGGCCGGTGATCATGCCGGCAGCCGGGCTTGCCAAAAACAGAACCGCGGCCGCAATATCTTCAGGCTCGGCAATGCGCCGCAAGGGCATGGTATCGAGCAGCTGCGCCACGGTGGCCTGATCGCTGAGAAGGCCCGCCGTCAGCGGGGTGCGAACCCAGGTCGGCGCCACCGCGTTCACGCGGATCCCAAGCGGCGCCCACTCGACCGCGTGAGCGCGTGTGAGATTAACCACTCCGCCTTTGCTCGCGTGATAGGCCGGGTTCGGATAGAACCCACCCGAAAGCCCCATGATAGAGGCAATGTTCACGATGGCACCTCCGCCGCGACGCTGCATCGCGCGCACCGCCGCACGGGAACAGAAAAACACGCCGGAGAGATTGATATCGATCACCCGTTGCCACTCTTCGCGTGTGAGCTCCAGGGAGGGGCGTCGTAAAGCGATACCGGCATTGTTCACCAAAATGTCGATACCGCCGAGTTCCTTGGCAATTTGGTCAAAGACGGCATTGACCTGCTCTTCCTTTGCGACATCCAAGGCATAAGGGCGGGCGCGGCTTGGTCCGAGCTTTGCCGAAATCTGTGCAGCCGCCGCCGAATCAATATCGGTAACGGCGATAACAGCGCCGGCTTCTGCGAAAAATTGGGCGCATGCCGCGCCGATACCGCTTCCGGCTCCGGTCACAACAGCGATTTTTCCGCCAAGATCCCAAAGCGATTGTAAGGCCATCGTCTCCTCTCCGTGCGGTGCGCGTCTTGTGATGATATGCTACTCGGCCCGTGCCGTGGGGTCTAGCGCGAGACGCGCGCTTACTGCGCGGAATAATCGGTGACCTGCCGCGGCGTTGGCAAATCCTGCACCGACCAGCCGCCTCCAAGTGCCTCGAAAAGGCGCACGCTGGCCTGCAATTGCTGTTGCGCAATGATGATGGCTTGGAGTTCCGCCCCAAGCGCTTCGGTTTCCGCGACGTTTACGTCCAAGTAGTTGCTGGCACCCTCGATGAAGGAATCGGTGGCCAATCGGGTATAATGCTCCGCATCGGCGGCGGTCGCTTTTTGTTGTTGCAAAGCAACGGCAAGGTTGTTGAGCAGCGACATTTCGTCTTCCACTTGCTGGAACGCGGCCAAGACGGTTGCGCGATACTGCGCGGCTGTGGCGCGATATTGCGCGTAGGCGCCGGCCAGTTCGGCATGTCGCAGACCGCCCTCGAAGAGCGGTAAAATATAATTCGGCCCGACGGTCCAGAAACTGAGGGGCAGGCTGATCAAATTCGCCGCACCGCTGTTTTCAAATCCGCCTATGGCAGTAAGCGTCAAGGCCGGGAAGAACGCCGAGCGTGCGACCCCGATTTGCTGGTTTGCCGCAGCCACGGCACGTTCCGCGGCAACGATGTCGGGCCTTCTCTGCAACAACGTAGAGGGCACCCCGGTTGGAATAACCGGCACCTGCGGCAGCACCGGAGATGGCGGAATACTGAAGCTCGATGCCGGTTCGCCCACGAGGGATGCAATGGCGTGTTCGATCAGCGCGCGTTGCGCAATGGTCTGTGTTCTGAGCGCGTTTGCCCCGTCATAGAGATATTGTGCCTGAGCAAGGTCGATCCCCGAGGCGATTTTGCCCTCGAAGCGGTCGCGTACCAGCCGCAAATTGCTTGCATAGGCAGTGACCGTATCGTTGAGCAACTTGATTTGCGCGTCGTAGCTGCGGAGAACGATGTAGTCGTTGACGAGGTTTGCTTGCAGACTGAGCTGGACATTCGCGAGATCCGCCGCGGTTGCCTGCGCGCTTGCTTGCGCCGAAGCAATCCGGTTATGGATTTGGTTCCAGAGGTCAAACTCGTAGGTTGATTGTAAGGCCAGAACGTTATCCCCGTACTGGTTCGGAAATATGCCCGGTATGCGCAGCGGCCGCTGTTGCGATTGCTGAATCGAGTAGTTCCATCCGGAGCCGATAAAAAAGGGAAACAGATTGGCGTTGACCTGTGCGACATAAGCGCGCGCCGCATCGTAGTTTGCCACCGCCGCGGAGAGCGTCGGGTTCGCAACGTTCAGTCTTGCCACGAGCCGATTGAGCAGAGGATCGTGATAGGCCTCCCACCAAGGGCCGCGGGGAAGTGTGTCCATCGGGGTTGCCGGCTGAAACGGCCCAGCACTGGCGTAAGAGGCCGGAATGGGGGTGAGCAGGGCAGGCGGATCGTATTTCGGCGCGAGATCACACCCGTTGAGGAAAAGCGCCAAAAAGCCAAATAAGGTGAGATGAGCCGCACGGCCCTTTTGCTTCCCAAACCCCAATCCTTTCACTTATTTGCCTCAAAAAATTGCGGATGGTTACGTTGCGCAACGGGAAATTTCTCGCCTTGTTGATTTTGCACGTGCACAAGATCGCCATCGGATATCGAATCGGGAGGGCTGTCGATCACCCGGTCATTCGGGTTGAGACCGGCAACGATTTGCACGGTGGCGCCCATATCCAAGCCCACCCGAACACTTTTTAAAACCACGTGGTTTGTCGGGTCGAGCGTGGCGACCTGTAGGCCGTGCTTCTGAAAGAGCAATGCGCTCACGGGCACCCGATACGCGTTCGGCACCGGCGGAAGGAGGAAATGTACTTCTGCATAGGTGCCCGGTTGCAACTCCCCGGTCGGGTTCGGTGCGTGCAGTTCCACCAAAAGCGTGCGCGATGTGGGGTTGATGGATTCCGCAGTCGTGGCGAGCACGGCAGGAAAAGTGCGGCCCGGATACTGCGGCAAATGCAGCTCGGCTTTCAGCCCGACTTTGGTTTGCGCCACGTAAGGCTGAGGCACGCGCACGTAAACGCGCATTTCGTGTATATCCGCCACTTCAAACAAAACGCGCTTCGTGCTGCCGCTGCCGACGGAGATCAAATCGCCCACATCCGTCCGCCGTGCGGTCACCACGCCATCAAAGGGCGCAATGAGCCGCTTGAAGCTCTCCAGTGCGGCGAGATATCCCACCTTCGCTTCCGCTGCCTTTGTTGCGGCGTGCTTGGCTGCCTGGTCTTGGACGTTGACATCGGTTGCCTGCTGCGACACGGCCGTTGTTGCCACCAGGCGTTTCCAGCGTTGCGCCGTGATATCGGCCAATTTTTCGTCCGCCTGGGCCTTTGCCAGATCCGCCTTTGCCTGCTGATACTGCTGATCGAGATCTGGAGCATCGATCTCTCCGAGCAAATCGCCCGCTTTCACCCGCGCGCCGATATCCGTATACCACATCTTGAGGTAGCCGTTTACGCGGGCATAAATCGGCGCCAAATACCAGGCTTCGATATCTCCAGGCAGAACCAGCTCGACGGGCTTGGTATCGGGCTCCACATGCGCAAGCGCGACGGTCGGGATGGCGGCTTCGTTGGTTGCCTTTATCAAGGCATGCTCATTGGCAAGACGCTGCCGGATCCCCTGGGCCGCAATGGCGGCAGCACCAAGCAGCAAAAGCACACCGAACACGCGCAATCGACGTGATCGGTGCTGTTGCGATGGCGGGAGGCGTGCGTTCATCAGTCTCTCCGGCGTAACCGATATGCCTAAGCGCCGAGATCCGGTCGTGGACGAAGCCGGGGCGGTTCAGTTTGTCCTCTCAGGCCTGTAAACCGGCTCATCCTGCGATCCTTTCCCCTCGCCGATGCGGACTTGCGCTGGGCGCTCCATAACGATGCAAGCACGACAATCTCCTCCGCCCTTCCAAGGCCGGCTTCCCTTTATCCCCACCAAAGCCGCTACTCAAGCCAAAGTTCATAATGTTTCCTTCAAGATCCGAGACGCCTCGCGGCCAGACGAGGAAAAGGCGGCTGCCTGCTCGGTAGCGGGGAAACAGAAAATTTTCACCAGGCAGCCCGGTTCGGCGTCGAGAATCTGAAGTGAGAAGCCGTGGAGTTTGATGATTGCCGCTACCAGGCTGAGGCCCAGGCCGCTGCCTTCGATATGGCGGCTCCGATCGGAACGATGAAAGCGTTTCAGCACCGCCTCGCGCTCGGCGGGAGCGATGCCCGGCCCCGTATCGCGCACCCACAAAACCGGGCCGTTTGGGGAAGCTTCCACCCCAAGTTGAACCATGCCGCCGCCGGGGGTGAACTTGATGGCGTTCCCCACCAGATTGGCAACCGCTTCGATCAGCAGATCGTGATCGCCCAACACCGGCGCCACCTCGGAGCTCACGACTTCAAAATCCAGATTTTTTTCTTCCGCGATCGGGCCGTACAACTCGGCGATCTCGCCGACCACGCTTGCCAGGCGGACGGGGGCGAAGGCGCTTCGCCTCCTGCCGCTCTCGATTTCGCTAATCCGGAGCAGGGCGGTGATAATGGCAAGCGCTTGATCAAGCCCGATAATCGCCCGATCGATGGCCGCCTGCAGGGCCGTATGATTTTCTGCGGTGTCGCGGCTCCGTTCCAGCCGCGCCCGCACGCGCGAGAGCGGGGTGCGGAGGTCGTGCGCAATGTTTTCCCCTACGCCTTTGACTTCATCGATCAGCCTGGAAATCTCAGCCAACATGCGGTTGACGCTAATGGCCAATTGATCAAGCTCATCGCCGGTTCCGCGGGTCGGGAGGCGTTCGTTCAAGTGGCCGGCCATGATCCGCTCGATGCTCTCGTGCATGATGCGGATGCGACGCATCGCCCGAAGGCTGAGAAAGGTTCCGGTCACGATCGCCAAAACCAAGCCGGGCGCCACACCCCATTCAAGCCCTTGTAAGACGGTCGCACGCAACTCCGCCAACTCGGTCACGTCGCGAGCGAGCACGAGCAGCTTGCCGTCGGGAAACCGCTTTGCCACCGCACGGACGGAAGCGGAGCTTTCCCCTTGCGGCGAGGAATAGAAAAGTGTCACCCCGTAAGCCTTGCCGTCGTCCGGCAAACCGGCAGGGTAGCGATCGAAATTCCCGCTCAGAAGATGTTTTTCCCGGTCAAAAAGCGCCGCGAAAGCGAGACGATGCAAACCATGGGTGAGCCGATGCGTGACCAGCAATTGCAGCTCGTCGGATCGGTCCTGAGCAGCCAAATCGGCTTCTTGCATCAAGAACCGGTCGATCCGGGCCGTTTCCGCAAGCGCGGTCTGCCAATAGATAAATAAAAACAAAGGCAAAGTGGAAAGCGCAAACGCCGCGCCAAAGGCCAACGCCAAGCGGAACGCGGCGGTTCGGGTCAGTTCGGCCAATCGCAGCCCAAGACGGACGCTTCTGCCGGCCGCTGCTGCGGCGCTTGGGGTGGTGATATCGTTGTCCATTGCTGCCTGTCGGCGCCACCTGCTCTATGAAACAGCCTTTAATGGTTCAAGGCCACGCTATTTCTTATATTGTGCTCGATATCGTTCATTTTGGCTTGAAATCAACCGAGGCGCGAGCGTTCGGTTTTTCTCAAGAGAGGGCGCAATGGGAACGCCGCAGACGGAAGCAATGGGATTATCGCGAGGCGCTCGGCAGGCGCGCGTTCTGTTGGTGGAAGACGATAGGGAGCTCGCCGAAGAAATCCAAAATGATCTGACTCTTCGCGGTTATTCGGTACGCCACGCGGCCACCGGCCCCGAAGGCCTTGCGGAAGCGAGCCGGCACAGCTTTGAGCTTCTGATTATCGATCGCATGTTACCCGAATTGGACGGGCTTAGCATCATTGAAACGCTCCGCAGCGAAGGAGTGACGACCCCGGTTTTGGTGCTCAGCGCCTTGGACGCCGTGGATGATCGGGTTCGCGGGTTGAAGGCCGGGGGAGATGATTACCTCTGCAAGCCGTTTGCATTTGCCGAGCTTGCGGCTCGGGCGGAGGCACTGCTCCGCAGGCCGCAGCAAGGCCGCGAGACGATCCTGAAAGTGGGACCGCTGAAGCTTGATCTGATTACGCGCGAGGCATGGCGTGGAGAGCGCGCGATTGAGCTTTTGCCGACCGAATTTAAGATTCTTGCTTACTTGATGCGGCGGGCAGGAACTGTGGTTACGCGCGATATGATGCTGGAAGATGTGTGGCATTATCGGTTTCTGCCTCAGACCAATGTGGTGGATGTCCATATCGGCAAGCTCCGCCGCAAAATCGATGCGCCGGACGAAGAGCCGATGCTGCTTTCCATCCGGGGCGCCGGTTTCATGCTGCGCGACCCGGGCTGAGGCGATCCTCGCGCCGGCTTCCGGCCGGGCCTAGGCGCCGCCGCAAGGCAAATGCGAGATCCGTCTGCAATAAGTGCAGCCGCTTTGCATATTTTGCCAGTTTTCTTTGCAACAATTGTCGCGTTGTTAGCAAGAAGCCGATCGACTCGGCAGAATTTGCAATTTCGCCGTCATACTCCGCGGTATAATATTCGGCTCTTGGATTTTGCCTAACGCCAAGGAGAGAACGGATCGGGATCCTTGGTGCGTGTTCTCATTGGCTTAGTCATTTGCTTTATCGTCAACGGAATGTAATGCCGCCTGCTCGCGGTCAAATCAGTGTGGAACACGAAATCTTGCCGAGGTTGCGTATTACGTCGTCTTTTGCACACGGACAGTCAGCTCCTGCCGGAGGTTGCATAAGATCCGCGGAATGCGTTTCATGCTGTGGGCGCCATGCGGAAGCCATGGTGCAGCAAAGAGTAAAGGGAGAGAGGGCTAGTCTCGGGCCTAGCGGTTCGCTAACATAGCTTTGCGTCCAAGATCCATGTTCATCGACCCGGAAATGAGAGGGACACCGCGTCCCCCTTCCTCGCCTGCAACACCGCACATTCCAAGGGCGGTTGCAGTCTCGGGCCTATTGCATGTGGTCATTATCGGGTTGGCTACGGTGCTGATGCGGAACGTTATCGAAACAGCGCCGGTGCCGCTGCCCTCATTCCCGATTGTCTTTTCTTTGCCTCAGGCTCCGCCCACGCCCAATCTTCCGGCGCTTGAACCGGTTTCGCCGGCTGCCGTGGCGCCTGCCGTTCCGCCGCCGCCGGATGAGGCAGCGCCGGCTTCCCCTTCCGCAGCCCCGAATTCGCCGCTGTCGCAAGTGCCCGCTGCCGCGGAGCCTTCGGCGCTTGCGACGGCAACGGCTCCCACGCTGAAACCGCGGCCCGAGCCTTTAGTGCCGACGATCGATGCCAAAGAGCCGCCCAAACAGAAAACGCCTCCGCCACCACGGGCGAGAGCGAAACCGGTTCCGGATCATCCCCCCGCGCTCAGGCGGCCGGATCCGACACCTTCGGCGCCCACGACCTCCGCGCCGCAACTGGCCGCCGCATCGCCGGTGATGGCGCCGGCGGAGCTTATTCCGCCGCGGCCACTTCAAGAAGCGGCCGGCAATCGCAAACCGGAATATCCGCAAGCCGCCTTGCGGCGGCACATTCAAGGCGTGGTGCGCCTGCTTGTGGACGTAACCGCCGATGGGCGGGCCGAAAGCGTGAATATTCTGAAAAGCAGCGGCAACGAGATGCTGGACGCTTCGGCGGTGGAAGCCGTCCGCTCCTGGCGCTTTTTGCCCGCAACCCGCGGGGGAAAGCCGGTTCCAGGCAAGGCCGAGGTGCCGATTCGCTTTATACTGAGCGAGTAGGACGAGAAGGAAGCGGCATCACCTCCGGCTCTTGCAGCGCATAACGAACCAGGCCGGCAATGGATCGCACCTTGAGTTTGTCTTTCAGCTGCGCACAAGCATTGGCCACCGTTCGGTAACTCACGCCAAGGGCGGCGGCAATTTCCGAGAGCGTTTTGCCTTCGGACAGCAAGGCGAGAACCTCGCGCTCCCGCGGCGAAAGCAAATGCCCTTTGGAGCCGCCACCCCCGAGTTTCTGCAAGGCGAGTTTCTCGGCCACCTTATGGCCCAGATGGATTTCGTGCTTCAACACCCTCTCGATCGCGACGAAAAGCATTTCCGGGTCGTCGTTCTTGCTCACATAGCCTTTCGCGCCTGCCTCCAGAGCCCGTGCCACAAAAGCCGGATCCTCATACATACTGAACACCAACACCGGGACGGCAGGCTGCAGTGCGGAAAGATTCCGCAAGACGTCGAACCCCGAACCATCAGGCAAATTGAGATCGAGGATAATCACGTCCGGCCGGTGCTGGGCCGCCAATTGCACCGCTTCAGCAGCCGTTTTCCCCTCAGTCACGCGAACATCCTCGCGCTCTTCGAGAAGCCGCCGGCAACCTGCCCGCACGATGGGATGATCGTCAATCAACAGCACATGGATCATTTTGCATCTGCCATCATTTGGCTTTCGGCAAGCGGGAGCGTGATTGTCACAAGCG
>JAIMBF010000079.1 GCA_023511585.1 Terriglobia bacterium
ATACGCGGCAGCTTGTCGGGAACAGATAGCCCCAAGTTCCAGAACCAAGCTTGAATCATATGCAGGCCGCTGGAATAAAAAAAACGATGCGCAATTTCGATGCTGCGCGTGACGCCGATACCAGGACGTTCGGATAGCATATTGACCGGAGGCCCGGCCCAAAGAGGACGAACCTGGTGGCTTTCAAGCCAGAGGTTGAGAGGCAACTTTTTGGCAAGTTCATAAAGGGCTGGGAAGGCGGTAATGGTGTCGCCGATCGCGAACCCTGTTATAGAAATTGTCAGCGGTGCGGCAACAGTTTGCGGCTGCGCAGCTGCGGCCGGCGCTTCGTTTTGCTCGCTTATCATTCGATCGGCATGCTCCTGCATTTGGATTCCTACCCTTTCACCGGAGCAATTTCGGCGGTATCGGCGTTCTTTGCCGCCTCGGTTTTCGCGCCTGCTGCAGCAACCTGCCGCGGCAAGGTAATCACCGCGCGGAGGCCGGGATTGTTGTCGGCAAGCACAAGCGTACCGCCGTGCAATTGGGCCACCGCTTGCACCAAAGCCAGCCCCAGACCGGCCCCCGGCGTGCTCCGCGCCGCTTCGCCGCGATAAAACCGTTCCACCGCGTGCGTGCGTTCCGCCTCGGGAATGCCGGGCCCTTCATCGGCCACCTCGATCACAACCTGATCGGCCATTGAGCCGCGAAGCCAGATCCGCCCGCAAGGCGGAGAAAATTTGATCGCATTGTCCAAAAGATTGGCGAACGCCTGCTGAAGCATGTTGCGATCGCCGAAGGCGGGAAGGGGCTTGCGGAGTTCCACAATCAACCGCAGTCCACGCTCCTCTGCCGCGGCGCCGTAGAGTTCCGCCAAATCCTCCAAAACCGGGGCAAGGTCGCAAGGGGCAAACGCCGAGCGGCGGGTGCCGGCCTCGATCTCGGCAATACGCAAAATAGCCCCGAAGACGGAAACCACACCGTCAAGATCCGCGATCGCGCGCTCGATCGCCGCCTTGAGATCGGCCTCGCATTTCGCGTGCAAGACAGCATCCTCCAGCCGGGTGCGGGCGCGGGTGATCGGCGTGCGCAAATCGTGCGCAATGGCGTTGGAAACCTGACGCACGCCATCCATCAGCCGCCCGATGCGCTCCAGCATGTCATTCAAAGTTTCCGCCAGGCGGTCGAACTCGTCGCCCCGCCCGGAAAGCATAACGCGGCGGGAAAGATCACCGGCGCTGATCGCCTCCGTGGTTTTGGAAATATCGGCAAGCGTATTGCGCAACACGATGCGCACCACCAGGGCCCCCGCCGCAGCCAGCCCCACCACCACGATAAGCGCCCAAAAGAGAGCATCCGTCAGCAATTGGCGCAGTTTGGCACGAGCCTCTACATCACGCCCGACCAGAAGGTGGAAGTTGCCCGCAAGATCGAAGCGGTAAATACGAGCCAGCGAGCGCATGCCGTCGCGCTCGATCGGAAGCTCGAAGTGCTCCTGCTGCATGGTCACGCCGCTTGGCCAGCGGTCCAGATTGCCGGCAATGCGGTGAAAATGCGAATCCACCAGCAGATAAATCGCGTCGTCGTCGACGTTTTCGGCCAAGCGTTCGCTGATGGTGCTGATCAGCGCGGGCAATCCGCCCTCCTGCCATTGTTCGGCAAGCCCTTGCGCGTCGGCGCGGATCGCCGCGTCCACCTGGCGCTGCAGCAAGCCCGCCGTGGCCCACCAGAGAAAAAGCACCAATGCCAGCGCGCTGATCCCGAACAAGACGGCATAGAGCGCGGCAAAGCGAATCCCGGCGGAGCGGAGAAAGCGCGGGCTGAACCGCTTCAGCCGCGGCAGAGAAATCTTCCGCGTGTCGGACTCGGCATGCCCCGGCCTTGCCTGGCTGCCCAGATGGGCAACGCGTTCCAGCGCGGCCAGAAGCTTCGCCATCGCCCTCTAATCGCCTTCGGCGCGCAGCATGTAGCCGGCGTTGCGGACAGTATGGATCAGGCTTGTGGGAAACGGCTTATCCACTTTTTGGCGCAGGCGGGAGACGTGCACGTCGATCACGTTGGTCTGCGGATCGAAGTGGTAATCCCAGACACCTTCCAGCAGCATGGTGCGGGTCACCACCTGGCCGGCATGGCGCATGAGATACTCCAAAAGCCGGAACTCACGCGGCTGCAGGTCGATCTTCTGCCCGGCGCGGCGCACCGTGCGGGACAGCAGGTCCATCTCCAAATCGCCCACGACCAGCTTGGTTTGCGGGCCTTCGCCCTTGGCGCGGCGGGTCAACGCTTCCACCCGCGCCAGCAGCTCGGCAAAGGAAAAGGGTTTGGTAAGATAGTCATCGCCGCCGGCCTTTAACCCCCGAACCCGTTCATCGACATGGGCAATCGCAGAGAGAATCAGTACGGGGGTCTGATTTTTCTGGGTGCGAAGCGTCTCCAGAATGCGCAGGCCATCTACCCCGCCGGGGAGCATGCGGTCGAGAATAATCGCGTCAAAATTCTCGCTGGCTGCCATGAACAGCCCATCCCGCCCATTGGCGACATGCTCCACGACATGTCCGGCTTCGCGCAGGCCCTTCACCACAAAGCCTGCTACGTCTTTATCGTCTTCCACGAGAAGAATGCGCATGGCTCAATCCGCCCTGATGACCGGCCGCCGACCAACGGCAACCGGAATATCCATTTCCCGTCCGTGCCGCAG
Organism: Terriglobia bacterium; assembly: GCA_023511585.1. Taxonomy (GTDB): domain Bacteria; phylum Pseudomonadota; class Alphaproteobacteria; order Acetobacterales; family Acetobacteraceae; genus JAIMBF01. Next base: position 2,678 of record JAIMBF010000079.1, read on the forward strand.
CAGGCGCAGGTGGACCACGGTGCCGGGGTGCACCGCTGCGATATTGCGGATCAGTTCCCGCGCCGAATCGACGCGTTCGTTGTTCACCGCAATCACGATATCTCCCGGATGAATCCCGGCGCGCGCGGCGGGGCTGTTGCGCTCCACGCCGGCGATCGGCACGCCGTGCTCGGTGCTGCCCTCCGGACGGTCGGCCACGGAAACGCCCAGCCAGCCGCGGGCGATGGAGCCGTTGCGCAGCAATTCCTCCACGATCGGGCGGGCGATTTCGCTCGGAATGGCAAAGCCGATGCCGACCGAGCCGCCCGAGGGGGAAACGATCGCGGTATTCACGCCGACCACGTTGCCGTCCATGTCGAAGGAAGGGCCGCCCGAGTTGCCCGGATTGATGGGAGCATCCAGCTGCAGGAAGTCATCGAACGGGCCCGCCCCGATATCGCGCCCGCGGGCGGAAATGATGCCGGAGGTCACGGTGCCACCCAAGCCGAACGGATTGCCCGCTGCCAAAACCCAATCGCCGACCTCCACCTGCCGCGAATCGCCCCATCTCACCGAAGGCAAAGGATGCGGAGGCTCGACCTTGATCACCGCAATATCCGTCAGCTCATCGTTGCCGACCACGCGGGCAGGCAGCTGCGTGCCGTCGATCAGCGAGACCGTAATCTGCTGAGCCGAGCCGATAACATGGTTGGCCGTGACGATAATTCCCGATGGGTCGATCACAAAGCCGGAGCCGGCGCCGATCACCCGCTCGTGCCGATGGCGCAGCAATTCGCGAAATTGGCGCTCAAACGGTGTGCCGCGCAACTCCGGAGGGAGTTGCAAAAGATCGCCGGTGGAAAGTTCTTGTGTCACCGCAATATTCACCACGGCGGGAAGAACTTTCTTCACCAGCGGCGCAAAGCTTTCCGGCCCCACCCGCGCCCAAGCCGCAGCAGCGAGGCCGCAAAGCAGAGTTGCGGCAAGAGTGACAATGCCTAGCCCGCGCGCGGCGGCGGTCGCTCTCATGAACGGCGTCTCCTTATCCGGGACAAATCAAGCAGTGCATAGGAAAACTTGGCACTGCGCCGGGGGAGCGGCAAGAGGGAGAGGGGAAGGGATCGGGAGAGAGCGCCGCATCGGCCCGATCGGCAGGCGGTGAAAGCTAGGAATGGTTCCAGATGTAGTGGAGATGATATTGCGTTTCACACTGCGGCGTTTTGATGGTCATATCGAGATGGCGGCCGTCGGTGCGCCCGCTGAGTTCCCCTCCGTCGAGCTTGGAAAATACCGTTCCGTCCGGTTGCACCCGCGCTTGGAAAACGAGCTTCGGCGTATAGGGAAAGACGAGAGTGCCGTCACCGATTTCCACAAAGCCGTAACTCGATTTGGGGCAGGGGCCCGGCTTTCCGAAAACGAGCTTGGCCTTCCCTTGATAGCTTCCATCCACCAGCCGATGCGGCACTATTCCCAAAGCCTGCTTGGTTTCCGCACCATGCAAAGCCGCCGTAGGAAGCCAAGCCAGCAACGCGATCAAAGCGATCGGGCGCAGGCCGAGGAAATCACCGGGTAAGCGGCGGTCTCTGCCTGCTTGGCGACTAAGGGCCTTCCGCTTACTCCCAATGCGCGGGAACCCAGGACCAGGTATTGTCTTTCTTTGCCCAATAGCCATCTTGCCACATCGTCCCATGGCCGGCGCGCGGAACCCATTTTCCCGGCTGCCAGGTGTAAGTGCTGCCGTTCCAATCCCAATGCCCGGGTTGCCAGACCAACGGATCCTCGGAAACCGGCGGAAGCGGGATTTTTTCCGCCTTTACAGCCGGCACGGGCGGGTAGGGAGGCTGCGCGGGTGCCGAAGGCTGTGCGGCGCAACCGGCCAACACCAGCCAAGACACAACCATGGCAACACCGGACCAATTTCGCGGCGTCTGAGCCTTCATTTGTCTCTACCTCTCGGTCGGGCCTGCAGCTCCTGATATCGAGGCCGCATCAAATTTTCTGCGGCGATGCGAAGACCGCTACGCCGCGCGAAGAGCTTCCGGCAAACGACTGATCGCACGATCCACAATCGCAGCATCTGCATCCGGGGTCAATGTCTGCGCAATGACCCCGGCCGCGGCTTGCGCGGCGATTTCCGCCGCCGCCTGGCGAACCTCGTTCAAGGCGGCCTTTTCCGCCGCGGCGATGCGCTCCATGGCCATGCGCTCGCGCCGTTGCGCCGCTGCTTCGGCCTCGGCACGCGCTGCGGCGGCTGCCAATTCCGCCTCTTGCTTGGCGGCCTGCAGCAGCGCCTCAGCCTCGGCCAAGGCTTCATTGCGCCGGCGCTTCGCGTCTTCCAGCATGGCTTCGGCCTGCCTCCGCAATTCGGCCGCTTCCGCCAATTGCCGGCGAATCTCCTCGGCCCGATTGTCCAGCATGGCGGCAAGCGTTCGCCAAAGCCGGCCGCCGAAGATCGCAAAAAACAGAACGAAGGCAACCGCAACCCAAAACGCAGGCTTGAGCCAGATCACCCCGGAAAATACGTCATGGACCATGGGATGCTATTCTTTGCCTCTGTCGATCATGCAATGCACTCGCGTCAGGTTTCGCGCTTGGCAAGGGCGGATACGACGGCTTGCTCCAATGCCGGCCGCACGGGCGAGAGCCCGGTGAGGCGCGCGACCATTTCGTTCGCCACTTCCACCGCCACGTCGCGCAGCGCCGCCATGGCGGCACGCCGCGCCGCAGCGATGCGCTCTTCGGCGCTTTTCAGCTCCTGCTCGAGACGTGCGTTCAACGCGCGAATCTCAGCCTCTGCGGCGGCCTTTGCTTGCGCAACCGCCTCGGCAACGCGGGCCTGGGCTTCGGCATGGGCCCGCCGGATGGCAACTTCCACTTCCGCCACCGCTTTGTCGGCTTCTGCCTTTGCGGCCTGCGCCGCTTCCAAATCATTTTTGATGATTTTCGCGCGTTCCGCCAAAACTTCGGCAACCCTCGGCAAGGCGCCGCGCGCCAACACCACGTAGAAGACCGCGAAAATAACGGCGAGCCATACCACTTGGCTGGTGGTAAGCGGATTGCCGAAAGCAATCTGCGGCATGCCTTCGCCGCCTTCCGCCAGTGCGGGAGACGCCGGCGAAAGTACCCAAAACACGGGCGCCGCCCAGAGGAGCTTTCGCATCGCTTTTATGCGCATCGGGTTTGTGCGGAGAAACATCGGCCGCGTTTAGGTAAAGAGAATCAGGAACGCCATCATCAGCGCATAAAGCGCGACCGCTTCCGTCAGCGCGAAGCCGAGAATCGCCAGACCGAAAACGTTGCCGCGCGCCGAGGGATTACGCGCAAGGCTGCTGACCAACGAAGAGAAAATATGCCCGATACCGACGCCCACACCGGCCAGCGAGATCACGGCAAGCCCGGCGCCCAAAGCCTTTGCAGCAGCAAGTTCCATCGTGTTGGTTCCTTCCTTAAGAGATCAGGGGGGAATGGTGCAAAATGCGGCCTACCTCAATGTAGATGCACCGCATCGTGCAGATAGATGCAGGTCAGCAGCGCAAACACATACGCTTGCAAGGTTGCGACCAGCAATTCGAAGCCGATCAAAACGACATTGATGGCCAAAGGCCCAAGCGCCGCCGCCACGCCGAGCACGCCCAAGCCCGCGGCCATCATCAGCATGAACGAGGCCAAGACTTCCAGCATTACGTGGCCTGCCGTCATGTTGGCGAAAAGTCGGATGGAGAGAGAAACGGGACGGGAGAGATACGAAATAACCTCGATCGGCACGATCAAAGGCGCCAGCGCAACCGGAGCGCCTTCCGGAAAGAAGTAGGAAAAGAAGTGCAAACCGTGAATGCGCAAGCCGACGACGGTCACCAGCACGATCACCAAAATCGCCAGTGCGCCGGTGACGGCAATGTGGCTTGTGAAGGTGAAGAAGTAGGGAAACAGGCCCAGCAGATTGCCGGCCAGAATAAAGAAAAACAATGCAAAAATGAACGGGAAGAAACGAACGCCTTCTTCGCCGATCTGATCAATGCACATGTTGTAGATGAATTCGTAGCCCATTTCGGCCATGGATTGCAGCCGCGAGGGGACCAACGCGCGCGCGCGCATGCCGTAATGGATCAAGGCAAACACCAGCAGCGCGGCCACCACCATCATGACATTGGAATTGGTAAAATTCACCAACTGGCCGATCGGGCCCAGCGCGGTATCCAGATGGAACTGCCCAAGCGCGTCGATGGTGGATTTTTCGGCCGCCACGGTTTACCTTCTCCATTCCACGGGCCAATGCCCAGGGCTCGCGTTATTTCGGACGCCTGGAAGGCCCCTCTTTCGGCGCAAAGACACGCCAGACATTCAGGACCCCAGCCGCACCCCCCAGCAAAACAAACACAATGAGAAACGCCGGGCGGGTATGCAGCCAGTAATCCAGCCCATAGCCAATGGCCAGCGCGACAAGCAAGGCCGAAATCATTTCGATCCCTGCCCGCAAGGCCACCCCGAACGGGCCAAGCCCACCCCCTGAAGCAGACTTCTCCGCGCCAGGAGCGCTGCCGAGCCCCGCTTTGCTGCGAGCCGCCTGCAATCGTTCCTCAAAGGAGCGGTCACTGCGGCCCGGCTCTTCGCTCATCGTGTGTGCTTCGCAAGTTGTCTTGCCGAAAGGCGTGCGCTTGCTAGCGATGGGGCGGGGCGGTGTCAAGAACATGCAACGAAGCTCGGCGCCGGCGCCGACGAGACTTGCGAAAACGCCATAGGCCGTTTAATGGACGCTTACGGAATCTAAGGGAAATAACGGATTGCCAGAACCCTCCCGTCTTGCTGGATTGCAACGCCACGCTGCGAGGAGGACCGCGGCGGGGCTCGGCGTGCCTCGAGATTGATAGGAACCCAGGATCAATGCACCCATTTTATACCCATTGCCGGCAAACCCTTGACGAGATCCGGGCGCAGGGACGGTACCGTATTTTTACGCCGCTTCGCAAAAGCGTGGAGCGGTTTCCCCGTTATCTCTGGGAACAGAACGGGAAAACCCGCGAAGTGGTGGTCTGGTCTTCCAATGATTACCTCGGCATGGGCGTCTCGCCCGTGACCCTGGAAGCCGCCGTCGAGGCCGGTCGCATGGCCGGAATCGGCGCCGGGGGGACACGCAACATCAGCGGAACCAGTCCTTGGCATGAGGCGCTGGAAGCCGAGCTTGCCGCTTTGCACGGGAAAGAAGCCGCGCTGCTCTTTACCTCGGGCTACGTTTCCAATCAGGCCACCCTCGCCACGATCTTGACCAGCCTGCCCGGCTGGCACGTCTTCTCCGACGAGAAGAACCACGCTTCCATGATTGCAGGCATGCGCGGCACGCCTGCGAAGCGGCATATTTTCCGGCACAACGATCTGGAACATCTTGAGTCGTTGCTGCGCGCGGCCCCGGCCGATGCCCCGAAGTTGATCGCCTTTGAAAGCGTCTATTCCATGGACGCGGACATCGCCCCGATCGGCGCTATTTGCGACCTTGCGGAGCGCTACGGCGCCATGACCTATCTCGATGAGGTCCACGCCGTGGGTATGTATGGGCCGAACGGCGGCGGCGTCTCCGAGCGTGACGGCGTTGCGCATCGCGTGGATATCATCGAGGGCACGCTGGCCAAGGCGTTCGGAACCCACGGCGGGTATATCGCGGCCGCGCAGGAAGTGGTGGATTTCATTCGCTCTTGCGCCTCGGGCTTTATTTTTACGACCTCGCTGCCCCCCGTTATTGCGGCGGCCGCCCTGGCCAGCGTGCGCCATGTCAAGACCGATCATGCCCGCCGCGCCCGCTTGTTCGAACGGGCCGAGACGCTGAAGCGCCGGCTGCGCGAGGCCGGGATCCCGCAGTTGCCTTCGGTCAGCCATATCGTTCCCGTCCATATCGGCGATGCGGCGCGCTGTTTTGCCATCAGCCGGCAATTGCTGGAGGAATTTGGCATTTATGCCACACCCATCAATTATCCGACCGTCCCGCAAGGCACCGAGCGGTTGCGGTTGACGCCGGGTCCTTTCCACACCGATGCCATGATGGACGAGCTGGTGGAGGCGCTTCGCGCCGTGCTCGGCTCGGCGGTTGCGAAGGCTGCTTGAGCGCTGAACTTACGCGCCCGCTTCTGCGTCTCAAACCCGGCTTTGCGCGAAGGCTCAAGGGAGGGCACCCATGGGCCTACAGCAATGAAATCGACATCAAGCCGGAGCATCGGGCCTGGCCGCCGGGTGGGTTCGTGCGCCTTGAGGGCGATGACGGAACGAAGTTCGGCACGTTTTCCTTCAATCCGCACAGTTTGATTGCGGCGCGCCGGTTCGATCGGAGCCCCGCTGCCGTGATCGACGAGAAATGGCTTCTTGCCCGGCTCGAAGCCGCGCTGGCGCTGCGCACGCGCCTGTTTGCCACGCCTTTCTATCGGCTTGTGCACGCCGAAGCCGACGGCCTGCCTGGTTGCATCGTCGACCGTTATGGAGATGCGCTGGCGGTGCAGGCCAACATTGCAGCGATCGAGCGCCTGACCGAGCCGCTTGTGGCGGCGCTTCGTTCTTTGCTTGCGCCGCGCGTCATCGTGGCACGCAACGATTCGCCCGTCCGGAAACTCGAGGGCCTTGAGGAAGGGCGCGGATTTCTGTGGGGAAGCGAGGCCTCGGCGGAAGTTGAAGAAGGGGGCCTTGTTTTTCCCGTCGATCTCCTGACCGGGCAGAAAACAGGCTGGTTCTTCGATCAGAGGCCGAATCGCGACGCCGTGGCCAAGCTTGCGGCGGGCGCGCGTGTGCTGGACGTCTTTGCGCATACCGGGGCCTTCGGTTTGCGCTGTGCGGCAAGCGGCGCCGGCCGCGTGCATCTGATCGATTCGAGCCTCGCCGCGCTCGAGCGCGCCGAAGAGGCAATGAAGCGAAACGGCCTTGCGGGTGTCAGCTTGGAGCGCGCCGATGCCTTTGAGGCCATGGAGCGCTTCGGGCGACGCGGCGAGCGATTCGACATCGTCATTTGCGATCCGCCCGCGTTTGCCCCGACACGGAAAGATCGCGGCCCGGCGCTCCGCGCGTATTCCAAGATGACTCGCCTTGCTGCGGAATTGGTTTCCCCCGGCGGGTTTCTGTTCGTGGCGAGTTGTTCGTATCATATCTCAGGTGCGGATTTTGCCGCCGCCGTCGCCACCGGGCTCAACCGCGCCGAACGCGAGGGGCGCATCGTGCAAAGCGGCGGCGCGGGGCCGGATCATCCCGTGCACCCGCACTTGCCCGAAAGCGCGTATTTGAAGACGCAATGGATCCAGCTTTTTTGAAAGGCCGAAAGCAAAGCGATTCAAAAAAGGGGTGAGAAGAGATGGACCAAGCAACCGTTGATGCAGCAGACTATGCCGCGCGGCATTGGAGTTTTCCCGAAACCGGGCCGGTTGTGGCCGGCGAGAAGCGGCACATGGTGATGTTCAGCCGCATGCTGCTGGAAACCTTCAACCCCTATAAACCGGCGGTCATTCCCTGGCCGAAGCTGGATGGCGAAGCGCGGCAGCGGCTGATCAGCTTGCCTATTTGGGATATTGCCGTGCAAACCGAAGGGCGGGCCGGGCTTCGGGTGAAAAGCTTTGCGGAAACCGTCACCGAGCAGCCTTTGCGCGAAGCCTTCGATCGGATGGCGTTTGAAGAGACGCGCCATAAAGAAGTGCTTTCGCATTTGGTCGCCGCTTACGGCATAACCCTGGCGCCGGAGCCGGAATACAAAGTGCCTAGGGATCCCGAATGGGGGTTTTTGGTCACCGGCTTGAGCGAATGCATCGATAGTTTCTTCGCCTTCGGTCTCTTCGAGCTTGCCCGCCGTTCCGGTTTTTTTCCGATCGAGCTCGTGGAAACTTTTGAACCGGTGATCCAGGAAGAGGCACGGCATATTTTGTTCATTGTGAACTGGCTTGCCTGGCACAAGGCGAATATGAAGTGGTGGCGTCGGCCGTATTTCTTTTTCAAAAAACTTTTGGTCTGGGCCTTTCTTGTCGGCGAACGCATCGGGCTTGCGAAAGACATGGGCGGAGGCAAGCAAGATGCGAATTTTGCCGTGACCGGCTCTTCCGCCGTCAGCGCCGAAGACGTTGACGTTGCGGAATTGATGGAAATTTGCCTTCAAGAAAACGAACGGCGCATGGCGCATTACGATCGCCGCCTCTTGCGCCCCACCACAATCCCTCGCTTGGTGCGTTTTGCGCTGTTCTTCCTTCCGCGTCGTAAGAACAAAGGCGCAATCGCGCCAGCCGCGCACGGTCACGCCGCGTGAGCGATTTGCTTCCAATAAGGTTTCTGTTTCAAAACGGAACGATCTTATCGGGGCCCGTCCATTCCATGGCATGCAGCGGAATTTCGGGGCGGGGCGGGGGCGCGGAAAGCGGCGTTCCGATATAAAGGAAACCCACGATCGAATCTTGAGGGGCAAGCCCCAGCGCGGCTTTGACACCACTATCATAAGCCGGCTCGCCGGTACGCCAAAACGCGCCGTAACCCAGCGCATGCACGGCAAGCAAAAGATTCTGCACCGCAGCCCCCACGGCGATGATCTGTTCGATCTCCGGAACTTTCGGGTGAACGACCGGATGCGCCGCGGCAACGACGATCAGCGGGGCGCGAAACGCTTTTTCGCGCTCGCGCGCAAGTTCGGCTTCGCTGGGCGGCGGTTCGCGGCGGCTTCGCGACTGCACCAAGACCTCGGCAAGCTCTCTTCGCGCCTCTCCGCGCACGATCAGAAAGCGCCAGGGGCGCAACCGCCCATGGTCGGGCGCGGTTGCCGCTGCTGCGAGCGCTTGGCGCAAGCTTGCGTCATCCGGCGCGGGCTCGCCCAAACGCAGAGGACTTTGGCGGGTTCTGATGGCGGTCAACGCATCCATGGATACCTCTTGGGATCCCTCTTTGCTGTTTATGCTACATTATGCAGCATGGCATGCTGCATGCTCGCATGGGCAAAGCTAGAGCAAAAATGCATGTCAGCAAACGCCCGCACGCAGCGGCGGAATAGGCAAAACCCCTTGCCAAGTGGTTTTGGCAAGGCTATTTCCCGACGCGGGTTACGCCCCCCCACCGGGGCGCTTCTCTTCTGGAAGGGAGAGCCACATGGCACTTGCCGCTTCTCGGCCGAGCGTTCGTCCGGCCAATCCCAATTTTTCCTCCGGCCCTTGCGCAAAGCGCCCCGGCTATTCGCTTGAGGGGTTGAAAGGCGCGTTTCTCGGCCGCAGCCACCGCGCCAAAGAAGGCAAAGCGCGCCTTGCCGAGGTCATTGCGCGCTCGCGTGCGCTTCTCGGCATGCCGGATGACTGGAAACTCGGCATCGTTCCGGCTTCCGATACGGGTGCCGTTGAAATGGCGCTCTGGTCGCTGCTCGGGGCCCGCGGCGTCGATGTGCTCGCGTTTGAAAGCTTCTCCCAGGGTTGGGCCACCGATATCGTCAAGCAATTGCGCCTGGCCAATGCCCGCGTGCTTTCCGCGCCTTATGGAAAGTTGCCGAATCTGAACGAAGTGGATTTTTCCAACGATGTCGTTTTCGTCTGGAACGGCACCACTTCGGGCGTGCGCATTCCGGATGGAAATTGGATTCCTCTCGATCGCGCGGGGCTGACGATCTGCGATGCCACATCAGCGGTCTTCGCAATGCCGCTGCCTTGGGAAAAGCTCGATGTCGTCACCTGGTCGTGGCAAAAGGCATTGGGCGGGGAAGCGGCGCACGGCATGCTGGCGCTTTCACCGCGCGCGGTGGAGCGTTTGGAGAGCTACAAGCCCGCGTGGCCGCTGCCGAAAATTTTCCGCCTCACCAAAGAAGGGAAATTGATCAAGGGCATTTTCGAAGGAGAAACGATTAACACGCCGAGCATGCTCTGCGTGGAAGATGCCTTGGACGGCCTGCGTTGGGCGGAACGGATCGG
>JAIMBF010000080.1 GCA_023511585.1 Terriglobia bacterium
GGGCGGGCTGATTGTGGGTTTGCCGCTTTCCATGGACGGAACCGTGGGCCCGGCCGCCCAGGCGGCGCGGGACTGGGCGGCAGCGCTGGCGGAGGCCACCGGGTTGCCGGCGGCGCTGTGGGATGAGCGGCTTTCCACAGTCGCGGCGAACCGGATCATGATCGAGGCGGCCGATCTTTCGCGTCGCAAACGCGCCCAAGCGGTGGACCGGCTGGCAGCGGCGATCATCTTGCAGGCGGCGCTGGATGCGCTGCGGCGAAAGCGCGCCTAAGGCGGCTTTGGTTCGTCGCGGCTTGGGAAACAAGACCCCACAAAAGCCTTGCGACTTTGTGGGGCCCAAAAGGAAGACCGAGAGAAGTGCTGCGGAAAAATTAGAGCTCTACGCCGCGCGCGTTCGTATCGATGGCGTAGATCGAAGTACCTGCGGCGATGTAAAGCCGGTTGTGCTCATAGCCATGCCCACCGAAGCAGAGATTGCCGGCGGTCTCGGGCAGCACGATCCGGCCGATGGGCGCGCCCTCATGGGGCTCCAACACCAGAACACCGTTAAACAGCGGATCCTGTGACCATCCGCCCGCGCTCCATATATTGCCGTCTTCATCGGCGCGAATATCGTCGGAAATGCCGCCTTTGGCATCGCTGAAGTCGTGGAAGACTTTGCTATTCGTGAGCTTGCCGTCCTCGGTGACGTCATAGACGCGAATGAGGGGATGCTCACCCGTGTCCGTAACATAGAATTTCTTTTCATCCGGCGAGAAGCAGAGCCCGTTCGGCTGGTCGAATTCATCGGAAACCACCGTGATTTTGCCGGTCTGCCCATCAATGCGATAGACCCTGCGCGGCATTTCCGACTCTTGGCGAAGGCCTTCGTGATCGCCCATGATCCCGTAGCTCGGGTCGGTGAACCAGATGGAATTGTCGGACTTCACCACCACGCCGTTGGGCGAATTGAACCGCTTGCCTTCGAATTTATCGGCCAGAATGGTGATGTTGCCGCCGTATTCCGTACGGGTGACGCGGCGGCTGCGATGCTCGCACGTGACAAGGCGCCCCTGCCGATCGCGCGTATTGCCGTTGGCGTAGTGGGACGGCTGACGGAAGAGAGACGTTTTCCCGGTGATATGATCGTAACGCATCATGCGGTTGTTCGGGATATCGCTGAAGATCAGCATTTGCATATCGCCGAACCACACGGGGCCTTCGGTCCAATCCGCACCCGTCCAGATCCGGCGCAAAAGCGAAGTTCCCGCGACATACTTGGCGAATTTCTTATCAAGAACCTGGACGTGAGCATCCGGATAAACCGCCAATGGCGTAGGGTCATCCCAATTTCTTGGCGGGATCGGAGCCGGGCTTGGCGGGATGGAATTTTGAGCAAGAGCTTCCTTGGTCGCAGCCGCTCCAACCACGGACGCAGCAGCAACCATAATCAGCTCGCGGCGTTCCAACATGATTTCCTCCCAATTTTGGTTAGCGGAACCTCTTTAGGTTATGCGAAAAGCAAAGGTCGTGCAACCTGTTAGGGAGCTATTTCATTTTGTCGTAATGTTATCTTTCAAGACCTTGCGGCGCGGTTCGTTCATCATGCCGCGTGATGGGTTCGCATGTTGCCACGCATGATGAACGCAGCGAGATAGGCGCATGTTCCAAGCGCCGTTATCCAAAAACTACTCGGCCAATCGGTGATATACGCGAGCGCAATACCGCCCCAGGCATCGAGCCAAGCCAGGATGACGGAGAGCAAGAGCCCTCGCCAAAACCGCGCCGAGAGCAGTTGCGCGGCAGCGGGAGGTGCCACCATCAGCGCAAAGACCAACAGCATACCGACAATTTGGGTTGCCTCGGCCACCGCAAGCGCGACAAGCACAAGAAACGAAACGGAAACAAATTTCACCGGCACCGCCCTAGCTTCGGCGAGTTCCGGATGAAGGCTTGCGAACAAAAGCGGCCGCGCGATGAAACCCATAGCCGCAAGCGAAACGAAGGCAAGAGCCGCCAATGTACCGATGGTTGTGCGGTCAATCCCGAGAACGTTGCCAAAAAGCAGCGTGGTCGCCTGGGTGGCGAAATGCGTATAAAAATGTAAAAATAACATGCCGAGGCCGAGGGAGAAGGCCAGCACGACGCCGATCGCGACATCACGCTGACGCAGCTTCTCGCCCAACATCCCCATACCGATACCGACAAGCGTTGCAAGCACGATAATCCCGGCAAAAGGGGGGATGCCCATCAGCACCGCCCCGGTCGCCCCGGCGAAACTCACATGAGAAAGCGCATGCCCGGCAAAGGTCTGCTCGCGCAGGACTAAGAAAAACCCCACCACGCCGGCAAGCACCGCAACAATTGCCGAGGCGGCGAAGGCATTCCGCATGAAATCGTAGGCAAGCATCTCAAGCGTCTTCTCAAGCATCTGAGTGACCTATCGCGTGGCGATGCGCCTCATGCTCCACTTCGTGCCCGCCTGCCATCACAAAAATATGGCCGTGCGTGCGAATTACCTCGATTTCGGTGCGATAAAGGCGGGAGAGCACCGCAGGCGTGATCACTTCATCCACCGTGCCGAGCGCGGCGTGCCCCCCGCCGAGATAGAGCACCCTGTCAATGGCATGCAGCAGGGGGTTGAGCTCATGGGCAGAAAAGAGAACAGTGAAGCCGAGCTCTTTTTGCAACCGCCGTACCAACGCAACCACCGCCGCCTGATGGGGCGGGTCGAGGCTGATGAGCGGTTCATCCAAGAGCAGCAGGCGCGGTCGCCCGAGTAGCGCTTGCGCCAAGAGAAGCCGTTGCTGCTCGCCTCCCGAGAGCGCCGCCAGCGGCCGTGCGGCGAGATCCTCTGCCCCGACCAGGGCCAAGGCGCGATCCACCGCAGCCTCCGCCGCCCTGCCGAAAAGCGGCAGACCGAAGCGATGGCCGCCGTAGGCCGCGGCAATGAAATCCCGGCCGGTCAGGGAAAGACCGGCCAGGCGGCTCCGCAACTGCGGCAAATAGCCGATGGCCGGATTTCCCCGCGGCGGCGGTTTGCCGAAAACCAAGATGCTGCCGGAACGCGGCGGCAGCAGGCCGAGGATGGCACGCATCAGCGTGGTCTTTCCCGAACCGTTGGGTCCAAGCACGCCGATGAATTCACCCTCTGCAACGGCAAGGTTCACCCCGGCCAAAACCACGCGCGGGCCGAAGCCGAGCGTGAGATCCGAGCAAACAATTACGTTGCTCACGGCGTTTTCGCGAGGGCCTCTTCGAGGGCCGAGAGCGTCGTCAGCATCCAATCCTGATAGGATTTGCCTCCAGGTTCCGTTTCGGTGACGCCAAGCACCGGAATGCCCGATAATCCGGCAAGCTTCAGCATGCGCCGAGACGCCTCGTTTGTTGCTTGGGAATTATAAATCAGAAGGCGCACGCGGCGATTTTTCAGATCTTCCTCGAAAGCGGCGACGTCGGAAGCGGCGGGCTCGGTATCGTTCATCACCGCAAGTTGAAATCTTTCGTTGCGCATGACAAGCCCGAGCGCGCGCGCCATATCGTTGAAAACGGGCTCGGTCGCGGTCACGGGCGTGCCGGCAAAGCGCGCGCGGAGCGCCGCGATTTTATCCTGCATCGGTGCCAGCGCGGCGAGAAAGCGTTGCATGCCTTTTTCATAGTCGTTGCGGTGGGCCGGGTCTTCCTCGGCGAGCAAGGCGGCAAACGCCTTCGCAAAGGCCGGCATGCAGGCGGGATCGTACCAAAGATGCGGATTTTCGCCGGCCTTCCGGCCGAGAAGATCGGCAACCACCAGCACGCGCGGGCCGGAGCCGCGATGCACCGCCAAAAGTTTTGTCATCCACGGATCATAATCGGCGCCGTTGAGCACAACGATGCGGGCGCCCGCCAGAGCCCGCGCCACCGAGGGGGAAGCTTCAAACAGGTGCGGATCCTCCTCCGGGTTACTCATGACTGCTTGGACCGTGACCCATGGGCCGCCGATCTGGCTTGCCACATCGGCATAGAAATTTTCTGCGGCGACGACCGGAACGGCCGAGCCGGCGGCGCGTGCTTTCGGCAGAGCAAGGGACGCAAAGAGGCAAAACAGGAAAGGCCGGCGGAGCACTTGGGGGGAGTTCCTTTGGGTTATGACAAAATGCAATGTTATAACGTTGCATTTGACGAGATCAACCCGGAGGGCCGGCCCAAGGCGCAACCGGAGCCACGGTTTCTGCAATCGACGCTTAACGGGATTTTAAATATTTCTCGAAAAGGATCACAGAAGTCTGGATTTTGTTCCGCGGCAAAACGGCGCGTATCAGCATGCGGAGTTTGCGATGAGTGCCAGCAGTCCTTTGGGCTCCGTTGGCCTTGCCTCCTTGCCGGTAAGCTTTAGCCTTCCGGCAGGGCCGATAGGCTCGCCAGCAGCATCGGTAAGTCCAGCGACCAGCAGCCCCCCGGTTCCATCCGCGCCCCCGGTTAATCCAACCCAGGAAACGGCGCAACAGTTGCTGATGCTGGCCATGCAGCTTCTGGATTTGATTATCTAGACAAAGCCCGGAAGTTCATATTTTAAAAAACTCAGCTTTTTCTTGTTGCCGGTTCACCCGCCGCAAAGTTGCTCGGGTTGAATCGCTTCGTCCTTCTCCTTATTTCTCAATCGGATTTGTGAAATTACTCGCACGCCATCCGGTTTTTCCTGGCGCGCCAATGGGAAAACCATGCGAGCTCTCGCGCACTTGGGGAATGTTCTGGCGTTCGGCGGCTTTGCCGCGGCTTGGCTGCTGCCCAACGCGGCGCCTGCATTCGAACCGCCTCTTTCGCAAGACTACGTCTGCGGCCAAAATATCACTATCCATGTGGAATTCGATTATGTAGACCAGCGCGTTTTTATCGAAGCGTCCACAGGCGAGGTGGAAATGCTGGAGCGCGTGCCGGGCGATGGGATTCCGACCTACAGCAACGATACAATGGTCGTGGAGTTCCTCGGCAATTCGGCCCGTTTCGAAGGGCTTCGTTTTCCCGGGCAAGTGATGGTATGTAAAGAAAAATTGCCGGAAGCACGCGGCGAAAAACCCCGCGACGAATGACCGGCGAGGGTCTTCCTAAACCGTGAGGCGCATGCGCTGCGGGTTTCCGGCGAAATGCGCCGCACGCCTTAGCGCCGCTCCGGCCCCATCTCCAAAAGCGCGAGGTTCTGCTCGGCGAGATCGCTGGTCGAGGTGTTTGGCGCAAGCTCAATGGCGCGCTGCCAATCCGCCCGCGCTCCGGCAAGATCGCCGCGGCGCTGACGAAGAATGCCGCGTTCCAAGAGCGCATTGGCATTGTCGGGGTCAAGCGATAGGGCCTCGTCGATATCTTCCTCGGCGCGCACCCATTCGCCAAGGTGGCGCCAACTGCTGGCCCGATAGACCAGCGCATCCTCTCGCCGCGGTTCGATTTCCAGCGCGCGGTCGAGATCCGTAATCGCTTCGCGAAACCGCTCGAGGCTCGCCGCGGCCACCGCGCGATCGATCAAAAGATCCGGGTTATCGGGCGCCAGAGCGAGCGCCATCGTGCTTGCGCCGTAGGCACGCGTTGGGCTGTTGGCCATCATCCATGCCTGCGCCGCTTGGTCGTAAATCATGCCGCGGGTCGCTTCGGGCGCCTCTGCCGTAGCGGCGAGGTGCTCCAGCATTTCCGCCCCGGTTTCGGCATTGCCGAGCGCAATCTCCGCAAGCGCTCCGCAATGTTCGGCACTGCTGCCGCCGCCGGTTGCTTCCCACGCCTCGGCAAACGCCTTCGCTCCCTCCGGATCGGAAGAGAGCATGCCGAGGCAACGGTCATAATCCTCATCCTCGGCGATGCGCGGCGGCACCGGCGGGGCGGGAAATTGCAACAAGCTTGCCTCTGCGTCCTCCGAGCTGCCGCCCGTTCCCACAAGGTAGGCCCGGGAAAACCAAAGCCCTCCTGCTCCCAGGGCAGCAGCGAGCACAGCAAGAACCAAGCCCCAGGTCGACAGATGTCTCCTCATAGCGGTTAAAATCTAGCGTTTGACCCCCATTCAGAGCAAATTTTCTTTATGGAAAACCGATTGCTGCTTGTCTTCGGACTCGGTTATTGCGGCACCGCCATCGCGTGGGCGGCGGGTGCCGAAGGGTTGCGCGTTTTGGGCACTCGGCGCGGGCTTGCAGGCGCCGCGAGGGCCGAGGGGATCGAGGCAATTCCCTTCGAAGCGGCCGATTCCGCCATCGCCGCGGCCACCCACATCGTGACAACCACGCCGCCGACGGAAGCCGGGGATCCCGTTCTCGCGCGCTATCACAACGCCATCCGCAATGCGGAACGCCTGCGCTGGATCGGTTATCTCTCCTCCACAGGGGTCTATGGCGACCGGGCCGGCGGCGCGGTGGACGAAGAGACCCCGCCCTTGCCCGGGAACCCGCGCAGCCTCTTAAGGAGACAGGCGGAACAGGCATGGGAAGCATTTGCCGATCGGCGCGCCGTGGACATCTTCCGCCTTGCCGGCATTTACGGACCCGGCCGCAGCGCGTTCGACCAGCTTCGCGCCGGCACCGCGCGGCGCGTGATCAAGCCCGGCCATACCTTTGCGCGCATCCACCGCGATGATATCGTACAGGCGGTGCTGGCGGCCATGCGGCAGAAGCCGGCGTCCGGCATCCGCATTTTCAACCTTGCCGATGACTGCCCGAGCGAGTCGGCCGAAGTCTTGGCCACAGCGGCACGGCTTCTCGGCCTGCCGCCGCCCCCGGCCGTGCCCTATGCCGAAGCGGTGCGCACGATGAGCCCGATGGCCCAAAGTTTCTGGGCCGAAAACCGCAAGGTTCTGAGCGCCAAAACCAAAGCAACGCTCGGCATCGCTTGGCGCTATCCGAGCTATCGCGAGGGTTTAGCCGCGATCTTGGCCGAGGAGCGGGGCGAGCGTGCGGTGTAACAAGGCAAGATCGGCCGGGCGGGAAAGCCGGTGCTCGCCGTCTTTGACCAAAATCACTTGCACGTCCGTGCTTTCGAGCCGGTCCGAAAGTCTCAGGGCAAGCTCCCACGGCACGTCTTGGTCGTTCTGGCCGTGCAGCAAACGCACCGGGCAGGTGAGGGGGATCGGCCGATCGAGCAGCAAATGCGTGCGGCCCTCTTCGATCAACGCACGCGTAATCGGCGTGGGCGGGCCGTAGCGATTGGGCGCAAACAGGACGCCATCCGCCATCAGCCGGTCACGTTCCTCAAAGGTCATGGATTGCCACATCAGGATTTCGGTAAAATCGGGCGCCGCGGCAATGCCGACAATCCCGGCCACGCGCTCCGGCCTTGCCAAAGCCGCCAGCAGCGCAATCCAGCCGCCCATGGAAGAGCCCACCAGAACCACGGGGCCCGTCGAAAGCGCATCGATTATCGCCAACGCGTCCTCGGTCCACTGGCCGATCGTGCCCTCTTCGAACCGGCCATCGCTTTCGCCGTGGCCGGAATAGTCGAACCGCAGCATGGCTTGGCCGATCGTGTCGCAGAAAGCGGCAAGGCTGGTGGCTTTCTCCCCGGTCATATCGCTGCCGAAGCCGGGCAGGAACACAACCGTCGGTTCCCGCCCGGAAAGGCGTCGCCAAGCAAGGCTCTTGCCGTTGGGCCGCGCAAGCTTGCCGCTCCGTTCTGCCATGAAAGCCTCCTCTCGATAGCGATGCACTTCATGATAGAACGCCTTGCATGCGGACGCATCTGAAAACGACGGAGCCGACCGTGCTGGAGGTTTTGCCGGCATTGGAAACCGGCGGCGTCGAGCACGTGGTGGCGGAGTTGACCGAGGCTTTGGCCAAAGAGGGGTTTTCCGCGTTTGTGGCCTCCGCGGGCGGGCGCATGGTGGAGCGGATCGTCGCGACGGGGGGCAAGCACATTGTCTTGCCGCTCGATGCGCGCAACCCGCTTGCGCTCTGGCGCAATGCCGAACGGCTGGCGCGCCTGATCCGCGAGAAAGGGGTCGCGCTGGTGCATGTGCATTCGCGCGCGCCGGCCTATTCGGCAAGGCTTGCGGCCAAGTGGGCCGGGGCACGCTTTGTCACGAGTTATCACAGCCCTTACAACGAAGGCTTTCCCGGCAAGCGCGCCTATAATTCCGTCATGGCCTCGGGCGAGCGCGTGGTTGCGGTCAGCCGTTTTCTGGCCGAGCTGATTGCGGCGCGCCACGGCACCGACCCGGCGCGCATCCGCGTCATTCCCAACGGCGTTGACCCCGTGCGCTTCGATCCCCTGGCGATCGATCCCACCCGTCGCGCCGAATTGGCGAAGGCCTGGCGGCTTCCACCCGGCGCACCGGTTATCATGCTGCCCGCGCGGCTGACCCGGTGGAAGGGCCAGCCCGTGTTGATTGCCGCCTTATCGCGCCTCGCGCGAAAGGATGCCGTGGCCGTGCTGGTGGGCTCCTCCCAAGGCCGCGCCGCCTACGTGGACGAGCTGCAGCGCCAAGCCGTGCAGTTGGGGGTGGCCGAGCGTTTGCGCATCGTGGGCGAGGTGGCGGACATGCCCACGGCGCTTTCGCTCGCCGATGTGGTGGTCAGCGCCTCGACCGAGCCGGAAGGTTTCGGCCGCGCCGTGATCGAAGCGCAAGCGATGGAGCGGGTCATGGTGGCGGCGGCGCACGGCGCGGTGCTGGAAACGGTGCGGGATCGAGAGACGGGGTTTTTGGTGCCTCCCGGCAATGTGGAAGAGCTGGCGGCGGCGCTTGCGTTCGTGCTTGATCTTTCCGCGGCCGAACGGGCGGCCATCGGAGCCAACGCCCGCCGCCACGTGGTTGCCGAATATAGCGTTGCCGCCATGCAGGCCCGCCACATTGCGCTTTACCGCGAGCTCTTGACATGAAAATTCTCGTCATTCGCCTCGGCGCGCTCGGCGATTTCGTGTTGAGTTTTGCCGCTTTTGCCGCGCTTCGCGCGCATCATGCCAAGGATGAAATCACCCTGCTCACCACCGCACCTTTTGCCGAGCTCGCGCAACGCGCGCCGTGGTTCGATCGGGTGCTGGTTGATTCCCGCCCTCCTGCTTGGGCCCTATTGAGGCTTTGGCGGCTTGCGCGCCAATTGCGGGGGTTTGACTTCGTCTACGATCTGCAAACCTCCGAGCGCACGAACTGGTATTTCCATCTTGCCGGCAGGCCGCCATGGTCCGGCATCGCGCCGGGCTGCTCGGCGCCGCACGCCAACCCCGAGCGCGACCGCATGCACACGCTGGAGCGCCAACACGAACAGCTCACAATGGCCGGAATCCGGGATTTTCCGCCCGTTGATCTTGCCTGGCTCGGCCAGTGCGCCGTGCCGGCGGAGCTTCCCTCCCGCTTTGCGCTGCTGGTTCCCGGCGCCAGTGCGCATCGCCCCGCCAAGCGCTGGCCGGCGCAGCATTACGGGGTGCTGGCGCGCGATTTGCTGGCGGCGGGGCTTACGCCCGTGGTGCTGGGCAGCGCTGCCGAAGCGCCCCTTGCGCGATACATTCTGGCCGCTTGCCCGGAAGCCGTTGATCTTACGGGGCGAACCGACCTTTTTCAGATCGCCGCTTTGGCGCGCAAGGCCGCGGTTGCGGTGGGCAACGATACGGGGCCGATGCATTTGATCGCTTCCATGGGTTGCCCCACGGTGGTGCTGTTTTCCGCGGCAAGCGATCCGGCCTTGACCGCACCGCGCGGCCCGAACGGGGCGTGGCCCGTGGTGTTGCGCGCTGCCGATTTGTCCGCTTTGCCTCCGGAGAGGGTTGCGGCGGCGGCGCTTCAAGCCCATACAAACCCTCCGTTGCCAGCCGGAGATGCCGATGCCGCTTATCACTCTGCCTGACGGATCCCAACACCGTTTCGTTGCGCCCCTCACCGGCGCGGCCTTGGCCGCCGCGATCGGGCCGGGCCTGGCGCGCGATGCAATTGCCATGAAAGTGGACGGCGTGTTGATGGATCTTTCGCGCGAGATCGACCACGATGCGCATGTCGTCTTCATCACCCGCAAGGACCCCGAAGCCCTGGAATTGATCCGCCACGATGCCGCCCACGTGCTGGCGGAAGCGGTGCAGACGCTCTATCCCGGCACGCAGGTGACGATCGGCCCTACGATCGAGAACGGTTTTTATTACGATTTTGCGCGCAACGAGCCGTTTACGCTGGAAGACCTTCCCGCGATCGAGGCGAAAATGCGCGAAATCATCGCGCGCAACGCGCCGTTCGTGCGCGAAGTCTGGGACCGCGACGAGGCGATCCGTTTCTTCGAGGCCAAAGGCGAGCATTACAAAGCCGAGATCATCCGCGACTTGCCGGAAACGGAGGTGATTACGCTTTATCGGCAAGGCGAGTGGGTGGATCTCTGCCGCGGCCCGCACATGCGTTCCACGGGCGATGTCGGCACCGCGTTCAAGCTGATGAAAGTGGCGGGGGCCTATTGGCGCGGCGATCATCGCAACCCGATGTTGAGCCGCATTTACGGCACCGCTTGGCGCAATCAAGCGGAACTCGATGCCTATCTGCATATGCTTGCCGAAGCGGAACGACGCGACCATCGGCGCATCGCGCGCGAGATGGATTTGTTTCATTTTCAGGAAGAAGCGGCCGGCTCCGTCTTCTGGCACGCCAACGGCTGGCGCCTTTACCGCACGGTGCAAGCCTATATGCGGCGCCGGCTCGAGCAGGCGGGCTATCAAGAAGTGCACACGCCGCAACTGGTGGATCGCGCGCTCTGGGAAGCCTCGGGGCATTGGGAGAAATTCCGCGAGCATATGTTCGTGGTGCAGCTGGAGAACGAGAACCGCACCCTTGCCTTAAAGCCCATGAATTGCCCCTGCCATGTGCAAATCTTCCGGCAAGGCGTGCGTTCGTATCGCGAGCTTCCGCTGCGCATGGCGGAATTTGGCTCCTGCCACCGCTTTGAGCCTTCCGGCGCGCTGCACGGGTTGATGCGGGTGCGGGGCTTTACCCAAGATGATGCGCACATTTTCTGCACCGAAGAGCAAATCAGCTCCGAGACGGTGCGCTTCGTGGAATTGTTGCGCACCGTTTACCGCGACTTCGGATTTGCGGAATTCCGCGTGAAGTTCTCCGACCGCCCGCCCGTCCGCGCCGGCTCCGATGCGGTTTGGGACCGCGCTGAGGCGGCCCTTTCCGAGGCCTGCACGCTTGCCGGCGTGGATTACACGCTGAACCCGGGCGAGGGCGCGTTCTATGGCCCCAAGCTTGAGTTCGTGCTCCGCGATGCCATCGGGCGCGATTGGCAATGCGGCACGCTGCAGGTGGATTTCGTGCTGCCGGAGCGGCTCGATGCGGAATACGTTGCCGAAGACGGCTCGCGCCGCCGGCCGGTGATGCTGCACCGTGCCGTGCTCGGCAGTTTTGAACGCTTTATCGGCATTTTGATCGAGCATTATGCCGGCCGGTTTCCGCTTTGGCTGGCTCCGGTGCAGGCGGTGGTGGCCACCATCGTGGCGGATGCCGATGCTTACGCGGCCGAGGTGGCCGCGCAGCTCCGCAAGGCCGGCTTGTTCGTGCTCTTGGATACCGCCAACGAAAAGATTACCGCCAAGGTGCGCACGCACAGCCTGGCGCATGTGCCGGTGCTTGCGGTGGTGGGGCGGAAAGAGGCCGAAAACGGCACCGTCTCGTTGCGCCGGCTGGGCAGCGAGCGGCAAGAGGTGCTGGCGTTGGAAGAAGCCGTCCGGCGTCTTGCCAAAGAAGCCTGCCCGCCCGATCTGCATGCATGAGGGGCTTGGGCGTTCCGATTGCCGGCGCGCATGATCGCGCTTGATCGAAAGCCTTTGCCTCGGCCAAGATGGCGCCGACGCGGGAAGGGATTCCGCGCCGGGAGATTCGTCTATGTTCGTCAACAGCTTAAGGAGAGAGACCCATCGCTAGAGTTCCGCAGCAACCGCCGGTCCCCGCCCGTGAGGGGCCGCGCGTGAATGAAGAAATCCGGGCGCCACAGGTGCGATTGATCGACCAAAACGGGGTGATGTTGGGCGTGATGAGTGCGCGAGAGGCCTTGCAACGCGCTTATCAGGCCGGGCTTGATCTTCTGGAAATCAGCCCGAATGCGGATCCGCCCGTGGTGAAGATTCTCGATTACGGGAAG
Organism: Terriglobia bacterium; assembly: GCA_023511585.1. Classification (GTDB taxonomy): domain Bacteria; phylum Pseudomonadota; class Alphaproteobacteria; order Acetobacterales; family Acetobacteraceae; genus JAIMBF01. The sequence continues at coordinate 12,036 of JAIMBF010000080.1, forward strand.
TATAAATACGAGCAACAAAAAAAGCGAAGCGAAGCCAGAAAAAAACAGAAGGTCATCGAGATCAAGGAAATCAAAGTCCGCCCGAATATCGACGAGAACGACTATCAGGTGAAGTTGCGTGCCATGAAGGCGTTTCTCGCCGAGGGGGACAAGGTGAAGGTCACGCTTCGCTTTCGCGGCCGCGAGCTTGCCCACCAGGAGCTTGGGGTGAAGGTGCTGGAACGGATCCGCGCCGATCTCGACGGGCAAACCAAGGTGGAGCAAATGCCCAAGATGGAAAACCGCCAGATGGTGATGGTGCTTTCGCCCCGTTGATCGCTGCGCCCCCGCTGATCGTTGCGCGCATGGCCGCGCGCCGAGGGGGTGATGGGGTTGGGGGGTGATAGGGTTGGATGGGTGGCCGAGCGGCTGAAGGCAGCGGTCTTGAAAACCGCCATACGCGCGAGCGTATCGTGGGTTCGAATCCCACCCCATCCGCCAGACATACGTTTCTCCGGCTCGGG
>JAIMBF010000081.1 GCA_023511585.1 Terriglobia bacterium
CGATCCGATAAAGCGGAGAAGAGCGGCACGGACAGAAGCTGCACAAGAAAAGAGAGCATCAGCGCCTCCAGCGCCTGCGACCGCGGCATGCCGAGTGTCGCCGTCACATAGGACAGGCCGAACACCGGAAACAGGTAGCCCAACCCGTTTTCCGCCAAGCGTGCGCCGAGCAACACGAAGAAATTGCGCGGCTGCCGGCGCAGCACTTCGAGTGCCGGAATACGCTCCGGTTGTTGGCGCGCCACCGCATCGCGAAATACCGGGGTCTCCGTCACGCGCAGACGCACGAATAATCCCCCCAACACCAGGATGAAACTGGCCAGGAAGGGAAGGCGCCAGCCCCAAGCCATAAAAGCGTCTTGCGGCAGCAACGAGACCAGCGCGAAAGCGCCGGCAGCCAGCAAATTGCCGACGCCGACCGCCATAGGCGCGATGCTGCCCCAAAGGCCGCGCCGGCCGGGCGGCGCGTGCTCCACCAACAGCACCACGGCGCCGCCGTATTCGGCGCCGGCGCCGAACCCCTGAATCAGCCGCATCAGCACCAGCAAAACGGGCGCCCACGTGCCGGCTGCGGCATAAGTGGGGAGCAGGCCGATCAGCGTCGTGCCCGTCCCGACCAGCAACAGCGTTGCCACCAGCACCGGCTTGCGTCCGTACCGATCACCCAAATGGCCGAAAAACAAACCGCCGAACGGGCGCGCCAAAAAACCGACGCCGAAAGTGGCGAAGGCCAGCAATGTTCCCGTGAGCCGATCGGATTTGGGGAAAAAGAGCGGCCCAAAAACAAGCGCGGCCGCGGTGCCGTAAATGAAAAAATCGTACCACTCCAGCGCCGAGCCGATGCCGGAGGCGATGATGACCCACCACACCGATGCCCTGCGAGAGGGCTCGGCTGCCACCCCGTTCATTCCGGCCGTTTCCTCCACCAAAGATTGTTCGTGAGATGTTCGTTCGCTCAGGCGGCCGCTTTTCTGAAATACGTGCGCGTCGCGCCGGTTTGGTTCTCGTAAATCGAGCCTTGGTGCGCCGCGGGCGGAAGCGGCATCCGCACCGGGACCGGCGCCAAGCGCGGCTGAATGGTCGGCTTGCCCGCCAACATGCGCCGGTTAAACTCTTCCAGCGAGGCAACACCGAGGAGCGGCCAGGCATCGGCGGCGGCAACCTCGTACAGCAGCAGTTTGCGCGGCCGCTCGGACGTGTTCAGCGCCGAACCGTGCAACAGGCGCACATGATGGAACGACATACTGCCGGCTTTCCCCTTGAGCGGCACCGCCCGCCGGATTTCCGCCGTGATTTCGGCCGGATCGATGGCGCCGCAAAAGCGGCCGTCTTCGCCGTGATGGTTCCATACCGGCCCTTTGTGCGTGCCGGGCACCACCAAGAGCGGCCCGTTCTCTTCCGTTACGTCATCCAACAGGACGCCGACGGCCAAAAGATCATCGTTGGTGTGCGGATAGAAGGCCCAATCCTGATGCCATTCCACCGGTGATCCGTAGCGGGGGGACTTCATGTTGAGCTTCGATCCGTGCAGGCGAATATCGGGGCCGAGCAGGGCCTGCAGCACGGCGATGACCTGAGGCTTGCGGATGACACGGTCGAAGACCGCATGCAGTTTGTGCGGTGCCTTGATGCGGCGCACGCGCGGGGCTTGCCGTGTATGGCCGGGCTCCAGATCGTAAACATCGGTGTGCGTATCGACATCGGCGGCGCCGGCGAGCAATTCGGCGATCACCGCGTGCAGCGCGGCCAGCTCCGCGCCGTCCAGCAAATCCGGCACGACAAGGAAGCCGTGCTCTCGGTATTGCGCCACCTCTGCTTCGTGGATCATGCGGTCTCCTCCCATAGGGCTGTTCGTGGCAGCAAAGGATTTTCCAAAAAAGTAACGCCGGACCGCAAAGGCCACAAGGCGAACTGTCACGGGAAGAGCGAGATGCAGCCGAGGCAGCAGCGCGGCGATATGCTCTCGCATTGCCCGCGAGCAGGGGCCGCTTTATCGTTTCACACCCAAATTCCGTTCGCTGCGGAGCAATCCGCAGCAGAGGGCAAAATTTTTATCGAGGGAAGAAAACGTCGATGCGCAGAATCGTGAAATCCAGCCTGAAATTGACCACTGCGCTCGCCTTCGGGCTTGCCGCGGCCCTGTTCCTGCCTGCCCGGGCGGAGGCCGCTTCGCCGGAAATCGGCAGCACAGATATCGGCGGCGTGGTGAGCGGGCCGCACGGGCCGGAGGCAGGCGTTTGGGTGATTGCCGAGAGTGTCGAGCTGCCGACCCGATTCATCAAAATCGTCGTCACCGATGACCAAGGCCGTTACGTCATTCCCGATCTTCCTGCCGTGAATTACAGCGTCTTCGTGCGCGGTTACGGGCTTGTGGACTCGCCCAAATTTCGCGCCAAGCCCGGCCAGCATCTGGATCTTCCTGCGATTCCGGCGCCGAACGCGGCTGCCGCCGCCCATTACTACCCGGCGATTTATTGGTACTCGATGTTGCGCATGCCGAGCGAACAAGAATTGGACGGCTCACGCATCGGATGGCTCATGCAGATGAAGAATATCGGCTGCATCGGCTGCCACCAGATCGGCCAGGAAGCCACCCGCACTATCCCAGCGCAATTCGGCACTTTCGCAAACGGAGAGGCGGCTTGGATCCGACGCTTGCAATCCGGACTGGCCGGCCAGGAAATGACCCGCGAGGCGAGCTCCTTCGGCGGCCTGCCGCTTAAAGTTCTTGGCGAGTGGACGGACCGCATCGCCCAGGGCGAATTGCCGAAAAGCCAACCCCCGCGCCCGCAAGGAATCGAACGGAACTTCGTGATCACCATTTGGGAATGGGGCACGCCGAAAACCTATTTGCATGATCTGATTTCCTCGGATGAGCGGAACCCGACCGTGAATGCCTATGGGCCGCTTTTCGGCTCTCCCGAATACAGCAGCGACGAGATGCCGATTCTCGATCCGAAGACGAGTACGGTGACCTTTTTCAAAATGCCGGTGCGAGATGAGAGCATGCCGGAAGTGCCGGGCTTCGGCTTCACCCTGAGCCCGCTGCAGCCTTCCGCCTACTGGGGAAATGAAAAAATCTGGTCGACACGCGCCAACAACCACAATGCAATGTTCGACGACAAAGGCCGAGTGTGGCTTGCCGCGACGATCCGCGGCATGGACAATCCGGCCTTCTGCCGGAAAGGGTCTGATCATCCTTCGGCCAAGGCTTTCCCGCTCGAGCAATCGGCGCGCCAAGCGGCGATCCTCGACCCCAAGACGATGAAATACACCTTCGTCGATACGTGTTTTTCCACCCATCACCTGCGCTTCGGTTACGATAAGGACAATACGCTTTGGTTCAGCGGCACCGGGCCGGTCGCCGGCTGGATCGATACGAAGGTCTTCGACGAGACGGGCGATGCGGCAAAGGCGCAGGGATGGTCACCTTTTGTTCTCGACACCGCCGGCCTCGGCCGGCGCGTGGCCTATACCGAGCCCGGCGATCCACCCGACCCGACAAAGGACACGCGCCTGGCGCTCGATGGCCTTTCCGGCCCCTATGCGGTGATGCCGAGCCCGGCGGACGGCTCGATTTGGTATACCATCGGGGTTTTCGGCGGCCACCCGCCGGCGCTGCTCCGCTTCGATCCGAAGACGCAACTTTCGGAAGTCTATAACGTGCCGCTTCCCGGGTTCGGCATTCGCGGCGCGGATATCGACAGCAAAGGCGTGGTTTGGGCGTCGCTGACCAGCGGCCATCTTGCGAGCTTCGATCGCCGCAAATGCAAAGGCCCGCTGAACGGGCCGAAAGCCACCGGCGATCATTGTCCCGAGGGCTGGTCGTTCTACAAATATCCTGGACCCGGCTTTGCAGGCATCGGCGATAACAGTGCCGAGGCGAGTTATTACACCTGGGTTGATCAGCACAATACGCTTGGCCTGGGCGAAGATGTTCCCATCTCTACCGCCAATCTCAATGACGGGTTCGTCGCGTTGAAAGACGGCCAGATGATCATGATCCGCATCCCCTATCCGATGGGCTTCTATGCCAAGGGGCTCGACGGCCGCATCGATGACCCGAACGCCGGCTGGAAGGGGCGGGGGCTCTGGTCCTCAAGCGGCGATCGCACGCCTTGGCTCAAGGAAGGCGGGAAGGGGAGCAAGCCGCTGGCGGTGCACATTCAATTCCGCCCTGATCCGCTCGCCGATTGAGCGCGCTTTTTGAAAGCGACCCCCTCGGGCGCCGGGCTCGAGGGGGTCGCGGCAGGATTAGGCGGCGCCGCGGCGTTCGAGATAGGCATTCAGCCGCGGATAAACCTTGCGCGCATTGCCTTCGAAAATCTTCCACCGATCCTGCTCGCTGAGCGCCGCGACCTGATCGATATAGCGGCGCGTGTCGTCGTAATGGTGGTTGGTCTCCGGGTCGATGCCGCGCACTGCGCCAACCATTTCGGATGCGAATAGGATATTGTCGATCGGGATAACACGTGTGAGCAAATCGATGCCCGGCTGATGATAAACGCAGGTATCGAAAAAGACATTGCCGAGAAGATGCTCGGCAAGCGGCGGACGTTTCATGTCCTGCGCCAGCCCGCGATATCGCCCCCAATGATACGGCACCGCACCGCCGCCATGCGGGATAACGAATTTCAAGGTGGGGAAGTCTTTGAAGAGATTCCCTGTCACAAGCTGCATGAAAGCGGTCGTGTCGCCGTTCAGATAATGCGCCCCGGTCGTATGAAAACAGGGATTGCAGGAGGCGCTGGTATGGATCATCGCCGGGACATCGAGCTCCACCATCTTTTCATAAAGCGGATACCACCAGCGATCGGTCAGCGGCGGGTCGCGCCAATAGCCACCCGAGGGGTCGGGGTTGAGATTGCAGCCGACGAAGCCGAGCTCTTTGACACAGCGCTCGAGTTCTTCGATGCAGTTTGCCGGCGGCACGCCGGGGCTTTGCGGCAATTGGCAGACGCCCACGAAATTGCGCGGATAAAGCGTGCAGACGCGATGAATGAGATCGTTGCAAACCCGTGTCCACTCGCGGCTTGTCTCGGGGGTTCCGAGATGATGGGCCATGCCGGCCGCGCGCGGCGAGAAGAGGGTGAGATCGGTGCCGCGTTCGCGTTGGAATTTGAGTTGCGCGCCTTCGACGCTGGCGCGGATCTCGTCGTCGGAAATGCCGAGATCGGTGCTTGAAGGGCGCCGGGAGGGGTCGGCAAGGGCGGCGAGCTGCCGATCCCGAAAGGCATGAAGCTGCGGCGGTTCGGTTGTGTAATGACCGTGACAATCGATAATCATGGCGTTTTCCTCTTGATCATTCGGCGTCGTGAAGAGCGCGGCGGCATGGGAGACGAATCACACTGCCCGGGGCGCGGCGGACGCCCGGCCGCGCGAGGGTTTTGCGTGCACCGGCAACGCCGCGGCCATCACCGCGGCAAGAAACAGAAAGCCGGCAACGATGATCAGCGCAAGCGAGAAGCTCCCGGTTTTGTTTTTCACCAAGCCGATCAGCCACGGGCCGATCAACCCCCCGAACTGCGCGATGGTGTTGACGGTGGCAATCGCAGCGGCTGCGGCAACCCCGGTCATGAAAGAGGTATTGAGGCTCCAGAACAGTGAATTGCCGGAATTGATCCCAAGCCCGGCCAAGCACAAAGCGAGGTAGGCATAAAGCGGGTTTGTCGTCAGCGCGCTCGCCAACATGCCGATGGCCCCGAGCGTATAGAGGCCGGCGAGGTGCCATTTGCGATCGCCGCTGCGATCGGAACTTCGGCTGACGAGAAGCGTGCCGATCACGCCGAGCAAAGGCGGCGCGGCGGAGAGAAACCCGATTTCGATATCGCTGAGCCTGCCGAGGCTTTTGATGATTTGCGGCAACCATATCAGCATGCCGTAAATGCCGATCAGAGCAAAGCCGAAGAGAATCGCAAGCAGCCAGACCCGAACATCGCGGAATGCATCCACCAGGCGAAACGTGCCGTGGCGTTCGATCGCGTCTTTCTCGGCTTGCAGTTCGGCTTCCAGCCAGGCCCGCTGCTCCGGGCTGAGCCAGGATGCATGGGCGGGGCGATCGGGGAGATAGAAAAGCGTGAAAACCCCAAGCAGGATCGTCGGCACGCCTTCGGCGATGAACATCCATTGCCAGCCGTGCAAACCGGCAAACCCATCGCAATAGGTCATGAGCGTGGTGGAGATCGGCCCGCCGAGAACGGCCGAGAAGGAGCCGGCGATGATATAGCCGGCGATCGCGCGGGCACGATAGCGCGCCGGAAACCAATAGGAGAAATACAGCGCTACCCCCGGCATGAAGCCGGCTTCGGCAAGCCCGAGGCCAAAGCGCAGCGCATAAAAGCTCCAAGCATTGGCGGTGAATGCCATGCCGGCCGCGATGGCGCCCCAGCTGATCAGAATGCGCGAGAGCCACACCCGCGCGCCGAGCCAATGCAACATCAGATTGCTCGGCACCTCGAGCACCATGTAGCCCGCAAAGAAAATGCTGGCACCGAAACCGAATGTCGCCGGGCTGAAGCCGAGATCTTGGTTCATGCGCAAGCCGGCGAAGCCGATATTGATGCGGTCGAGATAATTGAGAAACATCATCGCGAAAAACAGCGGCACAATCCGCCAAAAGATGCGGCGGATCGTGTCTTTTTCGATGCAATCGCCCACGTTTCCTCCTTTGCAATGCCCAGCCCGGGCTTTTGATGATTTTGCCGCTATCGATGCGGTTTGGGGAGAAAGCAGAGCCCGGTTATGCCGGCAACGGTTGCCCCGCGGTTTCCGATGCCATCCAGACGAACGGCACGCCGATCAGATAGATGAAAGAGATCAACGTGATCGCCGCCGGATAAGACCCGGTCAAGAGCACGGCCGCACCCACCAAGGAAGGCCCGATCGCCGCCAATAAGCGCCCCAAGCTGAAAGCGAAGCCCGAGCCGAAACTTCGATGCGAACTCGGGAACATTTCCGGCAGCCAGACGGTGAAGAGGGCAAACACGCCGTTGGTGAAAAAGCCGAGCACCGGCAGCAGCGCGAGAAACACCCAAACCCAGCCGAAGTGCATGGCAATGATCGGCCAAGCGATGAGATTGGTGAGCAAAGCGCCGAGGAAGAAAAACAGCGCCGCCGCCCGCCGCCTTGTGTGCCGGGCGATCGCCGACATCAGCAGACAAGCCACCAGGGTTCCGAAATTCATCAGCAAGCCGGAGAGCGATGCCCAGCGCTGGGCCTCGGCCAAGGTATAGCCCATCGCCACCAAGTGAGAGACCACATAGGTGGGCGCCCAAAACGTCGTCGACCACAATCCGAGGATGATGCAGGCCATCATAGCCGCGGCCGAGAGGGTGGTGCGGGCGTTGTCGATATGAAACGGCCCGCGGCTTTTGACGGAAAAGCGGGTTCTCAGAGGCGAGCGCGCGGGCTCCGGCACCTTGACCCGGAGCCAGAGCACCAAAAGCGCCGGCAGGGCGCCGATCAGGAACACGCCCCGCCAGCCGAGCAGCGGCACGAGAAACGACACGCTCGCAGCCAGCAAGCCGCCGACCGGGGTAGCGGTATGCAGATAGCCGGCCAGGCGCACCCGCAGCGCCTCGGGCAGCGATTCATGCAGCAGCGGCGTGCCGGCCGCCCACTCGCCGCCGACACCGAAGCCGGCGAGAAACCGAAACAGCGCAAACCAAGCGAGACTCGGCGCTACGCCGCACAAAGCGGTGCCGACGGAATAGAGCAGGATGGTCCAGCACATCACCCGCACGCGCCCGACCCGGTCGGCCAGCCAGCCCCAAAACATCGAAGAGGCCCAGCCGACCATGAAAATGGAGAAGAGATAGCCGCCGTAGAGCGCGATATGGCCTTTGTCCGGCGTGGTTCCTTGCGCGCGCAGCAAATCGGTTAATGCCGGGACCAGGACGAAGATGTAAATCCCGGAATCGAAGCCGTCGAGCATCCAACCGAGCCACGTCGCGGCGAACACGCGCGCGGGTGAGGCGGCTTGCTCTTCTGCCGCAAGGCCGTGGGTTTCGGCAGCCCTCTCCGCTGCCTTCGCTGGGCTCGGATGAAAGCCGGATGGCATGAGACTTTTCCCTTGGAACGTTTTCCCCCATCGATGCGGCGCCTTTCGCCGGGCCGCTGCGCCTAGGCTAACCGGGAACAACGCGGACGGGCCATGAAAAACTTGACGGGTGCGCCCTGCGTTTCCCAGGATTGTCTCTCGAGGAAACGAAACAAGAGGGCAGACCCCATGGCCACCCCGCTCACCGGCATTATCCCCCCGCTGGTCACCCCGTTTACCGAGGCCGGCGAGATCGACGAGAAGGCCTTTCGCGCCCAGGTGCGGTTCATGCTCGCCAAAGGCGTGCACGGGATTTGCGTCGGCGGCAGCACCGGCGAGGGCCATACGCTGGAGCGGGATGAGCTGCGCCGGCTTGCCGCCGTTGCGCTGGAAGAGGCGGGCGATCGGATTCCGGTCGTGGTCGGCATTATCGCCAACAGCACGCGCGAGGCGATACTCAGGGCGCGCGCGGTGCAGGATCTCGGCGCGGCGGCGCTGCAGGTGACGCCCGTGCATTACCTCTTCAAACCGGATGACGCGGCCACGCTTGCGCACTTCCGGGCGCTTGCCGAAGCAAGCCCCGTGCCGGTGATTATCTACAACGTGATCCCTTGGAACTATCTGCGCCCGGATCTGCTTGTGCAAATCATGACGGAACTTGCGGGCGTGCAGGGGGTGAAGCAGAGCCAAGGCGATTTGAAACTCTTGGCCGACCTTTTGCTGACGGTGCCGGCCGGCAAAGTGGTGCTGAGCGCGGTGGACGCGCTGCTTTATCCGTCATTTGCGCTCGGCGCGCACGGGGCCATTGCGGCGAACCTGACCGCGGCGCCGGGGGCGTGCGTGGCGCTCTGGCATGAAGTGCAGCGGGGCGATCATGCCAAGGCGCTCGCGATCCATAAGGCGTTGCTTCGTTTCTGGAACAGCATTGCCGGGGATAACCTGCCGGCCACGGTGAAATACGCGCTGGAGCGGCAAGGTGTTGCCGCGGGCATGCCGCGGGCACCGATGGCACCTGCAACGAAAGAACAACGCGCGGCGATTGCCGCAGCGCTCGATGCGGTTTTGGCCTTTGAAGAGGAAGGGCACGCCGCAGAGGCGCTTTAAGGCGCGATCAAGCGGCCCTCAGGCGCGGTCGGCCACGCCCGCTTCCGCAAACGTGGCCATGCCGTTATGGCAGGCCAGCGCCGCCCGCGCGAGCAGGAGCGCAACCGCCGCGCCCGAGGCCTCGCCGAGCCGCATGTCCAAATCCAAGAGCGGGCGTAAGCCGAGCCGTGCGGCAAGCTCCCGATGCCCGCGTTCCGCGGAGACATGAGCAAGGCGCGCATGCGCCAAGGCGGCGGGGTTAAGGCAGACAAGCGGCGCCACGGCGGCGGTGCACACAAACCCATCGAGCAGCACGGGCACGCCGAGATGCCGCGCGGCCAGGGTGGCGCCGAGGATCGCGGCGAGTTCGCGCCCGCCGAGCCGCATCGCCGCGGCGAGGGGATCAAGCGGGGCGGCGGCATGGCAAGCAAGGGCTTGGCAGACCGCGGCGATTTTGCGGGCAAGCCCGGCATCGTCCACGCCGGTGCCGCGCCCGACCCAGCGCTCCGCCGCGCCGCCGAAGAGCGCGGTGCAGAGCGCGGCTGCAACCGTGGTGTTGCCGATGCCCATTTCGCCCAAGGCCAAGAGATCCATCCCCGGTGCGACAGCCGCCATGCCCGCCGCCACGGCCGCGCAAAATTCCGCCTCATTCATCGCCGGGGCACGGGTGATATCGGCCGTGGGGGTTTCCAGCGCCAACGGCAGCACGGAAAGCTTCGCCCCGGCCAGCTGCGCCAGCTGGTTGATGGCCGCGCCGCCCGCGGCGAAATTCGCCGTCATTTGCCGGGTGACCGCGGCGGGGTAGGGCGAGACGCCGTGCGCCGTCACCCCGTGATTGCCGGCAAAGACCAAAATCTCCACCCGCTCGAGCTGCGGGCGCGCGCGGCCTTGCCAACGCGCGAGCCAGAGCGCGAGTTCTTCCAGCCGCCCCAGGCTGCCCGGCGGTTTGGTGAGTCGGCTTTGCCGCGCCTCTGCGGCCTGCTCGGCGGCGGGATTGCCGTCCGGCAAGCTTTGGCAAAGCGCGCGCAAAGCTTCCAGCGAGGCCGGGGGGGAAAGTGCGGTCTCTTGCATAGAATTCTGCCTGTCCAAGGCTTGGGGTTTTCTCAAGGAAGTTCTTCCAGGGCAATGGCGTGAAAGAAGCTGCCGCTGACGCGGCCGCGCCGGCCCCCTGCCAAGCCGAGATCCGCACCCGCGGCGTCGGCGAGCGCAGCCAGCGGCGGGTCGGAACCTTTTTCCACTATTGTGGCGTAGTGGAATTCATGCCCGCGCAGCACCGTGCCCTGACGGCCGAGGGCGCAATCGGCCAAGAGCCGTGCGCGGCGATAGCCGAGGCTCAGGCGGCGTTCGGCGAAGCTTGTGGCATGGCCGAGCAGGCCCAGCATCGCGTGGCGGACGCCTTGGGCATCTTCCAGAGCCTGCCCGAGCACCATATAGCCGCCGCATTCGCCGTGGACGGGCCGGGTTTCGGCAAAGCGCAGCATGCCGGCGCGAAAGCGGCGGGCGGCGGCGAGTTCGGCCGCGTGCAGCTCCGGGTAGCCGCCGGAGAGCCAGCAGGCATCGCAAAAATCGGGCGGGGCTTCATCGGCCAGCGGCGAGAAGGGGTAGATTTCCGCTCCGGCCTCGCGCCAGAAGGCAAGCATATGCGGGTAGACGAAGCCGAAGGCGGCATCGGCGGCCAGCGCGATGCGTTGGCCGGGCGGGGGCAGCGCGGCCGCGCGCGAAGGGGGGGCGGGGATTGGTGATTCCGGCGCCGTCTCTGCCATTGCGGCCAGAACGGCATCGAGATCGAGATAGGCCTCTGCCGCTTGCGCAAACGCGGCAAGCCGGGCGGGCCAATCGGCCTGTTCCGCGGCTTGTACGAGGCCGAGATGGCGTTCCGGCAAGGCGAGTTCGGGCAAGCGGGGCAGGGCGCCGAGCAAGGGGATGCCGATGGCGGCGAGGCTATCTGCGATCATGCGACGGTGTTTGGCGCTGCCGACCCGGTTCAGAACCACCCCGGCCAGGCGCAGCGCGGGGCAATATCGGGCAAAGCCCAGCGCGACGGCCGCGGCGGATTGCGCCTGCCCGCGCACGTCCAGCACCAAGAGCACGGGCAGGCCGAAGGCAACCGCGAGCGCGGCGGCCGAGCCGGCGGGCGGGCCGGCGGAAGGGGCAAGCGGGGCGCCGTCAAACAGCCCCATGGCGGCTTCCACCACCAAAAACTCTGCCCCGAGCGCGGCCTTCTCGAGGAGTGCGGCGAGCAAGGGGGGCGGCATGGCCCAGGGGTCGAGGGTGAAGGAAACATGCCCGCTGGCGGCACGATGAAAGCCCGGGTCGATATAATCCGGCCCGGTTTTGGCGGCCCGCACGGCCATGCCGCGGGCGCGCAAGGCCGCAAGCAGGGCCAGCACCAACGTGGTTTTGCCCGCCCCGGAGGCCGGTGCCGCGACCATTATCGCCGGCGGGGTGCGGCGCGCGGGGCTGTTATTCGATTTTTCCTTCAATCGTTCGCCCATCCGGAAGGGTGATGGTGATGGTGCGCGGGGCGGCGGTTTGGGCGGTTACGGCCATGGCGAGGCTCAGCACCCAGCCGAGTAAGGTCCAGCCGAAGCCGAGGTTGATGGCGAAATTGAGGCCTTTTGTGACGGTGTTGCGATGATAGGCGATGATCGCGGGCGCGAAATAGACTGCCAGCGCGAGGTAGGCGATGAGCCCGAAGGCGAGGGCGGAATGATCCGCGGCGTTGTGGGGTTCGTTTCGAAACAGGAAATAGACGCCGATCCCTGCGATGACGGCGATGATGTGGGGGATGTTGTGGGGCCGGTGCCGTCTCCACACGCTGGTCCTTGCAGCAACGGCTTCCCCCTTGCGCATCCCGATCGTCTCCTCTGCGCAACTCTAACAAGACGAAAGGGTGCGGACAACGCCAAAGCGCGAAAGCGGGGCAGGACGAGGGCTGCCTAGCCCAGTGTGCCCACTTCGTGCATGACCGCCGTGCCGATCTCCCGCACCAACGCAAACAGCCGCCCGATCGGGGCGAAGATTTCCGCGTGTTCGCGCGCATAGGCAACGGTTGCGCGCGGCGCGCGGGGCTCGGCGTAATCGCGCTCGGCCGCCGGGTCGGGCGCGGCGGGAAAGACTTCGGCAAGAAAGGCCAACACCGCGGGAATCTCGAGGCGGAGGATGCGCTGATCGAGCGCGGCGCGGGTGATGCCGTGGCGCGGCGAGAAATCGGGGATGGCGGTTGCGAGAATCCAAATGCGGTGAATCAGCGCCAGGCGCAGCGCATGCAGCAGCATTTCGCGATCGGCCATGCGCGGCGCATCGGGCCAAACCGCGCGCAGGCTCACGTGGTCGGCCTGAATGCGGCGAAACAT
>JAIMBF010000082.1 GCA_023511585.1 Terriglobia bacterium
CCCGGGGAACGAAAATCGTAAAGCATGATGGGTTTCCCGTGGCTTGGCGCTTCGGAGACTCGGATATTCCGAGGAATGACCGTCTCATAAACTTGTTGGCCGAAGATTGCGCGGACATCGGCAGCAACAAGTTCCGAAAGATTGTTTCTTTTGTCAAACATTGTCAGCACGATACCCTGCAGGCGGAGAGCCGAATTAAAACGGCGTCGCACGAGATCGATGGTGCGCATCAGGTGCGCTACCCCCTCAAGGGCAAAAAACTCACACTGGAGCGGGACCAGTGCGGAATCGGCGGCGACCAAGCCATTCAAGGTTAGGAGCCCGAGGCTTGGCGGGCAATCGATCAAAACGAAAGAAACCTGGCCTCTTTCACGGCGCAAAGGCGCGAGCGCTTCGCGCAGGCGAAATTCTCGGCGCGGTATGCCGACGAGTTCCACTTCGGCCCCCACCAAATCAGGCTCCGATGGGACCAAAAAGAGATTGGGAACCAAGGTCGGACGGGTGACCTCCGAGATCGGGCATCCTTCGATAAGAAGACGATAACTTCCGCGCTGACGATCCGGGCGAGCGATGCCCAAACCCGTGGAGGCGTTTCCTTGCGGATCTAGATCTATCAGTAAGACGTGCTCTCCGGCGGCTGCGAGTGCCGTGCCGAGGTTGATCGCCGTGGTGGTTTTACCGACGCCACCCTTTTGGTTGGCAATGGCGATCACCCGAGGAGGCGTGTGCATCGTTTCGCCATTTGCCTCGGAATCTCGGGGAAGATCAGGCGGGGGCACGGGCAAGCTCGGAGATCTGCAAGATGACGGAATGCACGAGTGTTTCGCTGGGCGTGATCGTGACTTTCATGTGCCAGTTCCGACGGGCCGCTGCCAGTTCTTTTTCAACCGAGCGGCCTTTGAGAAATAAACAACGCCCATGAGGCGTCAGAAAAGGATGGGCGAGTGCGAGCAACCTATCCAGTGGGGCAAGGGCGCGTGCGGTGACGATGGGAGCCGGCGGAAGCTTTGCCTGTTCGATCCGCAAAGGGTGAATGCTCACCGACGCCCCGGTAATCCGGGCCGCTTCGCGCAGAAAAGCCGCTTTGCGTCGATTGGCTTCGATGAGATGAAAGTGCCAGCCGGAGGCGATGGCGAGAATGAGCCCCGGGAAACCAGCCCCTGACCCGAGATCCAAAGCGATTCGTTCCGGCCCAGTCAGGAACGGTACAAGCTGCAACGAATCGGCAATGTGCTTCTTTCCGGCCAGAGTTGTGTCCGATCGACTGATGAGGTTGAATTTCCGGTTCCAGAGTTGCAAAAGCTCGAGAAAAGCATCGAGACGCTCGCGGATATCGTCCGAGAGGGCAACGGCGGTCAAAACTTGATGTCCTTCCTTTGTTGCTTCGATGTTTCACGTGAAACTTCGTTTGTCCGGCCCCGTCATTCCTTTTTCATGGAAATAGTCTTGGGTTGGTCCTTTTTCGTGCTTGCGCTTGAGGCCCCACCTTGGGCTTAATACACACGCCACGCTTACCGAAGCCGGTATGTCTGAGAAACGCTCGGCTTTGGCAACGGCGGTACTCGGCTTTCTACCCCGTAGCAACACGCCCAGGTCCCCGGCTCGCGTTTTCGAACGCTTATAGTAGAACCGCGTGCCTTACCTCGCAACCCGACAATCCTGCGGAATGAGCAGCGATTTTGACATCGCCCGCTCCCCCTCGCCTTGCCGAGCGTGTTCGCAACATGGTCATCCTTGCAGACAGCAATGCTTCCGGCGAAACGAGCGAAAAGTCTTCTCCGCGGTTGTCTTTTGAACTTGCTCTCCCTGGGCCTCCGCGCGGGCAGGCCGACCTCCATCACGGCACGGTATAGAGATAAAGCGCAGGCCCCGACCGAATGAACGGCAAGGGAGAAAGCGATCGAGCGCCTAGCCTAAGCGCCGGGCACATCCAATTCGTTTTCTGCCACGGCCGGCGGAAGATCGGGATCGCCCCGAAAAGCCTCGGCGTTGACGGCGCGGACGCGTTGACGCGCAGAAAACATGGCGCCGCGCGCGGGGATCCGGTCCGCAAAACGCAACAAGCCTATCGGCTGCAGCACGTCATCGAACACCGACTCGACGCCGCCTTGAATGAAGTAGGTCTCATGCCAAAACCCGGTACCCCCGGAGTCGCGCAGAAAGCGCGCCCACCACTCGCGATGCGGTGTTGATCGCGCCCAGGCCTCGAGCGAGGCGAAGTCACGCCAATATTGGCGGATGCCCGCATGCGGCGGAACAAGCGACCAGAGAAATGTCTCGTGCGAGAGCAGTCCATCCGGCATCGCCTTCACGGCGGTGGCAATGCGCGGGCCAAAGCCCATCAGCGTGCGCAACCCGGTAAGCGCGTTCACTCGCATGCCGAGCAAAATCATCACCAGATCGGGATATCGGCTGAGATCGACGGTAACACGCTGGACCGCCATTCGTAATTCTCCCGAGAAATACTTGCCGGACGTTTCCCCATTTGAGCGGATCGGCCGCCCTTGATCCACAACAGAATAGCGTGGTTCGGGCCCCGCTGGAAGACGATTGGAAGACGAAATGCAGGGCGACAGAAGGATCGGAGGGAAATCTGAAAACAGTCGGGAGTCCGGTTTCGTCGTCCGAGCAATGTCCCATCGCTCGGGAGTTTGTCGATAATGGTCCGAACACCATCGCCATTGATGGGACGCTGCGGAAGAATGTCCGCGTTCAGATTCGGGTAAGATTAAGCGTTTCTTACGCAGATTTGCTATCCGGGGATAAGCGTGAAGAAGCTAGGCAAACGGTTTATGGGCAGGCCGAAAGCCTTCCGAAGGCGTGATCCAGCAGATGTTCATCAGGAATAAGCGGCCGCAGAAACCCGCGGGGTAGTGAAGAATGTGACGGCGCCCGCAGAAACAAATAGTGCTTCCTCTGCTTGCGTCGACTGCGTCACTCGCCGTTGCGCTGAGAGCGCAAGCGCTTCCGCGGCAGAAGCCCTCCCGGTGATGGCTGAGGCGCGGAGCCTGATGGCCGCGGTCAGGGGCGCGGCAAGATCTCCACAATTGATGTTTCCCTTCCCGGCAAATCCTTCTCGGCATTCAGCATTTGGGGTAGGCTCTCTTCGGGAAGATCGTCCTCCCGACACCAGCACCACCTTGTCTGGGTTGTGACGCATATTGCGGCTTGATCGGTTGCCGGCTCGCTTGCTCTGCCCCTTTTCCGGGGGAAATAAGGCAGATACCGCGGCGCAGCGATGGCGCCGATGACGACGGCAACGCCGATAGCCACTACAGCAACGAGGATTGTTGCGATCATCGTGGCCTCCTGGAGGCCTGCCCGGCTCTTACTTCGGGTGGCCAATTCCTGGGTTAGATCTCTCAGATGGGTCCTGTAGTCACTCCAGATTCAAGAGGAAAAATTACGTTCGCCCCCCGCGGCCCGCGCAAGCCTGTGCGGCTCGCGCCGTCCCTAGTCAGTCTCCGTTTCCTGGGCTTTGCGGTGGATGCTGCCGCCACTGGCTGTTTGGCCGGCCATCGCCGCCGTTGTTCATGAATCGCATCATCTCGGCGCACTGGGCCATCATGCCTTGGCCCATCATGCCTCCACCCATCATGCCTCCCCCCATCATGCCTCCACCCATCATGCCTCCGCCCATCATGCCTTGGCCCATCATGCCTCCACCCATATGCCCCATGCTTAAGCCGCGATCGGAGGAACGGCCTTGTGTGTCACTTGAGCCGTTCTGCGCGAAAGCAGGCGCAATCAACGCACCAAGCACTGCGGCAAGAGCCGCGGCGGCCAATTTCTTTCCAACGCTCATGTCAGATCTCCTTTTGAGGTGAAGAATTCTGCGAAGGTCCACTCGGTGCCGCGCTTCCGGTGCTGGAGCTCATGCGATGCAAGCAGAGGCCGAGCGCACACATCGCGACGCATGGCGCCGCGCTGATCAGCAACGGCGCAACCCCGATCGCGACGAGCCAACTCCACTGCCAAGCAAGGCCGACACCGATCAGCACCAGAGCGAGACCGGCAAACACCAGCCGCGGACGGACAAGCCGCCGAAAGATCGCTGGCGGGCCGCTCGCAGCACACGTATTCGGAACTGCGGTTTCCATTTGCATTGCCTGATCTCCTTAAAGAGTGGCGAAGACTCTCGGCGGTTTGCCGTCTTTCGTAACGGCGTAGATGGTCCAGGTTTCGATCTTTGGGCCGGTCATGCCCGGCGAGCCTGACGGCATGCCCGGTAAGGTGATGCCGGCGATCGCCGGCTTTTCCGCGAGCAGCTTGCGAATCACTTCGACCGGCACATGGCCATCGACGACATAACCGCCCACGAACATCGTGTGGCAGCCCTCGAGATCTTCCGGAACGCCGGCCCTTTGACTGATTTCCGCAAGATCGTTGGTTGCCACGACGGTGACCTTAAACCCATTCTTTTCGAGATACTGCGCATAACTTTCGCAGCATGTGCAGGATGGGTTTTTGTAGAGCGTGGCTTGTATCGGCCCCGCTGCGTGCGTGATAAGCGAGCTGAAGAGCGCCGATGTCGAAACCGCCGTCGACGCCAGAAGCAAGAACAGTTTTCTTCGTGTCATTGGGTAAGTTCCCGTTTGCTTGGCTGCAGATATTCATGTCACACGGATCACGGTCATCAGCCCGCCGACCTGGTGCTCCATGACATGGCAGTGAAACATCCAGTCGCCGGGGTTGTCCGCGACGAACGCGACCCGCACGCGCTCCCGCGGGCGGACGAGTACCGTGTCGCCCCAGATGTCGTACGGCTCGGGCCTGCCGTCGCGGTCGAGCACCCGAAAACTGTGGCCATGCAGGTGCATCGGGTGCCACCACGCGGTCTCGTTGTGTATGTCGAGAATACAGCTCCGCCCGCGTGCGATCTCGAACAGCGGCGGCATGTGGGGATCGCCATCGCCGGTCATCGATTGACCGTTGATAGCCCAGACGGCAGTACCGCCCATGCCCATCCTCCCGCTGCGTAAACCCATGCCGCCCATCATCCCGCCCTGGAGCCGGACTTCACGCACGGACGTCGTCTTCAGATCGGGGCGCGGCACCGGGTTGGCGGGCAAACGCATCGGCGCATCGGAGGGATGCGCGCGAACCGCTGGAGCCTTGTCGTATGCGAAGCGGACGAGCGCATAGGCGAACTGGCCGTAGAAGTCGTCGACCACGCGATAGGATCGGCCCGGATCACCCTGCATGTCGAGCATCACGTCCGCCCGCATCGCCGGGCCAAGCAGAATGCGACCGTCGGCCGGCTCATGCGGCTCACAGGGCTGGCCGTCGAGCGCCACGATCATCGGCCGATGCCCCTCGAAGCGCAGAGACATGATGCGGGCAATTGCGGCGTTCAAAAGCCGTAGGCGTATTCGCTCGCCGGCGCGAACACGCACCGAATCCGGCACGCGGCCGTTGATCGTGACGGTATTGCCGATGCGCCCGTCCATCGCCGCTTCCATGCGATTGTTGAAACCAGGGGCGATCTGCGCATCCTCGGTCAGCCGCCAGTCCTGGATGGTCCAGAGCAGCTCCCGGTCCACGACCGGCGGCTCGGCCTCCTCAACGATGAGCGCGCCGGCAAGGCCGCGACCCAGTTGAATGAGGCTGTCGTCATGGGAGTGGTACCAGAACGTGCCGGCATCCGGCGGCGTAAACGCATAATCGAAGCGCTCGCCCGGCTTGATCGGCTGTTGCGTTAGGCCCGGCACGCCATCCATCGCATTCGGCAGCCGCATTCCGTGCCAGTGAACCGTCGTGGTCTCATCTAACTCATTCATAACGGTGACTCGAATCGGCGTGCCCTGGCGAACCCGCAAAACCGGGCCGGGTTCGATACCGTTGTAGGCCCATACCTCCGTCGCGGGATATTCCTCCCCGACCATGCGAACGCGTGCCTTGGCGGCCCGCAGCCTAGTCGTGAATCCGTCATGCGTTGTTAAGCGGTCATCCGCGAGGAGAGGCCGGGAGAGCGCCGCGAAAGCAAAGGTACTGCCTGCTTGCAGAAACTGACGCCGGCGCAAGGTCAAAGGAGAATGGAATTGCATGCTACATCGTCCCTTTGGTGATTGTCGCTGCCCTCACCAGGAGTAGCCCAAGGGCAGGTCTTCCTCCGCGCGTTGGCGCGGGCTCGGAGCAACTTGGTCCCTCTCGTCGAGCCTCAGCCGGCGAGCGGGTTAATCAAGGACGATGGGTCTCGGTGGGAACGGATCAGGCGCGGGATCGGCTCCGGCCAATCGCGCGTCTGGCAGCCGAACATAATTGGCCCGAAGGGCGATCGGACCCGGCAACTGCGCAGGCGCCGGAAGAACTGCGGGGGCGGTTATGCAGGCGAAAACGGGACAAACCGGCATCTTATCGGGAGCCGTGGTGCCGGATTGGCGCGAGCCAGAGCAGTTCCGGCAAGGCTGATCGCCCGCCATTCCCGCGATATGGTCTCCTAACATGACCATCGGCATCGCGCGCGCACTCGCCGGCATCGCAACCGCGAGGGCAACGATGAAGGCAAAGATCATGCGCACGACGGACTTCGCCATAGCAAGAGAAGTAACACCGACCTGAGGTCAGTTCAAGCGAACCAAGAAGGAATGCGGTCTTCCTCCAGGCATGCTGATCATGGGTTCCGCTCTCATCTCCTCATTTCGAGGAGGCGGTCGCCTTGCGGGTCCGGAAAGCGGGGGGTGTGCGTCCGAAGCGCCGCCGCGTGATGCGCCTTGCTTCCCCTCCTTACCGCGCCAAATTCAAATGGCGACTGAGTCCGTCGAAAAGTTCCACGCGGGCTTATTGTTTCCAAACGATATCGGAAATCAAACCCTCTGCCCCTCTTGCCGATTGACGGAGGATCGGCTCCGACTCTAGCAATGTCGGCAAACAAACTCGAGGCGGCATGATGAGGCATAATCTGCAGCCAACCACGCGTCACGGCGCCTTGGCGCGGCTTGCCGAGCGCCCGGCCCGCGCATTGCCGTGGTCGCGGCCGCACCGGTTTCTTCCTGGCGCATCATTCCAACACCGTTTGCGCGCGGCTGCGCACAGGCCGGAGTTGCAGGGCACGCCCTGGCAAAGTTGCGCGGTAAAGTTCTGCCGCCGCCCGCTCCAGCAGGCGGTGCCGGCGCCCGGGCTGCCGAGGGCCATGTTTCACACCGTCATTATCTGCCGCCAAGGAGGACCAGATGCCGCTTACCCGCCGCTCGCTGCTTGTCGCCGCTAGCGCCACCCTCGCCGCGCCCGCCATTGCACGAGGCGCCGGCAAGCCCGTTCTGATCGGCGAGATCAATTCCTACACCGCTGCCCCGGCCTTCACCCTGCCCTATCGCAACGGGTGGCAGCTTGCCGTGGAGCAGATCAACGCAGCTGGCGGCGTGCTCGGCCGGCCGATCGAGGTGATCAGCCGCGACGACGCCGGCAAACCTGCCAATGCCATCCGTCTTGCCGGTGAGTTGCTGAACGAGCAGAACGTCGATCTCCTGGCCGGCGGCTACCTCTCCAACATCGGCCTGGCCATCAGCGACTTTGCGAAGCAGAAGGGCAAGCTCTACATCGCCGGTGAACCGCTCACCGACGCGCTGGTATGGAAAGACGGGCATCGCCTGTGCTTTCGGCTGAGGCCCTCGACCTATATGCAGGTGGCGATGTTGGTGGCCGAGGCGGCGAAGCTGCCGGCAAAGCGCTGGGTCACGATGGCCCCGAACTATGAATACGGCACTTCGGCGGTGAAGTGGTTCAAGCAATTGCTGATGCAGGCGCGGCCGGACGTCCGGTTCGTGGCGGAGCAATGGCCGGCGCTGGGTAAGATCGACGCGGGCGCGACCGTCGCCGCGCTGGCCGAGGCCAAGCCGGACGGCATCTTCAACGCGACCTTCGGCGGCGATTTGACGAACTTCGTCCGTCAGGGCAACACGCGCGGCCTGTTTGAAGGGCGGAGTATTGTCTCACTGTTGACGGGCGAGCCGGAATATCTCGATCCGCTGGGCGAAGAAGCGCCCGAAGGCTGGATCGTCACCGGCTATCCGGTCGAGAGCGACACCTCCCCCGCCGATGCCGCCTTCATCGCCACCTACAAGAAGAAGTTCAACGAACTCCCGCGGATGGGGTCTGTGGTCGGGTATGCGCTGATTTATGCAATCGTCGCCGGCATCGCGCGCGCCGGCAGCACCGAAACCGACATTATGGCCGAGAAGGGTTTCCCCGGCGCCGAGTTTCAGACTCCGTTCGGGCCTGCGGTCTGGCGCGCGATCGATCATCAATCCACGCTCGGCACCTTTGTCGGCCGCATTGCTTTGAAGAACGGGCGCGGCACGATGGTCGATTGGCACTACGTGGACGGCGCGAAGGTGATGCCGTCGGACGAGGAAGTGCGCCGGATGCGGCCGGCGTGAACCGCCTTGCGACCCGCACCCTGCCCGATCCCGCATGACAGTGCTGCTTGTCCAGATTTTGACCGGCATCGCCGGGGCTTCGTCGCTGTTCCTGGTCGCGGCGGGGTTGACGGTGATTTTCGGTGTCACCCGTGTCGTCAACTTCTCCCACGGCAGCCTCTATATGCTCGGCGCTTACATCGCGTGGAGCGTGTTCGAACATTTGCCGCACACGCCGCTCGGTTTCGTGTTGAGCGCAGCGGCGGCGGCGCTTGCGCTCGGCATACTGGGCGCAGCGCTGGAGGTAACGCTCTTGCGCCGCATCTATCGGGCGCCGGAGTTGCTGCAGCTCTTGGCCACCTTCGGGGTGGTGCTGATGGTGCAGGACATTGCGCAGGCTATTTGGGGTGCGGAGGATCTGACCATCGCCCGTCCGCACTGGATGCGCACCTTCGTCGTGCTCGGCGGAGAACGCTTCCCGCTCTATGACTTGATCCTGATCGCGGCCGGGCCGGTCGTGCTGGGCCTGCTCTGGCTTATTCTGCATCGCACGCGTTTCGGCACGCTGGTGCGCGCGGCGACCCAAGATCGCGACATGGTCGCGGCACTCGGCGTCGACCAACGCGCATTGTTCACCGCCGTCTTCGCACTCGGTGCCGCGCTTGCGGGGCTAGGCGGCGCACTCGGCTTGCCCGACGGATCGGCCAATCTGCAGCTTGATCTCTCGGTTATCACCGATGCGTTCGTGGTCGTCGTTGTCGGCGGCTTGGGCAGTATCACCGGGGCGTATCTCGCAAGCCTCTTGATCGGCATCTTGCAGGCGCTCGGCGTTCTTTTCGTGCCCAAGCTGACGCTGGTGATGGTGTTCGTGGTCATGGCAGCGGTCTTGGTGCTGCGGCCGGAGGGTTTGCTCGGCCGCGCCGGCGCGACGGTGCGCGAGGCCACGGCCCCGCCTCTCGTCCGCCCGGCCGAGCCGGCGCTGCTCGGGCTTGGTCTTGCCGGGTTGATTGCGCTTGCGCTTGCGCCGTTGATTGTCGGGCCGTTTGCACTTTCGGTGCTGACCGAGGCGATGACGGCAGTGCTCTTTGCCGCTTCGCTCCATTTCATGATGGGACCGGGCGGCATGCCGAGCTTCGGCCACGCCGCGTGGTTCGGGCTCGGTGCCTATGCCGTGGCGCTGGCAAAGACTCTGCTTGCCGCGCCGATGCCGCTTGCGCTGCTGATGGCGCCGGCGCTGGCAGCCGTCGTCGCGCTCGCATTCGGGTGGTTCGTGGTGCGGCTTGCCGGTGTGTATCTCGCAATGCTGACGCTTGCTTTCGCGCAGATCGTCTGGGCCGTGGCGGTGCAATGGGCGGAGATCACCGGCGGAGACAACGGGATTTTGGGCGTCTGGCCGCCGCATGCGCTTGCCTCGTCCCGCGCCTTCTATTGGTTCTCTCTGGTTGTTTGCACGGCCGGCGCGTTGGCCCTGCGGCGCATGCTCTATGCGCCGTTCGGCTACGCGCTGCGCGGGGCGCGTGATTCGGACCTGCGGGCGGAAGCGATCGGGCTGCCGACGGCGCGGTTACGGCTGGTGGCTTTCGTCATCGCCGGCGCGGCAGCGGGGCTGGCGGGCGGAATGACGGCATTCGGAAAAGGCAGCGTGTTTCCGACCTATC
This sequence comes from Terriglobia bacterium, assembly GCA_023511585.1. Taxonomy (GTDB): domain Bacteria; phylum Pseudomonadota; class Alphaproteobacteria; order Acetobacterales; family Acetobacteraceae; genus JAIMBF01. The sequence continues at coordinate 10,016 of JAIMBF010000082.1, forward strand.
TCTCGATCGGCCATTCCGTCGATGCGCTGCTGATGGTGCTGCTCGGCGGTGTGCAAACGATGGCGGGGCCGATCGTTGGGGCGCTTGCTTATACGGGGCTTTATGATGTGCTCTTGCTGGTAACGGGGCAATGGCGGTTGGTGCTGGGGGCGGCGATCGTGGTGTTGGTGCTGGCCTTCCCGCAGGGCATCGCGGGCGCGGCAATGCTGGCATGGCGGCGGCGCGCGGCGTGACGGTGCCGGCAGCCGAGGGTCTGCGTAAAAGTTTTAACGGCATTCAAGCCGTGCGGGGCGTTTCTTTCGCGATTGCGGCTGGGGAAATCTTGGCGCTGATCGGCCCGAACGGTGCGATAATCGTCCCCTCGCCATCCGTTCGATCACAAGAACTCCGATCGAAAGTGCTCTGTTCAAGCCCCTACTCTTTGGGAGCTGATGGGGACGAGACCTCACCGTAGGCCGCCTCGATCCCGGACCACCGGTCGAAACCGACGATCTCCTTATATTCTTCAAAGCCAACGCCGCGTCCGGCAAAGCCGATGCCGCCGCGCGCCAGTTCCTCGAGCACGCCCTGCATGGCGCGTGTCGCATGCATCAGAAGCGAGATTCCGTAAATCACCAGGGAGAACCCGAGGCGGCCGAGTTCCGCCGGCGGCAACAGCGGCGTCCGGCCCCCTTCGAGCATATTGGCGAGCTGCGGTACTCCTGCAAAGGCGCTGCCGATGCGCGCCAGCTCCCCCACGCTTGCCGGCGCCTCGATGAACAAGCCGTCGGCGCCGGCGCGTAGGTAGCGTTCGGCGCGGCGCAAGGCTTCGTCCATGCCATGCAGCGCACGCGCGTCGGTTCGGGCGATGATAAAGGTATCGGGCCGCATCCGCTCGGCGGCGACGGCGCGCAGGTTGGCTTCCATGCGCTCGGGAGGCATCAGCTGCTTGCCGGCCATATGCCCGCAACGCTTGGGCGAAACCTGGTCTTCGAAAAAGATCGCGCCGGCCCCCAGCCGCTCATAGGTATGCAGCACGTGTACCGCCACCTTGGCGTCGCCGTAACCGTTGTCGCCATCGACCAACACCGGCAGATCGCAGGCTGCCATGATGTCACGGACGCCGGCGGCGATCTCGCCCAGCGCCGCCAGCCCGATGTCGGGTAGGCCGTAGCGTGCCCCAAGCAGCGGAAAGCCGCCGATGAAGTAGGCCTTGAAGCCGGCACGCGCGATCAGCCGCGCGCTGATCGCATCGTGCGCCCCAGGCATGACGAGCGGCGCCGGTTCGGCCTCCAGCAAACTCCGAAACGTCGGCTTCATATTCCGGACGCCTGGGGTAGATCCACCCCGGCCCGGACCAGATTGCAGGAAGGCTTGAGCGCGGGGCCGGAGCCGATCATCAGCACATCGCCGCTCCGTGTTTTTGACCCTGCCATATCCTTCGCCGCCATTGCGTTCTCTGTGTGCAATTTAGCCTATTGCGAATAACTTCGTTATGTCAATATGACCCGCCCGGCAACAACGCCACGAGCAACCGACGGTTTGTTTGCTTCCGGCACGAAATTCGTTATTGACTGATTTATTCGCTATATTCTAATACCGCGTCGGTTGCGGAAACCAGGGGAGGATATGCCAATGCGTGGCTGGGAACGTGGAATCAGGCGTCGGCTTTTGTTGAAAGGGGCAGCGGTCGCGCCACTGCTCGCAGCCCCGGCGCTACGCACCAAAGCAGAGCCGCGCACGCTCAAGATCGGCGTGCTTACCGATATGTCGAGCTGGGGGCGCGACAACGGCGGCCCGGGATCGGTCTACGCCGCGAACGCCGCCGCCGAAGAATTCAACCGCGAAGTCGCCGGGCGCTCGGTGGAGATCCTGGTTGGCGACCACCGGATGTCGCCCGATATCGGTATGACGATTGCCCGCAAATGGATCGATGCGGACGGCGTCGAAGTCATCGCCGACGTGCCGAATTCCGCCATCGCGTTGGCGGTGAGCGGGCTCTGTAAGCAAAAGAACCGTATCGCCCTGCTCTCGGGTGCGGGATCGAGTGCGTTGACGAATGAGCGCTGCAATGACCGCACCGTGCAGTTCACTTACAATACTTATGCCACCGCGAAGGTGACAACCGAGGCGCTGGCCGCGCAAGGCGCGAAGACCTGGTTCTTCATCACCGCAGACTATGCGTTCGGCAAACAACTGCAAGCCGATGCCACGGCGTTCATCCAACAGACCGGCGGCAAGGTGTTGGGTCATGCCTTGCATCCGACGGGCACAAGCGATTTCTCCTCACTCCTGTTGCAGGCGCAGGCCTCGCGGGCCGATGTTGTCGCATTGGCGAATGCCGGAACCGACTGCACCAACGCGCTCAAGCAGGCGAATGAATTCGGCCTCACGCGGAGCGGCCAAAAGATCGTGGCCTTGGC
>JAIMBF010000083.1 GCA_023511585.1 Terriglobia bacterium
AGCCCGGGGAAATCGTTGCCGTTGTGGGGTGCGGTCCGACCGGGTTGATGACAATGGATTTGGCCCTGCAAAAAGGGGCGGGCAAAATCGTCGCTATCGATAAAGTTCCGCATCGTTTGGCCATTGCGGAAAAGAAGGGCGCGGTGCCGATCAACTCGCAGGACGCCGATTGGCGGCAAAAGGTCATGGAGGAATGCGCCAACAGGGGTTTTGATAAAGTTATCGAAGTTGTCGGTTTGCCGGAAACATTGCAAATCTGCTTGGATATCGTCAGGCCGGGCGGGACGATTGCGGCGATCGGTGTTTTTACGGATGCACAATTCAATCTGAACTTGGCCGATGTCTTTCTTCGGGATATTTCCTTGCACATGAACGGGTTTGCAAACGTGCAACCGTTTATGTGGGAGGCGCTGCGGCTTCTGGAACGAGGCGTTCTTCACCCGGAGGAGTATTTCTCCCACCACTACAAGTTGGATCAAATTGATAAGGCGTTCGAAAGATTTTATAACAAGGATGACGGCGCAGTAAAAATGCTGATCAAGCCGTAGATTTTGCCGTCCCTCGGCTTGCCGGTAAAGCACGAAGGTCTTCGCGTCATGCGCGCGCGGCGCTAGACCAAGCGGCGGCCGGTCATGCGCTCCAGCACCGAAAGCGGGGCAAGCTCCGGCCGACGCATGGCCTCAAGCGGCAGGTGGAAGGTCTGCTCCAACGCAAAACGCCCGGCCAAAACCGCGTGCAACACCTGGTCGGTAAAGACGGCCCAAGTATTCCCGGGCAAAAGTTCCAGCGCCGCCCGCGGTGCTTCCGCCTGATAGCGCTCGTCCAATTTGCCCTGATCGTGCAGCCCGAGCATGATCTGGTCATAGGCACTGCGCCGGCCCTTGGTGAGGCCGAGCATCTCCAAAAACCAGGCCGAACCCGGCAGGGGCGGGCGCAGGCGCGGAAGAAATTTTGCCGCAAATTCCGGAAAAGGCTCGCCAACCCGCCACTGCCGCGGCGTTCCGTCCGGGGCGATATTGCTGAACACGCGCAGAATCCGCCGCCCGTGCATGGGGCGCGTGGGAAAGGCATCCACGTGCAGGCGCCGGTCGTCGTGGCGCGCGGAAGTGGGACGCTGGTCGATTTCCACCGGCCGGAAGCTCGTGCGCGCCCGCTCCAGATACGGCGCGTAAGAGGGGGCAAGGTTCTGCATCAGCCGTGTGGTAACGGCACCGAAGCGATCAAGCATCGCCGCCAAGCGCTCGCGCTCGGCACCGGTGAGATGCGTTCCCCCGAGCTTTCGCGTGGCCGGGTCGAAACTGATATTCTTGCGGGAATTATCCACGATCTTGGGCGAAAGAAAGCGTTCTTCTTCCGGATCAAGAACGAAACGCAGCCCTTCAAACAGCACCACCCGCCCTTCTTCCAAGGCCGCAACCGCCCGCTCGGCGATTTCCCGCTCGAACTTTTGATTCCAACTTTGTGTCGGAACAACTTCCACGACATCTTCTGCCTTCATGCTTCCGCCTCTTTCCCTTGCGCCTGCGAGAGCTCTGCCATCGGCGCCATTCTATTCGCGCGCCAGCAAATAATCGCCAATGAGGGAGATCAATTTTTTGGGCACGAAGTCCTGCGCCAGCGCGGTTTCGTCGAAATCCTCGCGAAGCCATTCGGCAAACGGCTTGCGGCCCTCGGCTTCAGCCGCATAACGCAAAAAGAGCCTATCCAGAATGCCGGTCTGCGAGCCGCGGAAATGCCCAAAGCGCCAGGAAAGCTGGGCCAGCGCCTCTTTCGTGCCGGCGCCGTTCAGCAAGAGAAAAACCCCGGCGGCAAATCCCGTGCGATCAGCCCCGGATTTGCAATAGATCAGGGCGGGTTCGGGCACGCGGGCAAAAGCCTCGCACAGCGCAAGCAGGTTCGCCTTGCGTGCCCGACGTGAGGATATCGGTACATCGATGCAACACAGCCCGAGCCGGTCGGCCATCTCATGCACAAGCGCCTCCGAGCCGTTGGCCGCACCGCCTCGCAGGTTGATCACCGAACGCAACCCCCAGCGGCGGGTATAACGCGCGAGGCGCGCAGGGGTAGGATGATTGCACCGATAAAGCCGGCCTGGCACCACCACCGCCGCATTCGTCCAAAACAGGCGGAAAATCCCGTGATCGATCAACAGGCTATCGACCCAAGCCAGCAGCCGGCCCGAGGCCGTGGAGAGCTCGCCGCGGAAAATCGTGTCCATGGCGTGCTCAGGTTTCCGCCAAGGGTTCCCGCACCGCGCGAATGCGGGCGACGCGGCGTCCGTCCATTTCCAGCACTTCAAAGCGCCAGCCGCCGAAGACGATGCGATCCCCCACTTGCGGCACGCGCCGCAACAAGGCCAAAAGCAGGCCGGCCAGCGTGTGATAACTTCCGGCTGCGGGCAAGTCCGGCAGCCCCAGCTCGGCCTTCGCCTCATCGGCCGGCATCAGGCCGTCGAGCTCCTTCGCCCCCTCCGTCGTCGGTTCGCGCGGGGCTTCGATGCTCGTTTCGGGCCGCTCGCCGATAATGGCGCCGAGGACATCCGCCGCCGTGACCACGCCTTCGAAACTTCCGTATTCGTCCATCACCAGAGCCAGTCCGATCGGGTCCGTTTTCAGCCGATCCAGCGCTTCTAGAGCAGAAACGGTGTCCGGAACAATGGCCGGCTGGCGCAGGACCGGGCTCAGCGAAAGCGGGTAGCCGTCCAGCGCGCGGTCCAGCAAATCCTTCGCTTGCACAATACCCACCACGTTATCGACCGAGCCGTCGCAGACCACGAAGCGCGAATGCGGCGAGGATTTCAGCGCCGCGGCAATGGCGTCCGGCGGGTCGGTGCGGTCGAGCCAGACGATCTCGGTGCGCGGCGTCATGATGGCGCGCACCCGTTTATCGGCGAGCCGCAGCACGCGCTCGATCATATTGCGCTCTTCCGTCTCCAGAATCCCGGTCTTGGCGCTTTCGGCCAGCAGCACCTTCAATTCCTCTTCGGTCACCGCCGGCAGCGGAGTCGCACGCCGCCCCATAGCCCTCAGCACCAGCTCGGAGCTGCGGCCGAGCAACCAGACCACCGGCCCGGCAAGGCGTGAGAGGCGGCCAAACGGGCGGGCCACGACGGCGGCAATGGCTTCCGGCTGGCGCAGGGCGATCTGCTTCGGCACCAGCTCGCCGAAGACCATCATGAAGTAAGTGATGAGGACGACGATGACCGCGAGCGCAATCTCCTCGGCCACGCGCGGCGAGAGCGAGAATTGCACAAGCAGCGCCGAGAGGTGAGAGGCGATCCGCGCGCCGCCGAAAACCCCGGTGAGCGCGCTGACCAGCGTCATCCCCACTTGCACGGTGGGCAGGTATCGCTGCGGGCTCTCGGTGAGTTGGCGCGCAAGCTCGGCGCCTTTCACCCCTTGGCCGGCAAGCACCGCAAGCCGCGAGCGGCGCGATGCGGCCAACGCCATTTCGCTTAGGGCAAAGACGGCATTGAGCCCGATCAAGAAAAACACGATGATGATTTCGAAAGCGATACTCATCGGCAGCTGCATTCCTTCCGCACTCGGGGCAATCATAGCAGCCTGCCGCGGTGGCGCGACCCCGCGGCGGGCAATGCATGGAAGAGAGGAAAATTTCGATGACAGACCGGCCCAGCAGACACCTCCCCCGCCTTGCGATGGCGCTTTGGCTCGCCGGGCTTTTGCCGATTCTCGGCTGCGCGATCGCCGCGGCCAGGATCAGCCCGAGCCAGGCCAACCCTTGGCTGCATCCCTTGTTGTTTTACAGCGCCTTGGCATTAAGCTTCGGGGGCGGGGTGCATTGGGGCTTTGCGCTTGATCCGAACGCTTCCGCCCCGCCGGAGGGGGAAGCCGCAAAGCCCCGCCGCCCGGGCTTGGTGATCGGGATCTTGCCCTTGCTCATCGCCTGGGCGGGGCTTGCGCTGATCGCGGTTTCCGAGGAACTCGCTCTGGCGCTGCTGATCGGCGGTTTCATCGCCACCTTGGTTGTGGAGGAACAGGGTTACCGGCGCGGGGCGGTACCGTTCGGATTTCTCTGGCTCAGGCGGGTCTTCACCGTCGTGGCGGTGGCGCTTTTGGCAACGGTTCTGGTGCTGCGGCTGATCGGGGCGCGGATCACCTTTTGAACCGTTCTTGCGGCCTTACGATACGTTCAATCCCCGGAATAGGGCTCATCCATTCCGGGCACACGTTCGATCCGCCCGTGATAGCTGCCGTCGGCGCCGAAAGCATCCCAGCCATTGGGGGTTCGTTCATAGCGGCCGAGATAACGCCCCGTCGCGTCGAAACGCTCGATCTCCTGCCGATCGGGGGATTGCTCAAGCCGGCCTTGGTAGCGGCCCTGCGCATCGAACAATTCCCATTCTCCGGCAATTCCCGTTCCCGCCAGAGCAAACCAAAGAAGCCCGGTGAGCACGGCCTTCCCCAAGAGGTGGTTCACACCCGTTCGGCCATGGTTTGGCGCCGCAAGCAGCGGCATGGGCCCGAGCTTTGGCATCGGCGAACGGTCCGGCGTTTTCCTCCTGAATGTCACAGACTACCACGCGCGCAAGCGAATGCCAAGATTTGCCGCGGCTCTTGCGCGATTGACGGAAACTTCGCCTTCGGCATAGGCTTGTCGGTGAGCCACGCGTGATCGTGATACGGAGGAAACTTTGTCAGACGAAGCATTGTTCAACAAAGGCTTGCCCATTCGCCGCGCGGTGCTGGGCGCCGAGTACGTCGATCGGTCGCTGCAAGAGGCCGATGATTTCATGATGGCATTTCAACGCGCAACCACCGCTTGGGCCTGGGGTTGGGCGTGGGGGGATCCGACTCTGGACCGGAAAACCCGAAGCTTGCTGAACCTTGCCATGCTCACCGCGCTCGGCCGGCCGGCGGAGATCAAGCTGCATGTGAAAGGCGCGCTGAACAACGGGCTGAGCGTGGAGGAGATCAAGGCGGCGCTTCTGCATGCCACGGCCTATTGCGGCATTCCCGCGGGGCTTGAGGCGTTCAAGGCTGCCCATGAAGTCTTGGTGAAAGAGGGTGCGCTTCCGCCAAAAAAATCCGGCTAAGGCGTGCCGTTTTCGCTGATGATGACAAACCCGCCCGCTTTGCTGCAAACGATAAAAATCCGGAACAATGGGCGGGAGACTCAAACGGAGGAAACATGCTTCCCACCACGCGCCGGGGTTTGCTGGCGGCTGCTTTAGCAGCCCCGGCCATTCTCCATCGGCCTGCGCGCGCCCAGGGCCGCACGATCCGGATAGCGCTGCTCACGCCGCTTTCCGGCCCCTGGGCCTATTCCGGCAATTTGGAACGCATCGGCACGGTGCTTGCGGTCGAGGATGTGAACAAAGCCGGCGGCATCAAGGCGCTCGGCGGTGCCAAGCTCGAACTCGTCATCGCCGATGCCGGAAGTTCGGTGGATCAAGTCACGGCGGCCGCGCATCGGCTGGTGGCCGATGCTTCGCTGGTTGCCGGTATCGGCGTGTGGCTCTCTTCGTTCACGCTCGCCGCAACCGAAGTCACCGAGCGGGCAAAATTGCCGTGGCTCACGCTCTCTTGGGCCGATACCATCACCAATCGCGGATTCCATTACATCATCGCAACCTCTCCGCCGGCCAGCAAAATCTTGCTCGCCGCGCTCGAGCCGCTGCTCGGTCTGGCCGCGAAAACGGTGGGCAAACGGCCAGGGACAATCGGCCTGATCAACGATGATACCGCGGTCAGCTACGCCAATATGGTGCCGCTGCGCAAAGGCGGGCTGGAGCGGCTTCAGCTCAAGCCGGTGGTAGATGAAATCTACACGCCGCCGCTTTCGGATGCCACCCCGATTATTCAAAAACTGCGCCGCGCGCGGCCCGATTTGGTGCTGCTCGGCACCACCTCGGTTTCCGATTCTCGCCTGCTCCTGCAGACGCTCACCGAGTTCGGCCTGGGCCAAGGCAAAGTGCCGGTGCTTGCCCCGTCTGCGGCGTGGGGTACGCCCGCCATCCTCAAGAACCTCGGCGCCAGGAATCTGGAAGGGGTCATCGGCATTGCCGGCAATTGGGAATCGCGCAAACAGGCGGCGTTGAATGCGGATCTCCGCCGCCGCTCGGGTGAGCCTTGGTTGGTGCAAGATACGCTCTCCTGCTATGGCCATGTTTTGCTCATCGCCGATGCGCTGGAACGGGCGAAAAGCACGGATCGCGACGCGGTGATGGCCGCGCTTCTGGCGACCGATACCAGCGAAGGCCCGGCCAAGCTGTTCCTGGGCGGGCATATCCGCTTCGAGAAAAACGGCCGCCGCGCCGATGCGCCCCCCGGAGTCTTCCAGTGGAAGAACGGCGTGCCGCTGACGGTATTGCCGGAAGAGGATGCGTTTGCGCCGCTCACCTGGCCGCGCCCGGCTTGATGCCTGCCCGCCTGCCGCCGTCATAGATCCGAACGGAGCGAGGGATGGCCTTTCTGGATAGTGTCGAATCGCTCTTGCAAGTCTTGCTCGCCGGCGTGCTCTTGGGCTGCCTTTACGGGCTGATGTGCGCGGGGCTTGGGCTGATTTTCGGCATCATGCGCGTGATCAATTTCGCCCAAGGCGATTTCATGATGCTGGCCATGTATCTGGGCCTCAACGGCGTGGCCTTGCTCGCGCCCGGCCGCGCCTATGCTTTTCCCATCGCCATGGGGGTGGCGGTGCTTCTCGCCGTTGTCTTTTACGGCCTCGGGGCGGGGACGCATCTTCTTCTGCTGCGACGCGTCTCCGGCGCGCGCATCTTGGAGGTGGAGGAAAGCGGACATACCGGCCAGCTCATTCTTACGCTCGGTCTTTCGCTGGTGTTGCAAAACGGCGCGCTGATGGTGTTCGGCTCGCAACCTTCCTCCATCGGCAATGCGGCGGCGGAAAGCTCGTGGGTCATCGGCCCGCTGATCGGCGATCAAATCATGCTGTTCGTCAATCAAGCGCGTTTCTGGAGCGCCGTCATTTCGGTTGTCGCCGTGGCCGCAACGCTCTTGGTGCTCACGCGCACCGGCATCGGCCGGCGGTTGCGTGCGGTTGCCGGCAACCCGGTTGCGGCGCTCTATATGGGCATCGATATCGAGCGCGCCTTTCGCGTTGCTTTCGGCATCGGCTTGGCGTTGACCGCGATTGCCGGCGTTTGCACGGCGACGTTCTATCCGTTTCAGCCTTACACCGGATTTGATTTCGTCATCATCATGTATGCCGGCGTCGTGCTGGGCGGAATGGGGAGTTTCGGCGGCGCCTTTGCGGGCGGGTTGCTTATCGGTATTGTGCAACAACTCTCCACGCTCATTCTTTCGCCGCAGTTGCAAAACACCGCGGTTTTCGTGGTCTTTCTTGCGGTGCTGTTGCTCCGCCCGCAGGGGCTTTTCGGCCGCAGCGCGGAGCGGGCCTGATGCGCTTTCTCGCCCCGCCGCATCGCGAGCTTCTGGTATTGGCCGCCATTCTCGCCGCCGCCTGCGCGAGCGTTTTTGTCCTCGGTTCTTATCCTCTGCTGATGCTCTCGCTCGTCTGCATCTGGGCGATGCTCGGGCTTTCCTGGAACATTCTGGGCGGCTACGGCGGCTTGATCAGTTTCGGCCATGCCGCATTTTTCGGTGGCGGCGCCTATACCGTTGCGATCTTGTTTCATGATCACGGCCTCTCGCCCTGGATCGGCTGCGTGCTTGGCGGAATCGTCAGCACGCTGCTCGCCGTCGTGATCGGCTTCATCACCTTCCGCCTCAAAGGCCATTATTTCAGCCTCGCAATGCTTGCCTATCCGCTGGCGTTAATCCCGGTCTTTACCTGGGCGGGTTGGATGGAGGTCTCTTTTCCGCTGCAAAGAGCCCATCCGGCGCTTTATATGCAATTCGGCAATCCGCGCGTCATGCCGCTGATTTTGCTCGGATTCCTGGGGTTGAGCCTGCTTGTCTGTCTGATCATCGAGCGCAGGCGGTTGGGGTTGAAACTTTACGCCATCCGCCAAGACGAGCTTGCGGCAGAATGTGCCGGTATCGCAACGCTTCGCGCCAAGCTGCTTGCGATCGCCATCTCGGGCGGCATGGCGGGCCTCGCGGGCGGGCTCTATGGCGCGGTGGTCTTGGTGGTCACGCCTGCCTCGGTTTTCGGAATGTTGGTCTCGGCGCAAGCGTTGATTGTTGCCATGTTCGGCGGCGTCGGCACGGCTTGGGGGCCGCTGATCGGCGCTGCGATTCTCGTCCCGGTTTCCGAGGCATTGAATGCCGCCATCGGCGGGGTCTTGCCCGGCATCCAGGGCGTGGTGTTCGGGCTTGCGATCATGGCCGTCATTCTCTGGCGGCCGCAAGGCATTTACTGGGCGGTGCGGGATCGCCTCGCGCCGCGCCTTGTATCTCCGCCAAGCACTCCGCAAACGACACTGCCGCCATCGAGCCCTTTGGCAAGTTCCGAAAAGCCTGCCGCAACGCCATTGCTGGAGGTGCGCCATGTGACGATGCGCTTTGGCGGCCTTTCCGCGCTCACAGACGTGACACTCGCAGTGCGGCGAGGCGAAATTCTCGGCATCATCGGTCCGAACGGCGCCGGCAAAACCACATTGTTTAACGTGGTGTGCGGGATTGCGCGGCCGGCATCCGGCTCGGTGCTTTTGGAAGGAAAAGAGCTCGTCGGCCTGGCGCCGCACCAGGTGAGTGCGCAAGGCATCGCCCGCACGTTTCAAACGGTGCGATACTTTTCCCGATTAAGCCTGCTCGAGAACGTCGTTGTCGGCGCTTTCGGCGCGCATCGGGATGATCGCGAGGCGCTGGAAGCCGCGCGGGCGACGTTGGCACGCCTCGGCTTGCTCGATCGCGCGCTTGTCCCCGCTTCGCTTCTCACCAATCGCGAGCTCAGGCTGATGGAGCTTGCGCGCGCACTCGCCGCCGATCCCAAACTCATTCTGATGGACGAATGTTTTGCCGGGCTGGCAAGCGCCGACGTGCAGGCAATGATGGTGCAAATTCGCGCTCTCGCCGCCGCGGGCATGACCATTGCGATTATCGAGCATACCATGCACGCCATGGTTCGCCTTGCCGACCGCTTTGTGGTGTTGGATCGAGGGCAGGTCCTCGCCTCCGGCCCGCCCGAACGAGTGGTGCGTGAGCCGCAAGTGGTTTCCGCCTATCTTGGCAAGCGTTGGGTGGAGCATGCTGGAGCTTGAGGGCGTTGAGGTTCATTACGGCGGGCTGATCGCGCTGCGCGCCGTTTCCTTGCATGTCGCGCGCGGCGAGTTCGTCGCTGTATTGGGGCCGAACGGAGCGGGCAAAACCACGCTCTTTAAGGCGATTTCGGGGGTGGTGCCGCTTTCGGCCGGCACCATTCACTTTGAAGGCCGGCGCCTGGATACGATCAAACCCGCCGAGCGCCCGCGTCTCGGCATCGCGCATGTGCCGGAAGGCCGCGGCATGTTCAGCGATCTTTCGGTTGAAGAGAATTTGCTGCTCGGCACCGAAGCGGTGCGCAACCGTGCCGAAGCCGCGCGGCAACGCGAGCGCATTTACGGCTTGTTCCCGATCCTCTGGCAGCGGCGCCGCCAAATGGCGGGCTCGCTGTCCGGCGGCGAACAGCAAATGCTGGCCATCGGGCGAGGGCTTGCCTCGGCGCCGCGCCTGCTGATGCTGGATGAGCCGTCGATGGGTTTGGGTCCGGTCGTTGTCGATACGATTTTCGAAACGGTGCATCGGCTGAATCGCGAGGAGGGGCTAACCATTCTGATTGTCGAACAACGGGCGATCGAAGCCATCGAAATCTGCCATCGCGGCTACGTGCTCTCCACGGGCGAAGTGGTCAAGCAGGGCACGCGCGAGGAATTGCTCGCCGATAAGAGCCTGCGCGAGGCTTATCTCGGGATGTGAAGAGAATGGCAACGCCGACCGCCAAAGAGCCGAGTGTTTCGGAAATACTCGGCCGGTTCGTGGCCGCATCGCGGTGGGAAGAGCTCGATGCGCCGCTTCGCCATGAAGGCAAGCGGGCGCTGTTGAACTTTTTCGGCTGTGCGCTCGGGGTGGCGCGAGAGCCGGCGATTGCGGCCGCGGCACGTCTGATGCAGGAATTCGGCGGCCCTCCTCAAGCCAGTGTGATCGGCAGGGCCGAGCGTCCGGATGCCATGGGCGCTGCCTTTGTGAACGCCATCGCCGGCAATTTTCTCGATTTCGACGATACGCATTTGAAAACGGTCATTCACCCGACCGCGCCGATCGCGCCGCCTGTTTTGGCGCTGGCCGAGGCGCGAGATCTCCCCGGCGCCGCGGTTCTCCATGCCTTCCTGCTTGGCGCGGAGATTGCCTGCCGCATCGGCGCTGCGGTGTCACCCGGGCATTACGCGCGCGGCTGGCATATCACCTCCACCTGCGGGATTTTCGGCGCGGCCGCTGCATCCGCCAAGCTGCTCGGGCTGAATGCCGCGGAGATAGCCGCCGCGCTCGGCATTGCGGCGAGCCTTTCTTGCGGAATTGTCGAAAACCTTGCCAGCGGTGCCAAAAACGCCTCGGTCGGCAACGCCGCGCGCAACGGCTTGCTGGCCGCGCTTTTGGCCAGCAAAGGTTACGATGCGGCACCGACGGCGCTGGAAGGAAGGCTCGGATGGGCAAGGGCCATGGGTGATATTCCGGATTTGGAAGAAATGATCGGCGGGCTCGGCGTGCGCTGGGAATTTCGTGCCAATACCTACAAACCTTATCCCGCCGGTATCGTCTTTCATGCCGTGATCGATGCGGCTTTCGCCTTGCGCGAGCGGCTCGGCCTGAGGCCGGACGATCTTGCCGGCGTGATCGTGCGCGGCCACCCGTTGTTGCTGGAGCGGGGCGAGCGGGCGGTTGCGAGCGAACGTGATGCGCGTGTTAGTATAGCTCACGCGGCCGCCGTGGCGTTGGTTCGCGGGCGCGCCGGGGTTGCGGAATTTCAGGCCGATGCCGTTCACGATCCCGAAATTTCGGCGCTCCGGGAAAAGGTTCGCGCAGAGAGCGATCGCGAGATGCTACCCGGCGCCGCAACCGTTACGGTTTTCACACGAGACGGCCGAGCCGAGACGGTTCGCGTCGACCACGCGCGCGGCAGCCTGGAACGCCCGCTCACGGATGCCGAGTTGGAAGCGAAGTTTCGCGATAACGCCGCGCTCGGCGGGCATGCGGCGCGGAGCGCGGAGTGCATCGCGCACATTTGGGCGCTTGAGGAAGCCCCGAGCCTCCGCCCGCTCATGCGCCTGCTTTCTGCCGGCGCATCGCGATATCCGGCGTGATGCAAAATGTTAGCGCAATGGACAAACCGGTTTTCTAAACTAACTCATAAGTTGACAGCTTTCGGCCGCTATGCTATGAAAACCGTGTAAACTATAAGGCGATAGGTTGGCGTTGCCCAACCCATGAGATGACCATTCGGGAGAAGTCAGCCTCCCGATCCCTAAGGGAGAATGTGGTTTTGATCGAAAATAATCCCAGGGTGCTGCCCCAAAGCCCGGATTTTTGGCGTGCATTTTGGCGGGGGCTGGCCGGCCCTGCCGCGCTCTACGAGCCGACGCCGGAGTATTCACCCTATATGAACCGCATCAGCGTTGCCTTCAACTTTGCGGTTGTCGGCATGTACCTCAATCACGCCGTTGGGAGATATGTGCATTTCGTTCCCGCTTCTTTTTCGTCTCATCTGAGTTGAAAAATTGATAGGAAGCGCTCATGCCTCGCGGGCCGAACGTTAAAAAACCACCAACCGATAGGATCGACTGCGCTGTCCGGGTGGCCGAGATCTCGGTCGGTCTGGAAACGGAAGAACGGCGCAAGCCCTCCGTTCGGGCACGAAGCGGGCGGACGGGCGCAAAGGTGCAGGCGGGGAATCTAACGCGGGAAGCGCGGTCTGCTGCGGCGAAAAGAACCGCTTCTCTGCGATGGAAATGAATATGGATATGGGTGAAATAAAAGACATTGTCCGCGCCACCGTTGAGGAAAGATTTCCCGGGGTGCAAATCGAAGACATCTGGGTCAAGGAACGTGAGCACGATGACGATGATGCCTTTGTCGAAATTGTTGTAGTAATAGAAAAACCCAGATCGGAGTTGGATCGCGAGGAACTGGTCGGGTTCATTCGTCACCTAAAAACCAATCTTATGAAGAAAGAGATCAAAAAATTCCCGTTATTGAGTTTTGTGAATAGCAATGAAGCGCGCAAGTTAAAACGTGAATTCGTATGATCTTCTAAACACAGCTCGCATTTTACTGGCTTCCAATAAACGGAGGCCGACCATGGTGAGTTGTCGGAGAGCGGTGAGCTCTTGCTATTATGCATTATTCCACTGTCTTGCGCGCGAATGCGCCGATCTGCTGATCGGAGGAAAGGGGTCGCGCCGAAGCAAC
>JAIMBF010000009.1 GCA_023511585.1 Terriglobia bacterium
GAAGAGCGCGTGGTGGCCAAGTGGCGCGCTTTTCTGGCCGGAGTAGCCGAGCAAGGCCGTTGACGCCGAGAAGGGATGGTCTTAGAGGGCGGATGAGATGGCGGGCGTAGCTCAGTTGGTAGAGCGCCAGGTTGTGGTCCTGGATGCCGTGGGTTCGAGTCCCATCGCTCGCCCCAAGCTCCGCTCTCATTGCGCGAGCGCAATTGACATCGCAGAATGGATTTCAGTCTGTTCGCTGAGAAGAATCGTCAGCATTGAGACAGAAGCCCTTGCTTGAATGCGGCGTTCAGGTTACATCTTTGCAAGCTAAGCGGGAGGAACGTTCAGCCGAGTCTGCCGGGGGAATGAATGCCCTGGGCATGACCGGGTTGCATTGGCTCATCCCGTTGCATCGGCGCCGCCGAGACCCGGGCTCGTTTTTCTGCCGAAAGCGGGCAGACGGGTTGTGTGCGGCGCAGTAGGCGTCTTATCTCTGCAGTTTTTGCTGCATAGAAAGACGAAAATAAGGGTGTTCCGTCGGCGGCAGGCAAGGCTTGTCGTCTGGTGAAAAGCAACCCCCGGGAATGGTTCCGGGTGAAGATGGGGGAAGAGCGTATGCGTAAACAGTCTAGAAACATAGCTTTCGCCGCAGCCCTTGTTGCAGGCACAATGCTCGGCACCACTGCGTCGATGGCGCAGATGGTGGATTCAAAGCGCCTGGAGACAGCCGACCGTGATGCGAAAGACTGGCTGATGTATCACGGTTCTTACAAGGACTATAACTATAGCGGCCTCGGTCAGATTAACACGTCGAATGTGAAAAATCTGGAAGTGGCGTGGATGCATTTCCCCGGCCGGACCACCCGCGGAATGCAATCAATGCCGCTCGCGGCGGACGGCGTGGTTTATTACTCGGGTTCCTATAGCCGCTTGTTCGCTCTGGATGGCGCTACCGGCAAGGTCTTGTGGACATATTTCCCGGAGCTGGATGACGCGCTGATCGCGCGGCAGACCCACTCGCCTTACAATCGCGGCATCGCCATGGGCGACGGCAAAATCTACGTCGGCACGGTGGATGGGCGGTTGATCGCCGTCGATATGAAGACGGGCAAGCCGGTTTGGGATACCAAGCTGATCAATTCGCAGAAGCTCACAGTCGGGTTTACCGGTGCTCCGCTATTCGTGCGCGGCAAGGTGATTATCGGCAGCCAAGGCGGCGAGTGGCCGGTCCAGGGAACGATTTTCGCCGTCGATGCCGCCACGGGTAAGGAAATTTGGTCGTTCAGCACAACCGGCGGCACCGAGGAAGCGCGCAAGACATGGGGAAACGACACCTGGCGCGTTGGCGGCGGCGGCGGCTGGATGCCGGGAACTTATGATGCCGAAACCAATACGATTTGGTGGGGCACGGCCAACCCGTCTCCGCTGTATGACTGGTCGCCGAATTGGCAGACGGACGGTGCCCGCCCGGGGATCAATCTTTATGTCACCTCGGTGATTGCACTCGATCCCGACACGGGTAAGCTAAAATTCTATCATCAAGAATTGCCGCACGATAACTGGGATTTTGACAGCGCCATCGGCGAATTTGTCATGATCGATCGAGGCGGCAAGCACTACATGGTGCATCCGAACAAGAGCGGTTTCATTTTTGTCTACGATCGCGCAAATGCGAAAGTCGAAAATGTTTGGCCGCTCGTTCACAACTATAATTTTGTCAAGGGCATCGATCCGAAAACCGGTGAATTGATAGGTCGCCGCGACTTTTCGGCAGGGCCGCAAAGCGAGCCGCTCTGCCCGGCGATCGCAGGAGGGGTGAGCTGGAACTCAGGTTCCTACAGCCCGAAAACCGGCCTTTACTACAAGATCGGCAACGAATGGTGCATCACGCTTGAGGTGGTAAAGACAACTCCGATCACGGAACCGCAGGTGCAGTTGAACATTGGAGCCAACTTCAAGATGGCGCCGCCGCCCAGCGGAACCATTTATGGCCATCTCGATGCACGGGATCCGATTACCGGCAAGCTGAAGTGGGAAGTGAAATTCCCGCAGCCGCCTCTGGCCAGCGTGCTCTCAACCGCGGGCAATCTGGTTTTCGTGCCGGATGCACGTGGTATTTTGCATGCCTATAATGCAGAAACCGGTACGGAGCTTTGGTCGCACGACGATGGGATCGGCCATAACGGCGGAATCATCAGTTACATGGCCGGCAACAAGCAATACATTGCGGTCGAGGCCGGGTTCGGCGGTTTGGTAGGCGACGATTACGGTTCCATGTTTGGCGAGCCGTGGAAGAGCATGCCGCGCGATGCCGGTGCGTTGATTGTCTACTCCTTGAAGTAAAGATCGCTATGACATAGAAGGGAGCGAGGCTTTTCAGCCTCGCTCCTTTTTATTTGGGTGCCTATTCGGAAAGTTGAGATGACGAAGATTACGTTCTTCATTTGCACTCTGGTTGGGAGTATTTTGCTTTTTGCGGAACCGTATGTGGCGCAAGCCGAGCAAGCAGGCAGCTCTCCCGCCGCGCAGACAGCAAATTCCTCGCCGGCAAGTGCGGTAGATCCGACAAAGAACGGAGAGGTGTTGTTTGCCACATCCTGCGGTTGGTGCCATAGCAATGGCGGCAGGGAGGCGGGGCGGTGCCCAAAGCTTGCCGGGTCGACGCGCTCCGACGATTTCATCATCAATCGCATCAAGAACGGCAAAGAAGGCAGAATGCCGGCTTTTGGTCAAACGTTTAACGACGCCCAAATTCAGAATATATTGCACTATATTCGTTCCTTGCAGCCATAGGGACCATCGCTCCGTACGATCAACAGAGGACAAGCAATGAGATTCCGGGGGTATTTCGCAGCCGCGATCGGATTTTTGTTTGCGCTTATGCCGTTGGCGACGCGGGCAAAATCTCTTGACGAGATTTTGAGCCGCGGCACGTTGGCCGTTTGCGCGCATCCCAATGCGTTGCCGTATTCGAGCCGCACTGCGAACCCTCCCGGGTTTCAGCTTGAACTTGCCGAAGCACTCGCCAATCGCCTGGGCGTGAGGCTGGCGACCGATTGGATTATCGGCCCTTCGCAGCTTCGCCGGGCGGATTGCGATGTCGTTATGGATGCAATCGCAGATCCGGAAGCCCAGGATGAGACTCATTTGGTGCTTTCGCAGCCGTATTATCACACCGGCGTTGTGTTAGTCGTGCGGCCTGGTAGCGCAATCAGAAGCTGGCAGGATCTCCATAATCATCCTGTTCGGGTGGGCGTTCTCGTGAGCTCGGCGGCCTCGGTCATCCTCGGCAAGCAACATGTTCCTATTTCCGTTTTCGGGTTTGAAGACGACACCTTGGAAGCCTTGCAGAAAGGAGAGATCGATGCCGCAACGATCAATTATACGACGGCGAGTTATTACAACCTGACGCACCCGAAGAGTCCCGTGGTTTTGGTGGGGTTTAACGATCATGAATCCCTTCTCGGCTGGAATGTTGCGGTCGGCATGATCCACCCTGATGCCAAGCTTCGAGAAGCAATCAACGCGGCGATTGCGCAGCTTACTCGAGACGGCACGATTGCAAAGATTTATGCGCACTATGGGATTACACTTCAGCCGCCGCGCTAGCCCGGTCCCTAACGAGCATCTCTGAACTCGGCATTTGCCTGATATGGCGGCAGCCTTCGGGCCGCTGTTATTATTCTCTTGCCGAATGCGCTTCTGTGCTGCAAACAGAGCGTATTGTGCTAATCGATTCCGATTCTGATTATAAGGGCATAACCCGTCGGCCTGTTTCAAACGCAGGCCTTGGCTGGAAACGGCTGCCGGGAAGGTAAGGTTCTGGCCGGATGGGTTTCATCTCTTCGTAGCGCTTTACCGTTCCAGGAGGTCGGCCGTCGGATGCGCACGCTGAAAGCTCGGACCGTAATCTCGCTGTTTGCTTTGGTTTGCCAGGGGCTGGCCGCTCACTCCATGGCCGCCGAGCCGCCGGCCGATCCACATGCGATATGGACGTTTCAGGACGAGAACGCGTCGATTACGACCTCGAACCTGCCTGATCGCTATTATGTGAACGGCTTGCTTCTCGGCTATACCTCTCCTACCGACGCGGTGCCGGATTTTCTCTCGGACATCGGCCACAGCGTTTGGGGGGAAGCAGGCGAGAGCAGGCAGCGTTTCACGGCAAGCATCAGCCAGTCGATCTATACTCCCGCTGATACCAAGGTTTTCCTGCCTCCTCCGACGGACGAACCTTACGCGGGCGTGCTCACCGCCAATCTCGGCTTGATCCAGGATACCACGGATCATCGGAGTATTCTCGGGCTTATGGCCGGCCTCATTGGTCCGGACGCCGGCGGCCAAATCGTTCAAAACGGGTTTCACAGCATTATCGGGCAAAAACCGACGAAAGGTTGGGCGGATTATCAAATTCAAGATGAACCCTTGGTCGAATTCTTAAGTGCGCGAATCTGGCGGATCTCGCTGGGCTCGCTCGGTGGTATGGAAACGGATGTGTTGCCGGATTTGAGCGTAGGCTTGGGCAATCTCCGCATTTACGCAATGACCGGCGGCGTAGTTCGCATCGGCCGCGGCTTGCAATCCGATTTCGGAGTCCCGCGCCTTTTCCCGGGGCCGAATGGCGATTACGCATATACGCCGGTTGAGCCGTTTGACTGGTATTTCTTTGCAGGCGCCCATGGCTCTGGGGTTGCGCACGATATTACCATCAACGGCAATAGTTTCCGAACCAGCCCTTCGGTTTCCCTGCAGCCGCTTCAGGGGGAGCTGGAAATCGGATTTGCCGCGATCTATGAGGGCGTGCGTATCTCGTATACGCAGGTTTTCCAAACCTACTCGTTCCGCACGCAGCGCGGCGGCCTTCACCAGTTCGGATCACTTGCCGTTTCGGTCGAATTTTAACCGCATGCTGAAAAGATTCTACCAAAGGGTGCTGGCGCTGGCCGGCTCTCCAAAGGCGCCTTGGTGGCTTGCGGCGGTTGCCTTTGCGGAGAGCAGTTTTTTCCCTGTTCCGCCCGATGTCTTGCTGCTTCCGATGATGCTTGCCCAACCACGGCGTGTCTGGCGTTACGCGGCACTCTGCACGCTCGCAAGCGTTGTTGGCGGGGTCGCCGGTTATTTCATCGGTTTTGCCTTTTTCCAGCAAATCGGCCTACCGATTTTGCGTGCCTATCACTACGGCGATGCGTTTGCGCAATTTCAAGATGCGTATGCCCAGTGGGGGTTTTGGATTATTCTGGTGAAAGGATTAACCCCGATACCCTACAAGCTTGTGACGATCGCCTCGGGGGTTGCCGGGTTCAGCCTCTGGCTTTTCATTTGCGCGAGCGTCATTTCGCGCGGAGCGCGGTTTTTTCTGATTGCCGCCCTCGTACGAACGGTGGGGGAGCCGGTTCGTGACTTTATCGAGCGACGCTTGGCGCTCGTGACATCGGCCCTTCTGGCGGCACTTTTGGGCGGATTCCTCCTGCTCCGATACCTATAGGCGTGCCTTCCGGCGAAAAGCGCCCTTCGACAATTCCCGAAAGCCGTTGATATAATCCTTTAGCCGGTGCGGCCAAAAGGGCAATGCCTTTGCCGGCCCCCTTTTTGCTTTTTTATACCGATAGGTGCAGCTTGGCTCGAGTTTGCGAGGGCTTGATCTATCGCAAGATAAAGGAAACGGATCGGAAGCAAACTATAGACAAATGAGGGAGCTTATGAATGCACGCTGCTGACGTTATGACCCGTGATGTCGCGACGGTTCGCGCCGGGGCGACGATTGAAGAAGCAGTCCGCCTCATGCTGGAGAAACGCATCAGCGGCTTACCCGTGGTTGATGACCGGGGGCGGCTGGTCGGCATTGTCACCGAAAGCGATTTGTTGCACCGCACCGAGCTTGGCACTGCCAAAGAACGGCCGCGTTGGCTCGCTTTTCTGCTCGGCCCCGGCAAGTTGGCCTATGAGTACGTCCGGGCCAATGCGCGGAAAATAGAGGAAATAATGACCTCGGAGGTGGTCAGCGTTGCGCCCGATACCCCTCTTGAAGACGTGGTCTGGCTGATGGATCGCCATCATGTCCGCCGCCTTCCCGTCGTCAGCGCCGGCGTGCCCATCGGTATTATCAGCCGAGCAGACCTGATCCGCGCGCTTGCCAAATTGCTGGCGGAGCGCACGGAAACCGCGGCTTCCGACACCGCAATTCAAAAGCAAATTTTGGCCGAGATCGAGCGCCAGCCCTGGGGCCGGCGCGAGGGCGTCGTGGTGACCGTGAATGACGGCGTGGTGCACCTGGACGGTGTGATTTTTGACGAAAGAGAGCGTAAGGCGCTTCGCGTGGTCGCCGAAAACACGCCGGGCGTAAAGGAAGTGCGGGATCACTTGGTTTGGGTTGAGCCGACTTCCGGTATGGCTATTGAGCCGGAGAACGGTTGGCCGTCATCGCAAAACTAGCGCGGTGGAAGCGTTTCGAAGGCGTTCCGATCAACGGAAGCCGTTGGATCGGGCGAGCCGTAAAGGCTGTGCCAGAAGAGGAGGCCTCGGTTAAAGGCTCTTCCATACCTGCGAATGATCGGAGGCTGGTTTGCCTGGTTTGATTGAGATCAGAACAAGCAATTACATAGCCGTCTTGCAGCTGTAATGCCTCGTACCGGCGCATCTCCGGCCTAGCTTGCCGCCCCCTTTAACCCTGCGACGGGGATTAGGAGTTGACCACCCATCTTCCGGGAAGTAACCTAAACCCCTAAAGCCGATGGGGCTCTCGGAGGCCTGAGGGGTAAGACCGAAGAACCCTGTCGAAGTGCGCGGGTGCCTGGGGTACCCGAGGAGTTACGGGGGCTATGGATAGCAAACCAAGCTCCAGACCAAAGGGCGTTTTCGGCGCGTTGGTGGCAAGCCCGCTGAGTCAAGGCATAATAGAAGCCGGCGGGGTTTCTCGTTTGGACGCTATTCCGAAATTTCCCGGCAGCCGCAAAGCACGCATAAAGTCATGAGGAGGCGGCAATGACTACGAATACGCAGATGGAAAACCTTTACCAGCAGATCACGCTTGTCCGTGGCGCTGGTGATCGGAATCACGGTAAGCTTTGTATTATGTCCTTTGTTGCTTTCCTTGCAGGCGAGGGGCATTCCGACGACCCGGCGACCGCTTCGTCGGTGATCCGCCGGTTCGCGATCACGATTAATGACGAAATGCCCGATCATTTCCGGCAGCGCCTGAAGCCGTTTGCGCCTCGAATCATTGGCACGCGCGACGGGCATGACAGGATCCGAGCCGATCTTTTAATTGATGCGGTGCAACTTGAGCTTTTGCCGCAAATCGCTGCGGATTTCAGCGATGCGACCGCGGCCAGGATACAAGCTTCCTACGCGGGCTGGAAGCATAGAAGGCCGGAAAGCTTGGCAGAGTTCCGCCAGAGAGTCATTCATATGGTCTTGTGCGCGGGTGATATCCGAGACACCTATACCTGCCAGGCGGTTGCCTCGGCCGTCGCACGGCTCATTGCATTTTGCGCGCGCACCGCGAGCACCCCGGCCCAACGCGAGTGGTATTGGTTGAAGGCGATCGATCTTTTGGATCGGCTCTGCGATGTTGGGTCGGAACGCGGGCGGCCGCCGATTCCGGAAGAGCGCCTCGCAGAGATGGCCGAATTTCTGGAGAAGCGCGGCCAGTGGGCGCAACGGCGGGCGCGTGCCTTGGAGGCTTTTGTTCGGGTACGTAACCTCTTTCCCGTGCTGATCGGATAAGCTGCTGTCATTTTGTCAAATCTGCGCGTTTGCGCATTAGACAAAGTATGAATCGGCGCACGATCGTCCTTCGGGTTCCCTAACGCTCCGAAGCTTCGAGGCGTGCCCTGTTCGTCCCCGCTGCCAGGGATCCTTTGCGCGTGCTTCAATCCGGGCATCTCGTTTTCTATCTCGGCAATTTTTGCATTTTGCTGTTAATCACCCCGGGGCTTTGCTCGGGTGTAGAAGGATGCGCGAAAGGTTGCAAAGGCACGTATGGACTTATCTTGCCGTTGCCATCGGTGGCATCCTGGGCTGCTGGGCGCGTTATGCAATGACCAACCTCGTGCAGATGATTTGGGGCACGGATTTTCCCTACGCCACGCTGAGCATCAATCTCCTCGGCGCCTTCTTGATGGGCTTTTTGTTCGTCGAAACGTTGGAGCGCTTGACCATTTCCCCGGTGTTACGGACCGGCATCTTAACGGGCGTGCTTGGCGGCTACACGACCTTCTCGACGTTTACAATGGAAATGCTGCTGCTGGTGGAACGGGGCGAGCCGGGGAAGGCGGTTCTCTATGCCGCACTATCCGTCGGGTTAGGGCTTTTGGTCACATTTTTCGGGGCCTACATCGCACGGAATTTGTAGGACGGATATTTATCGGAAAGGCTTGCTCCACACTATCGTATTCCGATCCGACGTGTAATACTCCAAGTAAAACCATTGCAGGCATCTTCCGTTAGTCTTGGAACGGCCCTCGTCAGCTGCGTTTTTTATTGCGCTGCCTTCGCTTCGGCCTCCGGATCGGGGGAAGCCTCATGCCCGTCCCCATGCGCAAGCCCTGTTTCCCAGCTTCGCGAAAGCCGCATTGCCGAGAGGATTAGCCCGACTTGCGAGTAAGTTTGCGGAAAATTGCCCCATAGTTCGCCCGTTGCGGGATCGATATCTTCGGAAAGCAAACCGACATGGTTGCGGCGCGCGAGCACGTTGAGGAACAGATCTCGTGCTTGTTGCTTTCGCCCGACCCGTGCTAAAGCATCGATATACCAGAAGGTGCAGACCAGAAAAGCGGTGGTTGGAACGCCAAAATCATCAGCGACATTATAGCGCATAACAAAACCGTTGTGCAAAAGCCGCTGTTCAACCACGGCGAGAGTACGCAGGAAAATAGGGTCTCTCGCGTCGAGAAAGCCGAGTTCCGGCAAAAGAAGCACAGAGGCATCGACGAATTCCGTATCGAGCACGCCGGAGAACCAGCCCTCGCGGGTAACTGCGCGAGAAAGTATCGCCCGCCGTAACGTCGCTGCCCGGCTGTACCAGCCGTCGGCGTCGGTTTCCTTGCCCACGAGGCGCGCAATGTGGCCGAGACGATGAAGGGCCGCCCAGCACATCACCGCAGAGAAGCTATGTATCCCGGGGCGCGTGCGGAACTCCCACAATCCGGCATCCGGCTTAAGCGCCGCCCAACGGGCGCCGATACCAACACGGCGAAGCTGGCGGTAAAGATTCGCATCGCCCCGACGGGGAAGCCGTCGGTCCCAAAACATTTGCTGCGCGGCCAGGACCACCGCGCCGTAGACATCGTTTTGCCTTTGGCGGGAAGCGGCATTGCCGATCCGAACCGGCCCGTCGCCCCGAAAACCGGGAAGCGTTTCAACAATCCTTTCTTCCGTCTCAGCCGCAGGCGTAATCGGATAAAGCGGCGCGATTAAAGGGCGCCCATCGCGTATCACCGCGTTGATAAGATAGCGAATAAATTGCTCCATCGTAATGGTAGCGCCAAGCCGGTTGAGCGCCGTAATCGTGAAAAAGGAATCGCGCGGCCAGCAGAATCGATAATCCCAATTTCGGCCCGACCCCGGCGCTTCCGGGATAGAGGTGGTGAGAGCCGCTACAATGCCGCCGGTATCTTCATAACTGCAGAGTTTTAGCGTAATCGCCGCACGGATAACGGCTTCTTGCCACTCAAACGGCACTGCCAAATCGCGGACCCATTTGTACCAATAGGCACGCGTATCGATAAACAAATTGTGTGCCAGCCGCTCCGGGTTTTCCGGCAAGACCTCGTCTGCTCCCAGAACCAATGTATGGGGGCGATCAAGCACAAAAGAAGTTTCATGAAGAACGAAGTTAATCGATACGTCGGTCGTCAGGCGCAATGTCGTATCGGGGCTGACGAAGCGGAGATGATTACTCCCGATGCTTACTGAAGGAATGCTCGCGCCGTAATCAAATGACGGGCGCACCCGAATGGAAATATAGGGGCGGCCGGCGAGGGGTTCTATCCTGCGCACGATCATCGGCGGACGATAAATGCGGCCGTAGCGATTAAAACGCGGGCAGAAATCGAGGATGCGAACCTTCGCTCCGGTTTGCCCTACAAGTACGGTCTCCGTGATTGCAGTGTTCTCGATGTAGCGCTGGCGATGCGCGACGATGCCGCCGGCAAGCTCTACATCCATAAAGCCCCGCTCCGCCGGTTCTTCTCTGAGCAGCGCATCGAAAGCCGGCGGGGCGTCCAAGGAGGGAAAGCCGAACCAAACGTGCTGCCCCTTCGGCGTAATCAGGGAAGCAACCGAACAATTGCCGATAACACTCAGATCAAGATTTCCCATAATTCTTTATTTTCGCAAATGCTTGGGGCAAAGCAAGCCCAAATAATGCAGGTGTCGCGGCAAAGGAAGGGTCCGGCGCGCCGGGCAGGCATAGCCAAAGCAAAACCAGCCGGTGAGCGAGAGGCTTTTTTGCCCCCCGCTCTGTTGGCGAAGATTCTTTACGAAAATGCGTGAACGGTTCGGTTTTTCACCTCTGAGGCGAGATCTCACAAAATCCAATCGAAGACCAAAATCAGCGCAATAAACCCCACGAGTGCCATCACCGCATAAGTGCGGCTAGATTTTACCGGGTTTGTTCGGGTAAACCCAAAGAAGGAGTTGGCGTTGGCTGCATGAAAAACAAAGCTTGCGATCAGAATTGCAGCCCACTGTTGCTTCGGCTGAAGTGCCAGGGTAAAGGCGACAACAAGACCGTATTCCACCACGAAGGCGAGCGCCCCATGGCGCCATAACCCAAGGCCGACTTTTACGTCCTTGCCGAAGCCAAGCACGGGTAAATCCGGCAAATGAACGATTGCATCCAAGAGCCAATGCGAGATGGAAGCAAGAACAAAGACAATTGCCGCTGTTACCGAGCGGCAGTAAAGTCCGATCAGTAATGCCGGAAGAGAAGCCAGAATATTGCCAAGCACAAGGGAATGGGAATAGGGATAATACTCAAACCGGATACGACTCTGCAAAGGAGAGGCCGGGTCGATTTCCACCTTTTCAAGACCGGTGAGGACGGTAACCCCCCACAACAAATCTGGAAAACTTGTTCCGGTCAAAGATACCCAAAGCGGCGTGTGCGGCGTTAACGCAGCTGCCAATTCCGCTCCGACAAGATGACCGATAAACAAGTTGATCGCCCTGTTTTTCTTGAGGTTCTACGGAGAACTGCGGCCTATACCGATAGAATGGTCTTAGGCTTATTCATCTGTTTGCAGGTTCGCATAATTCCGTGCCCTGTAGACGAAAACCGATGCAATCCAGATCAACACGAAAATCGTGATGATAAGGTAACCGATCGTGCCGAAATTATCATTCAGCACCCCAATGATCCGCCAGAAGGACCCCTCCAGCGAAAGCTGGTCGGAAAGAAGCCCGGCTACCTCAATGGCACAAACGACCAAGGCAATGACCACCGAGACAGAAGTGACCGCCATATTGTAATAAAGCTTGCGAACCGGTTTCACGAACGCCCAAGCATAAACGCTCAACATCAGGATACTATCCGCCGTATCGATAAGCGACATGCCTGCCGTAAACAGGGCGGGGAAGACCAAGATAGACCAAATCGGCATTCCTTGCGCGGCTTGCGTTGCGGAGATGCCAAGCAGGCTTACCTCGGTTGCTGTGTCAAACCCAAGCCCGAAGAGGAAACCTATGATATACATCTGCCAGCTCTTTCGGATCAAAGCAAAGAGCGGGCGAAACAATCGCGTCAGCAATCCGCGCCCGGCCAGCAGTCGATCAAGGCTTTCTTCCGTGTACGAACCACCTGCTTTTACAGAATTAAATACGCGATAAACGTTCACCAAAATAACAACATTTACGATGGCGATCCCAAGCAGGAACAAGGATGAGATCAAAGTGCCGATAATGTTTCCAAAGTCGCGGAAGGCGCTGAAACGCGCATTGAATGTTGTCGCGGCGACGGCAACGCCAACGGAGGCAAGCAAGACGATGGTTGAATGCCCAAGAGAGAAGAAGAAACCAACTGTTGTCGGGCGCTTGCCTTCGGCAATCAATTTGCGGGTAACATTGTCGATAGCGGCGATATGGTCGGCATCCACCGCGTGACGCAGGCCAAGACTGTAAGCAAGAAATGCGGTGCCGAGAAACACCGGATAATGCCGGAATGCAATCAACGCCCAGATCCAGGCGAGGATGTTAGCAACGACCAAGCCTGCAAAAAGGCCGGCAACTCTTATGCGCAAGCCGTTCTTGGCATCGTAAGACATGGCGCAAGCGAATATTACACACCCTCCGGCGCGACACAAGTCTGCCGAAAACATCACCCCAAGGAGATTTCCGGGGTAGAAGAAGGGTTCGGTCCCCCCGTCTGGCAGCCGGTGGCGAAGCATCGCCGCGGGGCCGGGCTTGCCGATTCCATATTATGCCCGGTTTTTGCGGCGGAGGGTTGCACTTTGAGCTGTATCAATGACTGCCGAGGCCAAATGATGTTTGGTCAATTGGGTCATATAGGGCGCGCTCGTCCACACCTACGCTCGGTGAAGCGCGTGCCCGTAACAGAGTTGAGGAGACAACCATGAGCACAGGCTTAGACGTTTTCGATCGGACGTTGCAGATCACCAACACATGGCTTGGTGAAATAGAAGAAACCCTAGGGCCGGACCGGCATGTCGCCTGGCATGTACTGGGCGCGGTGTTGCGAGCGCTCCGTGATCGGCTGCCGATAGAGTTGGCGGCCCATCTCGGCACCCAGTTGCCGCTTCTTGTGCGCGGCGCATACTATGAACACTTCCGCCCTGGTCACGCGCCGGCGAAAATTTACACGGAAGAGGAGTTCTTGACTTACGTCAGCAACGATCTGGGTGGCATTCGCCCGGTCAACGTCAGAAAAGCCGTGCGCAGCGTGTTCGCCGTCCTCGGCCGCCATGTGACGCCGGAACAGATCGAAAAAGTACAAAGATCGCTCCCCGAGCATATTCGCGCAATGTGGCCCGCCCCCGGAGAGCCGATCTGAGCAAAACTATCTGATATCCCGCGAGCCGAGAATCGCCTGCGCAATCATTCCGGCGGCATCGAGAACCGTGAGTTTTACGCCGGCTGTCTGAGAAGCAAGCCGAAAGGGGGGCACGGTGTTGAGCACGACAATGCCCTCGAATGCGGTTTCCTCGAAAAAGGAAGGGGCCCCGCCAATGAAGAGCCCGTGCGCTGCCGCGGCGAACAGGCGCCCTGCTCCCTGCGCGCGGCATGCTTTGGCGGCGCGGATTAAAGTTGTTCCGGTGCTGATCAAATCATCGACGATAATCACTGTCTTTCCGCGCACGTCGCCGGCAAGCCAACTCCCCGTAACAACGCCGGAACTTCGGAACTTCTCAACATAGGCGCTCGCGACCTCACGCCCAGTGAGTGCTTCCAGGCGCTCGCGCAGCTGTTCGGCCCGTTTTGCACCTCCGGGATCGGGGGAAACAACCGCAATAGGCTGGTCCCGAAGCAGGGAGGCGAAATACTCGGCAAATAACGGGGCTGCTTCCAGATGAATTGTGGGACAGCGAAACGCATTCTCAAATGCCGCCACGTTATGGACTTCCACCACGATGACGCGATCGATACCGACCGCTTCACACATTGCCGCAACATAGCGCGTGGTGATCGGGTCCCGTGCCTTGGTGCGACGGTCCTTGCGCGCATAAGCAAGATAAGGCAGCACCGCCGTGACCCGCTCGGCACCGGCATCTTTCAGCGCGCCGCAGAAAAAGAGCAAGCGGCAGAGCTTGTCGTTCACCGAATGGCCCGGCTCGCCATAAAGGGCGTGAAGCACGAAGACATCCTGCCCGCTCACGTCCTGCAAAGGGCGGGCTTTGTGCTCGCCATCCTCGAATTCGCGCTCTTCCAGCGGAGCAAGCGGCACTTCCAGCCACGCCGCAACCTTTTCACCGAACGGGCGTGTCGTGGAAAGAGCAAAAAGCGATAACGGGCGAGGGCTCATGGCGACATCCTTCGAGTTTTATCGGTTCCCTGAGGTAGCCACGCCGGTGGTACGGCGAGGTAGCGATAGCTTGCGGCGAGGTATCTTTGCGCACGCTGAAGCCGGCTGCGGGCTTCGTGCGGCTCTTGCCGCCTCAGTGCGCTGCCCGCCAGTGTCCAACTGCGCGCGGCAGCACGCAACGCGAGAAAAAGCGGAAGCACCTGGAAATCATCCACGTTTCCCGCAATCTCACGATAGCGCTTCAGAGCAAGAGCGGCCAGATCGCTATGCCCACGGAGATCGAGGTCGACGAGGAGAAAGGCGAGATCATAGAGAACGTCTGTCCAGGCCAACGGAGCGGAAAATTCGATGCAATCATACAAAGTGGGCTTGCCCTCGAACAGGCAGACATTCGCCAAGCGTAAATCGCCATGTCCGCGCCGCACCAAACCGCGATTCCGGCGTTGCTCGAGCACGGGGATGAGGTGATGAAATCTTGCCGTCATCTCGCCGCGAAGCGCGGAAACCGCAGATTTCTTGAGAAGCGGAGCCAGGCGCTCCAGCTCCCGAAAATTCTCCGCAATCGCCCAGCGGATACCCTGGGCGCCGCCAAATGCTCGGCTCGGTTGGGCGGCGCCGTGAAAACGCGCAATCTCCGCGGCCAACGCGCTGACAAGCTGGCGGGTTAAGCAACCGCGCTCGGCCAGAACGTCGAACTGGTTGCTTTGGGCGAAGCGGCGCATCACGACCACATGCTCTACCGCAGGCCCCGGACCGTTGAAGGCCAATACACCGTTCCGATCACGGTGAATTGCCCAAACATCGAGATAGAGCCGGGGGGCGGCGCGCTTATTCAGCCGCAGCTCGGCATAGCATGCCTGCTTGCGCAAGCTCGCGGTGGTGTAGTCCAGAGAAGCGAAGCAGATTGCGCGCTTCAGTTTATACGCCCGATCTTTTAACAGAAAGATGATAGCGCCGTGCGTGACAATCCGCTCGACCGGTTCATCAGGCAGGCCGTAACTTTCCCCTCGCGAAAGAAATTCGATGACGTCCTTTTGCTCCCAAGAAAAGTCGGCGGCGCCACCGTTACTCTGCGCGAAGGTTGCAGCCTGCTGCCCACTCGGTGCGGGAAGCAGATTATTCTGCTCGATCGCGTAAGGAAGGTTAATTTGCGTCGGCAACCCCCATGGCTCGGTCAAGCGCAGCCGCAAGAGCCCGCACGCCGGGGCTGATCTCCACCGGAATCTGCCCGGGTTGCAATTCTCGCAAAGGTTCCGGTAGGCTTGCCAGCGACGCGGCTGCTCTGGCACGCGCTCCTTCTAGGCCGGGGAGGCTTTCGACGCGCCGGCCGTTTCGCATTGCAGGCTTCAAAAGCGGCTCGCCTTGCATCGGCTCATCGACCAGCGCCACAATATCTCCGGCAATCACGCCGTCAGGCGTATAACGCCGGTAGACTTGTTTTCGCCCGGGCCAGGTCGCCTTGCCCTCACTTTTTTTGCGTCGCGCTCGACCGGCATATTCCTGCAGCTTATATGCGCAATCCAGCGCGGGCGCATCGGAAGACGTGGTCAAGCTCGTGCCAATGCCGAAACCGTCAATCGGCGCCCCCGCCGCGCAAAGCGCCCGGAGCGCATGCTCGTCAAGACCGCCGCTCGCAAAAATGCGAATCGTGTGAAGGCCCGCGGCGTCAAGAATCGCGCGCACGCGCCGTGCGTGAGAAGCAAGGTCGCCGCTGTCGATCCGCACGGCAGAAACCTCGATCCCTTCTTCGTGCAGGCGCGGCGCGAGTTGGGCCACGATGGCTGCTGCACGTTCGGTGTCATAAGTGTCGATGAGCAAGGTGAGCCCTTGCGGCCGTACGTGAGCGAAACGCGTGAAAGCCAGCGCCTCGTCGTCATGTGCCTCGATGAAGGAGTGTGCCATGGTGCCGACAACCGGGATGCCGAAGAGCCGCTTCGCAAGCACCGTGGCGGATGCGGCAAAGCCGGCCAGATAGCTTGCACGGGCCGCCAGAACGCCTGCCTCGGCGCCGTGTGCCCGCCGCAGCCCAAAATCAACAAGCTGCTTGCCCGGTGCGGCGAGCACCATGCGGGCTGCTTTCGAGGCAATGACGGTTTGCAAATGTAGGAGGTTGAGAAGCCGCGTTTCCATCAGTTGCGCCTCCGGAAGCGGCGCGGTGACGCGAATCATCGGCTCGTCGGGAAAGAAAACGGTGCCTTCCGGAAGTGCATCGACATCGCCCGTGAAGCGAAAATTAGCCAAGTAATCGAGAAACTCGGGCGAAAAATCGCCGTTTGCCCGAAGCCAGGCCAACTCCTCGGGCGAAAAGCGCGCATTTTCCAAAAAATCAACAAGCTGCTCGAGGCCTGCCATCAGAAGGAACTGGCGCTCCGGCGGAAGCTTGCGCACGAAGAGTTCAAAGCTTGCCCGTTCCGTCATGCCGTGGGCGATATAGGCCTCCAGCATGCTGAGTTCGTAGAGGTCCGTCAGCAGCAGGCTTTGCTCGAGCATGCGCGCCATTGCAACCTCAATCTGAACCCCCGAACATGATGTGCTCTTAGGGAAGCGGCACCACGGTGCTTGCCTGAGCGCCTTTTTCCCCGGGATCAGGGCTCAACACATAGCGTACTTTCATGCCGACTTGGAGCTTGGCGAAACCGCCATTCACCACGGCATTGTGATGCACGTAAACTTCATCACCCGTCTCGGTTTCGAGAAAGGCGTAGCCGCGCTCCGGAAAGACTTTGGTGATACGTCCGATCTGCGGGGTCTCATGAGTTTTCACATCGGCGCGCATGCGGCGGGCATAGTCTTCGAGCTGCCGGCGCACGGCGTCAAAAGCGTCCCGCACGGCGACACGTACATCCTCATGCGCGTGATGTTCGGGAGGCTCGCGCTTCACCGCGATGGTGTGCCCGGGGATTTCCAGCCTTACCCTGACATGAAACAAATTGCCCTGCCGATGGCGGCGGTGGTCTTTTTCGAGCACTACATCGCAAGCCGTAATCCGCGGGTAGAACTCCTCCAGTTCATCCACTCTTTTGCGGATCTGTTCCTCGACAAAAGAGGAGGGATCCATATGGCGAAAGGTAATCTGCACAGGCACTTGCATTGCGATCTTCTCCATTTTTGTGATCGAGCATAGAGCCGTTTTGCCGTGCCGCATATGACCAAGATCAATGCCGAGTTGGCTAAGATATGCAAGCAGAATGCCGGGGGGAGTGCAACGCATGCCGATTCTGAATGCGGAGATTGCCAAGCAGCTTGAGCAGGTTGCGGACCTTTTAGACATCGAAGGCGCAAATCCGTTTCGCGTCCGCGCGTATCGGCGGGCGGCGCGCCTTATCGGCGAGCTGCCGCGCAACGTGGCCGATATGGTCGCGGCGGGGGAGAGTCTCGATGAGCTTCCCGGAATCGGCAAAGATCTTGCCGAAAAGATTGCCATTCTTGCCCGCGGCGGCGAGCTGCCGATTCTGAAGGAGCTCGAACGCCAAGCCCCGCCTGGGATTACGGCGCTGCTTGCGCTCCCTGGGCTTGGGCCAAAACGGGTGCATGCGCTGTATGAAGCGCTCGGGATCGATTCCGTTGCAAAACTCGCGGCGGCTTTGGAAGCGGGCAAGCTTAGGGATGTCCCGGGCTTCGGCCCGGAGATCGAGGCGAAGCTGCGCCGTGCTCTGGCCGAGGGCGCCGGCCAGCCGCAACGAACCAGGCTCGCGGTTGCCGAGCAGACCGTAACCCCTTTGCTTGCGGCACTCCGCAGTGCGGAAGGGGTGATGGCGGCCGAAGTCGCCGGAAGTTTTCGGCGCCGCCGGGAAACGGTGGGCGACCTTGACATTGTCGTCGCCGCTGAGTCGCCCGAGCCGGTGATGCAGCGCTTCACCAGCTATGAGGATGTCGCGCAGGTGGTCGAGCGCGGCCCAACACGCGCCACCGTTATCCTGCGCGGCGGATTACAGGTGGACCTTCGGGTGGTGCCGGAGGAAAGCTTCGGCGCCGCGCTGATGTACTTCACCGGATCGAAGGCGCACAACATCGCGCTCCGCCAAATCGCCGTCGATCATGGCTGGAAACTCAACGAATACGGATTGTTTCGCGGTGAGCGAAGACTGGCGGGAAGGACCGAAGCAGAGGTTTACCAGCGGCTTGGCTTTCCCTTCATTCCGCCGGAACTCCGGGAAGACCAAGGCGAAATCGCGGCGGCGCGCGCCGGCAAGTTGCCGAAGCTTGTGGAAGCGGCCGAGATTCGCGGGGATCTTCACATGCATACCAACGCCACAGACGGCGCCGCGAGCATCTCTGCGATGGCAAAGGCCGCCGCTTCCCTCGGCTACAGCTACATTGCAATTACCGACCATTCCAAGCGCGTTACCATGGCGCACGGGTTGAACGAGAAGCGCCTTGCGCAGCAGATCGAAGAAATCGCGCGCTTTAATGCCACCAACCCGGGCATCACCGTCTTGGCTTCGATTGAGGTGGACATCCTGGAAGACGGCAGGCTTGATTTGCCCGATAGTATCCTGAAACGGCTCGATCTGGTCGTGGCGTCCATCCATTCGCGATTCGAATTGCCGATGGAAAAGCAGACCGAGCGGGTGCTGCGGGCGATGGACAATCGTTATTTCAATATCTTCGCGCACCCGACCGGCCGGCTCATCGGCACCCGCCCGCCTTACGCCATAGATATGGAGCGTATCATGCGCGGAGCGCTGGAACGCGGCTGCTATCTGGAAGTGAACGGCCAGCCCGAGCGACTTGATTTAACCGATGTTCACTGCCGGCTTGCCAAGGAACTCAGGCTTAAAGTGGCGATTTCGACCGATGCGCACCGCCCGGAAGAGCTCGGCTTTATGCGGTTCGGCTTGGGCCAAGCGCGCCGCGGATGGCTGGAAGCCGAAGATGTGCTCAACACGCGTCCGCTTGCCGAACTCCGCCGCTTGCTCAAACGCAGCTGAGCGGCCCATGGGTTAGCTTTCGCGCAAAAGTTTCCGAGCTTTTTTCTTGGGCAAGGGGAATTGCAGTCGATCGCCCTGGTCGGTCAGCGTCCCGGCCGGAAACTCTCCCAAATTTTCCTGAATCTCGGCCTCTTCCACCGGTTCGGGCGGAGGAATCTCGCCGTGATGCTCCACAATCGGGTTCGGAAGCTCGCCCGCTGTGGGGTTGTCGATGATGGCTTGCAGTTCGCGTGCCCGCTCCAGGTATTCATCGAACCGCCCGGGCGGGGAACCGTCCTGTTTCCACATACGCTCGGCACGCTTGCGGATAGCTGCTTCCGGATCTCTTTTGCGTTTCGGCATTTTCTTCTCCTCGAATGAGCCGTCTCGCTATCCTGTTCAGATGGCCGGCGCGTTGCGCAAGATCAAGATCGATTGTCGTCGAGATGCCATTGACCGAAATTGCGGCAATTGCGAAAGATCGGCGGCATGCCGTTATTATTCGCCCCCGCCTTTCTTCGCGAGAGACGATTCCCGTGGGTATGGGACGCGACCGGCGCGCTTTTGGTGTTTGGCCTCTTCGCCGCCTTTGGGCTGGGTTTGATGGGTGCGCTCGCCCCAATTGAAAAAATCACCACGGAGCCGATCAACCTCAACCCCGCGCGCCTGCCGGAATACGCCGTGCGCACGGTACTCCGGATGGCCGCGGCAATGCTGGCCTCGTTGCTTTTCACCTTCACCTATGGGGCCGTGGCTGCTAAGAGTCGGCGTGCCGAGCCCATTTTGATCCCTCTGCTCGACGTCCTCCAATCCGTTCCGATTCTGGGTTATCTCTCATTTACCGTCGTTTTCTTTATGAGTTTATTTCCGCGCCGTGTCCTGGGTGCGGAACTTGCGGCCGTATTTGCCGTGTTTACAAGCCAAGCCTGGAATATGGCGTTCAGCTTTTACCAGGCGCTGCGGACCGTGCCGCAGGATCTTCAAGAAGCCGCTAGTGCCTTTCGCTTACCTGCCTGGCAGCGTTTCTGGCGCCTGGAAGTTCCTTTCGCCATTCCGGGCCTTGTCTGGAACATGATGATGAGCGCCTCCGGCGGCTGGTTCTTCGTTGTGGCTTCCGAGGCGATCAGCGTAGGCGAGCGCCAGATTGCGTTGCCGGGCATCGGTTCCTATGTCGCGCTTGCCATCGCGCGGCAGGATCTGCGTGCGATCGGCTGGGCGATCCTCGCGATGACGCTCGCAATTCTTCTCTGCGACCAGATTCTTTTCCGCCCGCTCGTGGTATGGGCGGATCGGTTCCGTTTCGAACAGACGGCGCGGGGTACTTCTCACTCTTGGTTTCTCTATGTGCTGCGGCGGTCTTGGTTGTTCCAGCGCGTCGGCATGGTGATTTCTTTTGCCTTGCGGCGTTTGTTGCGTGCGAAACTGCTGAATTCCCTCGAAGCCCGCGAACATCGCCCCATTGGCGGCATATGGCCGAGACTGCTGGATCTTGTTTGGTATGGGGCGGTGTTGGCGCTGATCATTTGGGCGAGCCTCACGGTTGTTCGTTTTGTGGCAACCGAGCTGGTTTGGTCCGATGTCGCAACCGCTGTTCGCCTTGGCTTCTACACATTGCTGCGCGTGATTGCGTTGGTCGCGCTCGCTGCCCTGGTTTGGGTTCCTCTCGGCGTCATCATCGGTCTTCGCCCAAGGCTTGCCGAACATATTCAGCCGCTTGCACAATTTTTAGCGGCCTTTCCCGCCAACTTGTTATTCCCGATCGCGGTTTTTCTGATTGTTCAGTGGCAGCTCAACCCGGAGATCTGGCTCAGCCCGTTGATGATCTTGGGGACACAATGGTATATTTTGTTTAACGTGATTGCCGGCACCGTTGCGTATCCGACCGATCTCTTGGAGGCTGCCGCCACGTTCCGTTTTCGCGGCTGGCAATGGTGGCGGCAAGCACTTTTGCCCGGGATTTTTCCTTATTTTATCACCGGAGCGATCACGGCATCGGGCGGGGCGTGGAACGCCTCGATTGTTGCCGAGACCGTCTCTTGGGGTGAGAAGAGCCTATCGGCGCATGGGTTGGGGGCCTATATTGCTGCCAATACCGCGGCAGGGGATTATCCCAAAATCGTGCTTGGTATTGTCGTGATGTCGCTGTTTGTCATTTTGCTGAACCGCCTGGTCTGGCGGCCGCTCTATGCTTATGGAGAGCGGCATTTCAGGCTTGAGTGATCGGTCAGGCTGAAGGGATGGATCATCAACCGATGGACGAAGCTGCTCTCCGAGCCTTGTCCGACCAAGCCCGCCACGGGGAAGCGCTGCTCAGTGTTCATCATCTTGTTCGAGAGTTTCCTCACCCCTCGGCCGGGCCGCAGGTGGTTCTGGACGATATCAACTTTGTTTTGACCGAAGGGGAAATCGTCGGGCTCCTGGGCCGTTCGGGTTGCGGCAAATCCACCTTACTTCGGATTATTGCGGGGCTTATGCCTGCCACGCGCGGAGAAGTGTTGTTTCGGGGGCAACCGATTCAGCGGCCGACGAAGGGGATCGCGATGGTGTTTCAAACCTTCGCGCTGTTTCCCTGGCTTACGGTTCTAGAGAACGTGCAAGCGGGTCTGGATGCAGAACTTGTGCCCGAGGCCCTGGCAGAAGAACGTGCCCGAGCTGCCATCGAGCTGATCGGCCTGGCCGGCTTTGAAAATGCGTATCCGCGTGAGCTCTCGGGCGGGATGCGTCAGCGCGTCGGTTTCGCACGCGCGCTTGTCGTGAACCCTGAGCTATTGCTGATGGATGAGCCGTTTTCAGCACTCGATGTACTCACGGCGGAGACGCTTCGCTCGGACCTGATCGATCTGTGGTCGGAGAACAAGCTCGGAATCCGTGCGATCCTGATGGTGACGCATAATATCGAAGAAGCCGTTTTCATGTGCGATCGGATTTTGGTGATGTCCTCGAACCCCGGTCGCATCGGCGCGGAAATAAAGGTTCCGTTGCCGCATCCGCGCGAACGCCTTGCTGCTTCCTTCCGGGCAATTGTCGAGGATATCTATGCGCGCATGACCGCCGGCCCCGCCCCGGCCATGCACCGACACCGGGTCCGCGCCGGTGCCGGCGCCGGCGCCGGTCCCGGCCCTGGGGCAGGCAATGCTGCGCCCACCGTAAGCCTGACAAGCTGGCTTCCCATTGTTTCCGCCTCGCGCATTGTCGGGCTTGCCGACGCTCTGGCAGCGCCTCCGTTTGAGGGAACCGCCGAGCTCTCCACTTTGGCGAGACGGCTGCATCTGAACGCCGCGGCTCTTATTCAAGTGGCGGAAGTGGCGCGGATGCTGGGCTTCGTGGCTTTTAAAGAAAACACCTTGCACATCACCGCTGCCGGCCGGGCGCTTGCGGCAGCTGATATTCAGCACCGCAGCCGGTTGTTTGCGGAGCATTTGCTGCGCTCCGTGCCGCTTGCCGCTCATATTCGGCGCGTGCTTGAGGAGCGCCCCAGCCATCAGGCGCCGCGGAGCCGCTTTATCGAAGAATTGGAGGATCAGCTTACCTCCCGCGACGCCGAGCACACGCTCACTGCCGTGACGGAGTGGGGCCGCTACGCGGGAATCTTCTCCTATGATCATGAGAAGCAACTCTTCAGCCTCCCTCCGCCATAACAGGCGAGGAACGCCGAAGTTTTGTGCAGCTTAAGTGGGTGAGGCGTGATCCACGAATGCCAAAAGCTCGTCGACATCTAACGGCTTTGCGAGCACCTTTTCGATGCCGAGTTGATTTGCCCGTGCGCTAATCGCCGAGCTTGGCGAAGCAGTCATCAGGAGAATCGGAATTTTTCGCCCGTTGTTCTTCAGGCGTGCGGCAAGATCAGGCCCCGTCATGGGCAGCATATCATAATCGAGGATCAGACATGCGGGATGCGCTTCTCTATCGTGGAGAAACGCCAGAGGCGAGGTGTAGGTCATCACCTCATGGCCGGTGATCTCGAGCAGGAATTTCAACGAATGAAGCACCCCAAGGTCATCGTCCACGATGGCGATTGGCCTCCGTTGGTTATTGTCGCTGCATATCCCCATGCCAAAGTGATCCTGCGAGAAAGAGATTTGCTTCACTGCGAAAATGCCACAAAAAAGAGAAAACAGGTACCAGCGTAAGAGAGAGCAAAATTTAAAAAACCGCACTCTTTCGCATGGCTTCGGCCGCGCGCTTCACACCAAAGGCCGCACACTCTTGGCTGCTTTTGGGAGAGTGAAATCCTGTCAAAGCCTTGCTGTTTTTGCCGAGTAGCGCAAAGCGCTTTTCCGAACGCCATGATTATAAAAATTTATGCGTACAATCGATAAGATACATTGATATAGGTCAACTGAGAAGTCCGGAGATTCCCGTATTGCAGGCCGCTCAACTTTCGGTTGCGCTTCCGGCAGACGGCACTGTGAAGCGAAAAACGGTTCCACCCGTAGCAACCCTATCTGCGCTCAGCTCGCCCCCATGGGCCTCTACAATCGTGCGGCAGACATAAAGGCCGATTCCCATGCCATTGGGCTTGGTGGTCACGAACGGCTGAAAAAGCCGGGCATGGACTTCTTCCGGTAAGCCGGGGCCGGTATCGGCAACGCTGATCTCGATCATCTCGCCGGCACGAACAGCGCTCACGGAAAGCTCACGCCGCGCGGAATTTGCCATGGCTTCCACGGCGTTGCGCATAAGATTAACCAAAACTTGTTGGATTTGAATCTTGTCGATCAGCGCTTCCGCGGCATCTTCGGCGACGCAAATATCGAATTTTATCTCGCGACCGGTGCCGACCAAAGCCAGGGCGCTTGCCTCCGCAATGGTGCTGGGGAGATACTCCTTCTGCCTTTCTGTCTCCCCCTTTCTTACAAACTCTCGCAGCCGCCGAATGATCCCGCTAGCGCGTTCGACCTCATTGTTCGCCCGCTCCATCGCCTCTCGCAGATTCTCAAGCTTGCCGATTTCCAACAGGCGGCGCATCGCATTGAGGTAGTTGGTCAGCGCGGTGAGAGGCTGCATCACTTCATGGGCAAGGGCGGATACCATCTGGCCAAGCTCGTTCACTCGCGCAAGATGCGCAAGCTCGGACCGCAGCTCACGAAAGCGTCGTTCGCGTTCTTGGCGCTCGGTCAAATCTTCCACAAAGCCGGTAAACAAGTGCCCCTCCGGGAGTTTCGTTTCTCCTACGGAAAGCTCCATCGGGAAGGTGCTGCCGTCCTTGCGCTGGCCGACGACGACGCGGCCAATGCCGATAATGCGGCGTTCGCCCGTTGCGAGGTAGCGCGAAAGATATTTGTCGTGCTCTTCTCGATACGGGGAGGGCATCAGTACACTAACGTTTTGCCCGATTACCTCGGAGGCTTGAAAGCCGAACAAGCGTTCGGCCGCGACGCTGAAATCACGTATGATACCGCGCTCATCGATGACGATCATCCCGTCCGGAACGGTCTCAAGGACCGAGCGGAGCAGGGCCTCGCGCCGGCGCAATTCCTGCTCCGATTGCCGAGCTTCGCTTAAGTCACGGGCAATCTTGCAGGCTCCGATAATATTTTTGTTGTGGTCACGGATCGGCAAAACCGTAAGCGAGACAGGAATGGTCTTGCCGTTCTTGCATTTTCTCTCCGTGACGAAATGGACAAGCTTTTCTCCCTGGCGGATCCGGCTCAGAATGAGCGTTTCTTCATGGATCCGTTCCGGTGGGATGATTGTGGTGATCGGCCGGCCGATGATCTCCTCCGCCGTATAGCCGAACAATGCTTCGGCAGCGCCGTTCCAGCATACGATCACGCCATCGAGATTTTTCCCGATGACGGCATCATCCGTTGCTTCCAGGACGGCAATGAGCCAGGAAAAAGCGTTTTCTTCGAGAACTTCTAAGCCGGTGTCCTTATGGAGGTTCGATGACGATGTTCCTGGTTGATCCTGCAAGTTCATGGGGCAGGCTCCGGCATTGACATGGAGAAACATTTATAATGGCCTTCAGTCTCGGTGTCACTACTGGTCTGAGGGAGGCGCGACCGAGGAGGCCTCCGCGTCGCGGCGGTTTGGATCTGTGGCACGGGTTTTGTTCGCTGGCTCCCTGCCAAGCAAGCCGCGCCGGTCGCGGCAAATACCCCCGAAAGAGATCAACCCGGCAATTGCGCTGCATCAAAGCAACAGCTGGCGGGCCTTGATATGAAAAATCTTTCATGCGCTTCGACCGAGTGAGAAGGAGACGCCTGCATGCCGAATACCTCCATTCCGATAACCCATCCGGTGCCGGCGGAGGTCCCTCCTGCGCATGCGCCCGGGATCTGGTATGCGTTTCGCGCCGAGATGGACCGGTTGTTTGATCGGCTCGCTTCTTTTCTGGGATGGGCTCCGGTTTCGAGAGCCCATTTCGAGAGCACGTTCGATATCGCCGCTCCCGTTGTCGATATTACGGAAGATGATAGCGCATTCAAATTAACCGCGGAATTTCCGGGTATGACCGAGAAGGATATCGAGGTTCTGCTTTCCGGAGATACGTTAACCATCAGGGGGGAAAAGCGCGAGGAGCGAGAGGAAAAACAGAAAAACTACCATCTCTCTGAGCGTGTTTATGGAGAATTCCGGCGCTCCTTTTTCTTACCCGAAGGGGTGGAGCGCGAGAAAATCGTGGCGGAGTTTGCCAACGGCGTCCTTACCGTGACGCTTCCGAAAAGCGCTCAAGCAAAGCCAAAGCAGATCGAAGTCAAGCCCACATCGCAAACTTCATAAGAAGAGATATCGAGGAGCAAACACTATGGTCGGTATAACCCTCTCACCGGAACAAATCCGCCAGGCCCCGCCGGAAGTCCGCCGTTGGCTGAGTGCCCAAATCGCGAGCACGCTCGGGCTTTATGAAGGCGAGTCCTTGCCTCAACCGCCGGAGCGGCACTTGGTTGCCTGCACTTTGGAAGAAGCGCGCGCCGTACTTTCCCTCATTCAGGGGCATTTGGCGGTTGTGAACGTCTTTTTCGAGCTGAGCCGGGATCCCGTGGCTGTTTTGCCGCAAGGCATAAGGGTTCTTCGGCTTGAAGATATGCTGCGACACAGCCGGCTGACTGCTCTTGATCAGTTGCTTGCAAGTCTCGAAATTCTTAACAACGCCGTGCAGCGCGTGCGCGGAGAGCCGGAGGCTACCCTAACCGCCGTGCATAACGAGGGTTATTGCCTTGTTGCCGATGTCACCGCGCGGAGTATCTCGATCCTTTGGGAAGAATTCCTGGGCACGCACGAACGCGCCCGCCGGGAGCTTGCCTCCCCAATGCCGAACTCGCCTGCCGGAGCCGCGGTCTTCCCGTCCCAGCCTCCAGGGGAAGGGTTGAGAAGCCCATCTTCGCCGCTTGCAAACCCCGAGGCTTCCCTCGGCTCTTTCGATTGATGTGCTCTCGGGTTTCCGGTTATCTCTCGGCGCTTTCCCAACGCGGAACCCATACCCCGCCGACTTTGGTATAACGCCGCTTCACGGCGCCCCAAGCGATGCGATGGACTGCCGCTTCATCCACCGTGCCGGAGGCAGCGCGTTGTTGCCAAGCGTTATTGAACGCTGCCCGATAAATATCTTGTGCGTGGGGCGGCAAAGCACGCCGAACCGAGAGCGGAAGGTCTTCGTTGCGGTCATATGGCATGGCGGATTCTCCGATCAATATGCAAACTGGCGCCAAAATGGCATGCCCGGATGCTTATATCGAAAGCAAGCGCCGATATCGGAGGAAACATGAGAGAACTTGCCTCTTCTTGAGGCATAGGGCAATCTCTCCTTGGCATAAGTCGTTCTGAAACTCCCATCCCAGCCAAATTTATTCCGAGTTGCCGAGAACGAGAACAAAATGGGAACTATGCAATATCCCGTGCTGGATGCAGCCTTCGATGGAATTATTTTAACCGATGGCGATGGAAATATTCGCCTTGTCAATGCGGCCGTGCGACGGATGTTTGGGTATTCTGCCGGAGAATTGGAAGGCCGGGAGCTTGGGGTTCTCTTAGCGCCGCGGGATGCTGCCACCTACAGCCGCACCTTTGCCGGGGCGCGCTCCATGCAAGCCGCCGACGCGCTCGGCATCAGCCGGCAAATGACAGGCCGCCGGCGTGACGGAACTCATTTCCCTCTGGAAATGGCGCTCACGGAGCTTTCGGCAGATAGCGGGCGGTTCTTTCTTGCCATTTTGCGCGATGTGACGGACCGCATACCGGCGGAGGTCGCGCTCGCGGAAACCGAAGAATGGCTGCGGTCACTGCTCTCTACGGCGCCCGACGGCATTATCGTAATTGACGAACATGCCATAATCCAATCGTTTTCCGGCGCAGCGGCAAGAATGTTCGGGTATGATCCGCAAGAAATCATCGGCAAAAGCCTTAATATTTTAATGCCCGAGCCGTATCGGTCGCAGCACGACCGCTACATCGCTCGGTATTTGGAAACGGGCGAGCGACATATTATCGGGATAAGCCGCATCGTTGTGGGGCAACGCGCCGACGGAACGATCTTCCCGTTAGAGCTGAACGTCGGGGAGATGTTTCCCGGCGGCAAGAGAATGTTCACGGGGTTCTTACGTGATTTGACGGAGGTGCAGCGTAAGGAATTGCGGTTGCAAGATTTGCAGGCGGCACTTTTGCATGCTTCGCGCTTTTCCACCGTAGGCCGCATGTCTTCAACTTTGGCACACGAGATCAACCAGCCGCTTGCGGCCGTTGCCAATTATACTCAGGCGGCACTCCAAATACTGCAACGCGTCGAAGGCAAAGAAGCGGCGCGTGCACGAGAAATACTGGAAAAGGCGATTGCACAAACCGCGCGGGCAGGAAACATTATTCGGCATTTGCGTGAATTTCTCACGCGCCGGGAAATGACGCGCCGCTCGGAAGATCTGAATCAGATCGTGCAGGAAGCAAGCGCGCTCGCTCTGATTGGGGCCGGCGAACACGATGTGCGTGTTCATTTCGATTTGGAACCGACAGCGCCCAAGGTTTGGGTCGACAAAGTCCAAATCCAGCAGGTAGTCATGAACCTTGTCAGCAATGCTATCGAAGCGGTGCAGGCTTGGCCGAAGCGGGAAATCACCATTGCCACCGAGGTCGACAAACAACAAGGGGTAGCAAAAGTCTGCGTTATCGATACCGGGCCGGGACTGGCGCCGGAAGTCGGGGCGCGGTTGTTTCAGCCTTTCGTGTCCACCAAACCGCAGGGTATGGGGCTCGGGCTGTCGATTTGTCGCGAAATTATGGAAGCGCATGGCGGCCAGCTTCATGTTGAGACATTGCCAACGTCCGGTACGCGGGCGTGCGCAACCATGCCGTTAGCCGAAGAGGACGACGATGCCGGAGAATGAATGGATACACGTTGTTGACGATGACGCCGCAGTAAGGGATTCTCTTGAGGTTCTGTTAGAGACGAACGGCTATTCTGTCCGCACGTATTCTTCCGGTTTGGCGTTGCTCAAAAGCCCTCCGCAAAACGGGTGCGTGCTGCTGGATGTGCGCATGCCGGATCTCGACGGGGTTGCGGTCTTGGAGCGCCTGCGCGCTCAGGGCGTTTCGGTTCCGGTCATCATGATCACCGGGCACGGCGATGTCTCCCTCGCAGTACGGGCCATGAAGGCAGGAGCGGTCGATTTCATTGAAAAACCCTTCGATCAAAATGCTATTTTGGAAAGCATTCGCTCTGCGCTCGCCTCGGCTGCTCCGGCGCCGGTAACAAGGCCGGAGGCGGTAGAGCGCCTTGGGCAACTCACCCCTCGCGAGCGCGAAGTGCTTCACGGGCTTATCGCCGGCTTGCCCAATAAGGCGATTGCCTTGGAACTCGGGATCAGCCCGCGCACCGTTGAAATTCATCGTGCGAGAGTGATGGAAAAAACCGGAGCACGCAACTTGCCGGAACTTGTTCGACTTGGCATTGCCGCGGGAATCGAACCCGTAATTTCGAGTGCGGAAGGTCATTCGAAACGGAGCTTCTCCGAGAGGTAATAGAATTCACAAATCCGGAAAGTGCCGTTTATTGCTGTTGGGCAAATTGCCAGACTTGACGAAAGCGCCTCCGTCATGAACCTTTCGAAGGAAAGTTCGAAGGGCAGGAAGGACGATGACCGAAATTCAAAGTATGCGTCACGTGGCGGTGGAGCAGCCCGGCGGCCCCGAGGTCTTGCGCGTGGTATCGGGGCCGGTGCCGACCCCGGGGGCGGGCGAAGTGTTGATTCACGTTCTCGCGGCAGGGGTCAACCGGCCGGATGTGCTTCAGCGACAGGGGCGCTATCCACCGCCACCCGGGGCAAGCCCGATTCTGGGGCTTGAAGTGGCCGGTGAGATCGTGAAATTGGGCGCAGGCGTGGAGCGATGGAAAGTCGG
The DNA here is from genome assembly GCA_023511585.1 of Terriglobia bacterium. Classification (GTDB taxonomy): domain Bacteria; phylum Pseudomonadota; class Alphaproteobacteria; order Acetobacterales; family Acetobacteraceae; genus JAIMBF01. The sequence goes on from JAIMBF010000009.1 coordinate 29,200, forward strand.
CGATCGGGTGACTGCATTGGCCAATGGCGGCGGATATGCCGAATTCTGCGCCGTTCCTGCCGCACAATGTCTGCCCTGGCCGCGCGGGTTTGACGCTATTCAATCGGCCGCATTGCCGGAGACCTTCTTTACCGTTTGGGCGAACCTCTTCGAACTGGGAGAGCTTAAAGCGGGCGAAACTGCGCTGGTGCATGGCGGATCAAGCGGCATCGGCACAACGGCAATTCAGTTGGGCCGCGCATTCGGGGCCGGCATCTACGTCACAGCGGGAACGGAGGAAAAGTGTGAAGCTTGTGTGCGTTTGGGCGCGGTTGCGGCGATAAACTATCGCACGCAGGATTTCGCACAAGAAATAAAACGACTGACCGAGGGTGCCGGCGTGGATGTGGTTTTGGATATGGTCGGCGGGCCTTACGCCGAGCGAAATATCCGCTGTTTAAAGGCCAAGGGCCGGTTGGTGCTTATTGCATTTTTGGGCGGCTCGACGGTCGAACATTTTGATCTTCTCCCCGTTATGACGCGGCGGCTGAAGATCACCGGTTCCACCATGCGACCGCGCACGACCGCCGAAAAAGGGGCGATTGCCGCGGCGTTGCAGGAGCATGTTTGGCCGCTTTTGGAAGCCGGGAAATGTGCGCCGGTCATCCATGCCGTCTTTCCGCTTGCCGAAGCCGCTGCGGCGCATCGCCTGATGGAAAGCGGGGCGCATATCGGCAAAATAGTTTTGCGGGTCGCCGATTGAGTAAAACATTCGGCCCATCGCGCGCAACGGCGGAGTTCCGCGGCGAGTTCGATGTACCTATCTCTGGGCTGGCAGCGCTCGGCGGAGCCGTGCTTCTCTTCGGCACGAATTGGCCTTTGACCAAAATCGCTTTGGCGGGAGGGGCCGGGCCGCTTTGGTTTGCCGAAGGGCGCATGGCCCTGTCCGCTCTGATCAGCATGGTTTTGCTCGCCGTGTTGGGCCGCCTGAAATGGCCTGGCAAGCGCGATCTCCCGGCCTTGCTCAGCGTTGGTCTTTTTCAACTTGCCGCCTTTATGGCGCTTGCCCATGCCGGGCTGGCTTGGGTGCCGGCGGGACGAACCTCCATTCTCTCAAACGCGACTTCTCTCTTCGTCGCACCGCTGGCGTTCTTTCTGTTGCGGGAGCCCATCTCCACATCACAGATCGTTGCGCTGGGCCTGGGGCTTGGAGGTGTTGCGGTGATGCTGGGCCCTTGGGCGATCAATTGGGCAGCGCCCGGGGTTCTGCTCGGCCACATTTTCCTACTTGCAGCGGCGTTTTGTTGGGCAGTGGCGATCGTGACCGTGCGGCGCTACCCGCCGCGGCTTTCCATGTTGGAAATTCTGCCCTGGTGCTTTGGGCTGGCCACGCTTGTGCTCCTGCCGCGCGTTCTTTTCGAAGCCCCCGGCCATTGGGGCGCGAAAGGATACGCGGCAGTTCTGATCGTGGGCCTCATCGGCGGGCCGTTTGGCACATGGTGTGTGATGCAGGCGGCCGCCACGCTCCCGGCGATTGTTTCTTCCGTCGGATTTCTGGCAACGCCGATCGTGGGGCTTTTGCTCGCGACATTCTGGTTGGGCGAACCTCTGCACGCGGATTTGGTCGTGGGCGGCTTGCTGATCTTAAGCGGCGTCGGCGTCGTTGCTTGGCCGAAGCGGCGGCGATCGTAGGGCAGAACAATCGTAGGATACGATGGTGCAATTGCATACCATTGCGCGCGGCGAGGGGGATCCGGTTGTGTTGCTGCACGGCCTGTTCGGCTCTGCGCGAAACTTCGGCACGGTGCAAAAGCGCCTTTCCTTGCATTGGCGCGTATTGGCCATGGATTTGCGCAATCATGGCGAAAGCCCTCATGCTCCGGGAATGGATTATGCAACGCTTGCGGAAGACGTAAGAGAAACGCTCGTTGCGCTGAACGCATTGCCGTGTGCGCTGATCGGGCATTCCATGGGCGGAAAAACGGCAATGCGGCTGGCTTTAGAACATCCGCACCTGATTTCACGGTTGATCGTAGGCGACATTGCGCCGGTTGCGTATCCGCCGCGTCATCATGCCGAAATCGCCGCAATGTTGCGTTTGCCTTTGCGCCCGGGGCTTACGCGCGCGGAAGCGGATAAGCAGCTTGCCGCTTCGATCGAAGATCCTGCTTTGCGCGGGTTTCTGCTACAAAATCTTCGCTTCAACACGGTGCCTTACTGGCGGATCGGCCTTGCCGAAATCGCATCGTCTCTCTCCGAGATCGAATCCTGGCCGCCAGTACCCGATGCTTCCCGTTATGAGGGGCCGACACTTTTTGTCATCGGCGGACATTCTTCCTATGTGCAGCCATCTCACCGGCCTCTCATCCGCCAACTCTTCCCGTCGGCACGTTTTGTCACCATCAAACGCGCCGGCCATTGGCTGCACGCGGACGATCCGGAAACATTTCTGGCAGTGGTAGAGGCTTTTCTGGCTTCCTAAGCGTTCAGGTGCGCTCAAGGAGCATGGCAATTCCCTGGCCGACGCCGATGCACATGGTTGCAATGGCGCGCTTTTGTTGACGCACCTCTAGCGCGTTGACCGCCGTGAGCGCAAGGCGAGCGCCCGACATGCCAAGCGGATGGCCAAGCGCGATTGCGCCGCCGTGCGGGTTCACATGTTCGGCATCGTCGGGGAGGCCGAGTTGGCGAAGCACGGCCAGCGCCTGGCTGGCAAACGCTTCGTTCAACTCAATCACATCCACATCCCGAAGATTGAGTGAGGTTTTGGCAAGCAGCTTGCGCGTTGCGGGCGCAGGCCCGATGCCCATAATGCGGGGCTCGACCCCTGCGGTTGCCATGGCAATAACGCGGGCGCGCGGGGTGAGCCCGTAGCGTTGCACGGCTTTTTCGCTTGCAAGCAACAGAGCCGCCGCCCCGTCATTCACGCCGGAGGCATTGCCCGCGGTAACGGTGCCGGGTTCGCGAAACGGCGTTTTCAGCTTGGCCAGGCCTTCCAGGGTTGTTTCCGGGCGGGGATGTTCGTCGACTGCGACAATCTGGGTTCCCTTGCGGGTCTTAATTTCCACAGGCGCGATCTCGCGTGCGAAAAACCCCCGCTCTTGCGCAGCTTTGGTGCGTTGTTGGCTGCGATACGCAAATGCATCCTGATCGGCGCGGGAAATTTGAAATTCTTCGGCCACGTTTTCGGCGGTTTCGGGCATCGAGTCGATGCCGTATTGTTCTTTCATAATCGCGTTGACAAAGCGCCAACCGATGGTGGTATCGTAAATTTCGGCATTGCGCGAAAACGCCTCGGTGCTTTTGCCCATGACGAAAGGCGCGCGGGTCATGCTTTCCACCCCGCCAGCCAAGACCAAATCCGCTTCCCCGCAGCGAATCATGCGTGCGGCGGTGCCCACGGCATCCAGCCCCGAGCCGCAGAGGCGGTTGATCGTTGCGCCAGGGGCGCTCGGCGGAAACCCGGCAAGCAGCAGCGCCATCCGCGCAACATTGCGATTGTCTTCGCCAGCCTGATTGGCGCAGCCCATGTAACAATCATCCAGTGCTTCCCAATCCACATTCGGGTTGCGGGCCTTCAGCACGCGCAGCGGATAGGCCGCGAGATCATCCGTACGCATATCTTTCAAGGCCCCGGCATAGCGCCCGATGGGCGTGCGCACGAAATCGCAGATAAAAGCCTCGGCCATGGTCATCTCCTTTGTCGGCGGAACGGACGATCGCTCGCCGGCGTTATTACTCTGCTCTCACGGAATGCGGCAAGGTCCGGCAAAGGGGAACGTCATTTACGGCAGCCATACCCTGCTCCGGCAACGGTTGATCTTCGGCGCGGATCGGTTCAAGTAAAGGCAATTTCGAGGCTCAAACACGTGCCGCCGCCAGGGGGGAACATGGGCAACATCAATCCTTCGGTCGATCTGCAATATCATAACGCGGGCCACATCGCGCTGGTGGTGATGGACAATCCCCCGGTGAACGCCCTGAAGCACGAATTGCGCGCAGGCATTGCCGAAGCCCTGGCAAAAGCGGCTGCCGATCCGGCCGTGGAAGCGGTGGTGCTGACCGGCACCGGGCGCTTCTTTTCTGCCGGGGCCGACATTACCGAATTCAATCAGCCCCGTCGGTCCCCCACACTGCATGACGTCATCGCCGCGCTGGATGCCATGCAAAAGCCGGTGATTGCCGCCATCAACGGCCAGGCTTTGGGTGGCGGGTGCGAGCTTGCCTTGGGCTGCCATTTCCGCCTCGCAAGCCCTCATGCGCGCCTGGGATTGCCCGAGATCAAGCTCGGCTTGCTGCCGGGGGCGGGCGGCACGCAGCGTCTGCCGCGGCTTGCAGGGGTGGAACGTGCGGTGCGCATGATCCTTTCGGGCGAGCCGATTTCCGCTCAAGAAGCCTTGGCTGACGGCATTGTGGATGCGGTTCTGGAAGGTCCGTTCCCCGATGCTGCCATCGCTTATGCCGAGCGCGTGGTCGCGGAACGGCAGCCGCTGCGCCGCGCCCGAGATCGGGAGGATAAAATCGAAGCAGCGCGCCGGGACCCCTCGGTGCTGGATAAGGCCGCAGCGCCCTATCTGCGTCGTGCCCGCGGCGAGCAGGCGCCGGAATTTGCGCTACGGGCGATTCGCGGCGCGATCGAAAAACCCTTTGACGAAGGCTTACAGCAAGAGGGCCAGCTCTTTTTGGAGCTGGTGCAGGGCGAACAGTCCAAAGCGCGGCGGCACGTCTTTTTTGCCGAACGCGAGGCACTAAAAATCCCCGATATGCCCAAAGACGTGCAGCCCTGGCCGGTGACGCGGGCCGTAGTGATCGGCGCCGGCACCATGGGCGGGGGCATTGCCATGTGCTTCGCCAATGTGGGGATTCCGGTAGAGGTCGTGGAAAGCGATCAAGCCGCCCTGACGCGAGGGCTTGAACGTATCGCAGAGAACTATCGCACCAGCGTTTCTCGCGGCAGCCTGAGTGCGGCGGAAATGGATCGGCGGATGCAGTTCATTTCCGGCACGCTTGATTTTGGGCATGTCGCGGAAGGCGATGTGGTGATCGAAGCGGTCTTTGAAGAGCTGGATTTGAAGAAGCGCGTGTTCGCCGAGCTCGACCGCTTGGCAAAGCCGGGCGCTTTGCTGGCCACGAACACGTCGACGCTGGATGTGAACGCCATCGCCGCTGCCACCAAACGGCCCGAAAGCGTGCTCGGCATGCATTTCTTCAGCCCGGCCAATGTGATGCGGCTGCTTGAGATCGTCCGCGGCAAGGCCACTTCGCATCAGGCCTTGGCGACGGCTCTTGCGATCGGCAAACAGCTCGGCAAAGTTCCCGTTGTGGTCGGTGTCTGCGACGGCTTTGTGGGCAACCGGATGCTGGCGCGCCGCACGACCGAGGCCGAGCGGCTGCTTCTGGAGGGCGCGCTGCCGCAAGAAGTGGATGCCGTGGTTTACGATTTCGGGTTTCCGATGGGGCCTTTCGCGATGTCGGATTTGGCGGGGCTTGACGTCGGCTGGCGCATTCGCAAAGCGCGCGGGGTAAAAGCGCCGGTCTCCGATGCTCTCTGCGAGGCAGGCCGCTTCGGGCAAAAAACCGGGGCAGGCTATTACCGTTACGAGGGGAGAACGCCTGTTCCCGATCCCGAAGTAGAAAGGATTATTGCGGAGGCTTCCGCGCGTGCCGGGATTACAAGACGGAAAATTTCCTCTCAAGAAATTTTGGAGCGCATGATCTATCCGATGATCAATGAAGGAGCGCGAATCCTGGAAGAGGGGATTGCGATGCGCCCCGGCGATATCGACGTCGTATGGGTCTACGGCTACGGCTGGCCGGCATGGCGCGGCGGCCCGATGTTTTTCGCCGACAGCGTGGGGCTTCGCCAGATTCGTGATCGGCTCAAAGAATACGCCGAGAGAAGCGGGGATCCGTTGCTGCAACCGGCGCCGCTGCTGGAAAAACTTGTTGCGGAAAACAGAGGCTTTGGTTCTCTTGCCCCGCAAAGGCTGGCAACATGAGCACGCGTCCGTTTCCTTGGGAGAAATCCTACCCTCCGGGTCTCGACTGGGGAACGCCCATCCGCACGAGCAGTATTCCCGAGTTCTGCGAAGCTGCCGTGGAACGCTTCGGCGCGCGCCCGGCGATAGAGTTCAACGATGTCGAAATTCGTTATACCGAGATCAAGGAGCAGGTGGCGCGGGGAGCGGCCGGACTAGCAGCCATGGGCGTGGGGCCGGGCGTTTCGGTCGCTTTGTATCTGCCGAACGTTCCCTATCACCCCATCAGTTTTTTTGCCGTTCTGCATGCCGGAGGACGAGTTGTTCATCTGAGCCCGCTCGATGCACCGCGGATGCTGCGCTTCAAGCTCGAAGATAGCGAGGCGCGGATTCTCATTACGGTGAATTTGCCGCCTTTGCTGCAGAATGCGGAACACTTGCTTGCCCAGGGCTTGATTGACCGCTTGATTGTCGGTGAGATTGAGCGCTTTGGTGGGCATCCCGCGGCCCTGCCATTGCCGAGTGAGGCAATCCCCTTTGCGCGGCTTCTCGAGGCGCCGCCAGCGGCGCGCTATCCTTCCGTAACCGCGCAAGACGTGGCGGTATTGCAATATACAGGCGGAACTACCGGCTTGCCCAAAGCGGCAATGCTTACGCATGCCAATCTCACGGCAGCGGTTTCGATGTACGAGACATGGGCCAATGCCACCGGACGTGCCGTGGATGAAAAAGATAGCGTGGTCTGCTATCTGCCGCTGTTTCATATCTATGGATTAACCGCGGTTTTTCTCACGGCGTTTCATCGGGGGGCAAAGCTTTTGCTGCGTTTGCGTTTTGACGCCGAGAGCGCCCTGCGCGATATCGAAATCAAACGCGCGACGTTCTTTCCGGGCGTGCCGACGATGTGGATTGCGCTTGCATCACATCCGGACATCCGCAAACGTGATTTTTCCTCATTGCGAGCTATTAGCTCCGGCGGCGCCCCCCTTCCTACGGAAGTTGCGGAAAAACTGGAACATTTGACCGGGCATCGGCTTGGCGGCGGCTGGGGCATGACGGAGACCTCACCCGCCGGCACCAATCTTTTGCCTGGACAAGCCAATGCGCCGGGCCTTATCGGCCTGCCGCTGCCGGGGATTGAAATGCAGGTGGTGGCACTGGATGATCCGCGAAAAATCCTGCCTCCCGGCGAGAAAGGGGAGTTCCGGATCCGCGGTTTGAACGTCACGCCGGGCTACTGGAAGCGACAGGAAGAAAACGAAACGGCTTTTGTAGACGGCTATTTTCTTACCGGCGATGTGGGTTATATGGACGAAAACGGCTTTTTCTATCTCGTTGATCGCAAGAAGGATATGATTATTTCCGGAGGGTTTAACGTCTATCCGACAGTCATCGAGCAAGCGATCTACGAACACCCAAGTGTCGAAGAAGTCATCGTCATCGGAATTCCTGATTCCTATCGCGGCGAAGTCGCCAAAGCTTTCATCAAACTGCATGAAGGCGCCAAGGAGTTCAGCCTTGAGGAACTGCAAGCGTTTCTGGCGGACAAGCTTGGCAGGCATGAAATACCCGCAGCGCTGGAATTTCGGAGCGCGCTTCCAAAAACCCCGGTCGGCAAGCTTTCGCGCAAGGAACTGGTTGAAGAAGAACGCGAGCGGGCAAAGAAGACCTTGGCGATGTAACAAAAGGGCAGAGCATTATGGTAGAAGCGGTCATTGTTTCAGCGGCACGAACAGCAATCGGCAAAGCTGGCCGCGGTGCCTTTAACCTGACGCATGGCGCTGATCTCGGCGGGCATGTCATCAGCCATGCTGTGGCGCGTGCCGGTATCGAGCCGGCCGAGGTGGAAGATGTGGTGATGGGATGCGCCATGCCCGAGGGGGCAACTGGCGGCAACATCGCGCGACAGGCGGCATTGCGTGCCGGTCTGCCGGTGACAGTCTCGGCGATGACGGTGAATCGCTTTTGTTCCTCCGGGTTGCAGGCAATTGCGATAGCCGCTGGCCGCGTCGTTAACGATGACGTGCCGATTGCTGTCGCGGGCGGTCTCGAATCGATTAGCTTGGTGCAAGAAAATCAGAACCGTCATTATTATCGCAATGCCTGGCTTGATGAACACAAGCCCGAGATTTATTTAACCATGATCGAAACCGCCGATATTGTTGCGCGCCGTTACGGAATATCCCGTGAAGCGCAAGACGAATATGCGCTGCAGAGTCAGCTCCGCACGGCGGCTGCGCAACAGGCGGGACGATTCGATGATGAAATCGTGCCGATGACGACGGTGAAAGCCGTAACGAACAAAGAGACCGGGGAAACTCACCACCAGCAGATCACGATAGACCGTGACGAATGCAACCGGCCGGATACGACTTTGGAGGGCTTGGCGAAGCTAAAGCCCGTTCGGGGAGAAAATGAATTCATCACTGCCGGTAACGCAAGCCAGTTGTCGGACGGCGCGGCGGCGGTGGTAGTGATGTCCGATAAGGAAGCCGAACGGCGCGGCCTTACGCCGCTTGGCGTGTTTCGAAAATTTGTGGTCGCTGGTTGCGAACCGGACGAGATGGGAATTGGACCGGTGTTTGCAGTACCCCGTCTGCTGGAGCGCACGGGATTGAAAATGGATGACATCGATCTTTGGGAGCTCAACGAAGCCTTTGCGTGCCAGGTTCTCTATTGCCGCGATAGGCTGGGAATTCCGAATGAAATTTTGAATGTGGACGGCGGTTCCATTTCGATCGGGCATCCTTATGGGATGAGCGGGGCTCGCATGAGCATGCATGCGTTGTTTGAGGGCAAACGGCGCAAGGCAAAACGAGCGGTAATTACCATGTGTATCGGCGGCGGCATGGGTGCCGCGGGTTTGCTGGAAATTGTGTGAGGGAGGGAAGTATGGATCTAAGCTTTACCCCCGAGGAATTAGCCTTTCGCGAGAAGGCAAGGCAATTTTTCCGAACCGAAATACCGCAGGCCATACGCGATAAGGTGGCCGAGGGGCGGCATCTCTCGCGCGACGATATTGTGACGGCGCATCGTATTATGAACGCGCACGGTTGGGCGGTTCCGCATTGGCCACGCGAATGGGGCGGCCAGGATTGGAGCCCCGTTCAGATCTACTTTTACCAAGACGAAATGCAACAAGCTTGCGTGCCGCCGCCCTTGCCGTTCAATGTCAATATGGTGGGCCCGGTCATTGCCGCCTTCGGAAATGAAGCCCAGAAAAACTACTTTTTGCCCAAAATCGCCAATATCGACCTATGGTTCTGTCAAGGCTTCTCGGAGCCGGGAGCGGGCTCGGATTTGGCTTCGTTGCGTACCTCGGCAAAGCGCGTCAACGGCTATTACGTGGTCAATGGCCAGAAGACATGGACCACACTGGCGCAATATGCCGACTGGATCTTCTGCCTTGTACGAACAGACCCTTCTGCGAAAAAACAGGAAGGGATTTCATTTCTGTTGATTGATATGAAAAGCCCCGGCATCACCGTGCGCCCGATTCAAACAATTGACGGGGGACGGGAAATCAACGAAGTTTTCTTTGATGATGTCAAGGTCCCTGTCGAGAACCTCGTTGGCGAGGAGAACAAGGGTTGGGACTATGCGAAATTTCTTCTCAGCAACGAACGAACGGGCATTGCGCGGGTCGGTATATCGAAGGAGCGCATCCGGCGTATCAAGCAGCTTGCTGCCGCGGAACGCATCGGGGATATTCCTCTTATCGAGGATCGGCGCTTTCGCGAGAAGCTTGTCGCGGTTGAAATTGAGTTGAAGGCCCTCGAAATGACCCAGCTCCGTATTGTCGCGGCAGAGCGAAACCGGCCGAAGGGTAAACCGGATCCCGCTTCGTCTATCCTGAAAATCAAAGGCTCCGAAATCCAGCAAGCGACAACGGAACTGCTTATGGACGTGGTCGGCCCCTACGTGCTGCCGTATCGTGAAGAACGCGAAGACGGTTGGAACGAGCCCCCGATTGGTCCGGATTATGCCGCCGCGGCTGCGCCGACTTACTTCAACTGGCGCAAAATCTCGATCTACGGGGGTTCGAACGAGATACAACGCAATATTATCGCAAAAGCAATTCTGGGGCTCTGAGAGACTGATGGACTTTGAATTTACCGAGGAGCAACGCCTCCTGAAAGAAAGCGTTGATCGCTTCATTACCGCCGAATACGGTTTTGAGCAGCGCAAACAATACGCGAAAGAACGCGACGGATGGAGCCGTGCCGTCTGGCGTCGGTTTGCCGAACTCGGGCTGCTCGGTTTGCCGTTTTCGGAAACTCACGGCGGGTTCGGGCGTGGCCCTGTCGAGTTGATGATCGTTATGGAAGCGTTTGGACGCGCCTTGGTGTTGGAGCCTTATTTTAGTACCATAGTGCTCGGGAGCAAAGCGCTGGGCCGGGCGCTTTCCTCCGATCTCCAGGCATCGCTTATTCCGCAAATTGTGGCCGGAGAGATGACGCTCGGCTTCGCCTGGATGGAGCGGCAGTCCCGCTATAACCATGCGGATATCAAAACGACAGCGAAAAAAGACGGCTCTGGCTGGCGTTTGAGCGGCGAAAAGACGCTGGTGTCGCACGGGGATTCCGCCGATAAATTGATTGTAACGGCGCGTGTTGGCGGTGCGCAGCGTGATCGCGAAGGGATCGGCGTGTTTCTTGTGGACGCCAAGGCTGAGGGGGTCGAGCGACGCGGCTACCCGACCCAAGACGGGTTGCGTGCTGCGGAAATTGCTTTCAATAATGTGCGTCTTGATGATATCGATCTTCTGGCAGCGCCCGAGCAGGGCTACGCGTTTGTGGCGGAGATGATCGATGCGGCCACGGCTGCGCTCTGCGCCGAAGCCGTCGGCGTGATGTCGGTGATGCAAGAAACCACCGTCGAATATCTGAAAACGCGCCAGCAGTTCGGCCGGCCGATCGGTCAATTTCAGGTGTTGCAGCACCGCGCCGTGGATATGCTGATTGCACTGGAACAAGCGAGAAGCATGGCAATCTACGCCACGATGATGGTGGAAGAAGAAAACCCAACCGAACGGCGGCGCGCGATGTGTGCAGCCAAAGCCCAAATTGGTCGGTCAGGCCGTAAAATCGGCGAGGAGGCTATCCAACTGCACGGCGGGATCGGTATGACCATGGAATATAAGGTCGGGCATTATTTTAAGCGTATGACGATGCTGGATCGCCAATTCGGTGACGCCGAGTTTCACATCGCGGCGCTTGCAGATATGGGAGGCTTGATATCGGCCTGAACGCGGCTCGGTAAATTTCCCAAGGCCGCTATAGGAACGCGTTCACCGGCGTGAGGCCCAGATAGAACTGGCCGCCGGTTTCAAAATGCGCGCGCCGACCCTGGACTTGCTGACTTACGGTGTTGATATCACGGAGCCGACGCTCGAAGGGCTGGCTTTCAAAAATCGCAGTGGCGCCCGCTTCGTGGTAGATCCGCGCGGCCACCTCTCGCGCTTCGTGAATGGCGTAGGTAGACGCCAAGCGGATCCGTATACGATGCGCCATGGTGATGGGCTCTCCATGCTGTACCCACTCCCAGGCATTGCGCAGGGAATCGATGAGGTAGCTACGCGCTGCGCCTAAGCGCGCCTCGGCAAGCCCGACCTCACATTGAACAGCGGCATTGTCGCGGAGCGTTTGCTTGACTTCGCGAGGAGATTTGGTGCATGCGAGAGTCTCGAAAGTATCAAGCATAGCGCGCGCTATTCCGAGCGCTACTGCGGCAAAGCTCGCAGCAAAAATCTGATGCGTGGATAAGCTGTAAAGCGGGCCGGAGCAGCGGCGCTCGGCTGGTAAATCGCGTATCGCAGAAAATTCTTCAGGGACGAAAAGATTCTCTATGGAATACGTGTCACTTCCGGTTCCACGCAGCCCCATGACTCGCCAAACATCGACAGTGCGCGCTTCGGATTTTGGAAACAGCATGGTGCGCTCGACAGGGGCGCCGTCAGGGCCGGTACGGATACTACCATCCGGTTCGATCACGCGACAGTGTCCGCCAAGCCATGTCGCATGCCGGATGCCGCTGGCAAACTGCCAGGTTCCGTTGACAATGTATCCGCCTTTCGTCACGCGGGCCTGTCCCGCAGCGCCCGCGCCCCATGCCAGGACTGCTCGCGGATCTGTGCCGAAGATTTGCCATGCGGAATCGTGAGGGAGATAAGCCGCAATCATCGAAGAACCGGAGCCCTGGCCAAGGCACCATGCCGTGCTGGCATCCGCCATGGCAATGGCTTCGATCATTTCCACGTAACTCACGGGATCCGCTTCTTCACCGCCGGCACTTGCGGGAATCAAGAGACGAAACAGCCGAGCTTCGTGCAAAGCGTTCAGCACATCGTCGGTGAGCTCCCGTGCTGCCTCAATGCGTAGCGCGGCCGCTTCAATGAGCGGGCGGAGGGTACGCGCGCGATCTGCCCAAGTGAGCACGGAAGAACCGGAGCTCAACGAAGCCATTTCCTGCGAATCCATCGGCTGCCTCATCTCTTGCTGCTGCCCGTGATAATGCTGCCAAGTTAGCGCCCGGGGCAAGGCTATGCCAGTGCCCCGAATCGCAAAACGGGCGTTACCCGGGCAAATGTCTGCGCAAGGAAGAGCCGGCAATGGTGGCGGCCCGATGCGGCGCTTAATCCAGAATGGCTTTTGCCGGCCCGGCAGACAAAACTCAGAAAGCGGCTTCCGGCAGCGCCATCATGGAAGCTTTTCCGGATTTGATGGAAGTAAGCAGTGCGAACGATTGCGGCAAAATGCGCTCCATGAAGAACCGCGCCGTGATCAGCTTGCTTTGATAAAAGCCGGCATCGCCATCCGCCGCCGGCAGTTTTTCTGCGGCCACCTCTGCGCTTCGCGCCCACATATAGCCCAAAGCAACCAGCCCGAAGAGGCGTAGATACTCGGCTGCGGCAGCGCCAGCTTCTTCGCGATCGCGTTCCGCGGATTGCGCAATGTGCACCGTCGCCAATTGCAGGGCGCCGAAGGCCTTGCTCAGCGGCTCAACCAAGGCGGCTAGCGCCGGATTCGCTTTGCGAGAAGCGATAAACTCGCTCACCGGGTGGAAGAAACGACGCAAATACCGGCCGGCATGGGCGGGAAGCTTGCGCCCGACCAGGTCTAAGGCCTGAATCCCGTTGGTCCCTTCGTAGATCATGGCAATACGTGCATCGCGCACGAGCTGTTCGATGCCATGATCGCGAATATATCCATGTCCACCATAGGCTTGCATGCAGAGATTCGTTGCCTCAAACCCGAGCTCGGTGAAGAGGGCTTTCACAATCGGCGTCATCAGGGCCGTGAAATCTTCCGCTGTTTCCTTGGCAGACGGATCCGTTGCGCGTTCCGCAATATCCAGCGCTTGGGCAACCCATCCGGCAAGGGCGCGACAGCCCTCAGCGTATGCGCGCATGGTCATGAGCATGCGCCGCACGTCGGGGTGCACAATGATAGGATCCGCCGGCAAGTCCGGTCGTTTCGCGCCGTTAAGAGAACGGCCTTGCAAACGTTCTTTCGCATAGGCCACGGCGCTCTGGTAGGCAACCTCGGCAAGCCCAAGTCCCTGCAGACCAACAGAAAGGCGTTCGCTGTTCATCATTGTGAACATGGCCTGCAACCCTTTGTTCGGTCTGCCCACCATCCAACCCGTGGCACCCTCGAAGGAAAGCTGGCACGTTGCCGAAGCCTTGATTCCCATTTTATGTTCGATCGCCGTGCAGAGAACGCCGTTGCGGGCTCCCACCCCGCCATCCGGGGTGGGCAGGAATTTCGGCACGACGAATAGACTAATGCCTTTTACGCCCGCGGGCGCATCAGGCAGCCGGGCCAGCACAAGATGCACAATATTTTCGGTCAAATCATGTTCGCCGGCAGAAATAAAAATTTTCGAACCGGTAACCCTATAGCTGCCATCTGCTTGCGGCACCGCCTTCGTGCGCAACAAGCCGAGATCAGTGCCGCAATGCGCCTCGGTAAGGCACATCGTGCCGGACCAGGTTCCATCGACAAGTTTCGGCAGAAATTTTTGCTTAAGCTCGTCGGAAGCATGATGACGCAATGCGAGATAGGCGCCGTGGCTCAAACCCGGATAGAGGCCGAAGGAGAGATTCGTGGCGCAAATCATCTCCTCGACAAGCTTGTTCACGATCTCCGGCAAACCTTGGCCGCCATAGGCCGGATCGCACGCCATTGCGGTCCAGCCGCCTTCGCGAAAAGCGACATATGCGTCTTTGAAACCTTTGGGAGTACGCACAACGCCGTTTTCGTAGTGGCATCCTTCTTCATCGCCGCTCGCGTTCAACGGCAGGAGTACTTTTTCGGTAAACTTGGCGGCTTCCTCCAGAATGCTGTCGATCAGCTCGGGCGTAAGCTCTTCGCCACCGGGCAGAGCCGCAACGGTTCGGCTGTCGAACAATTCGTAGAGAACAAAGCGCATATCGCGCAACGGGGCCTTGTAGATTTGCATAGCGTGGCACTCCTTTCTTGCGCTGTTTCAGTTTCGTAGCGGCTTGCCGGTTTCCAGTGTATGTTCGATACGGGCAAGCGTGGGTTGTGTTCGGAGCAAGCGCATAAAATTCATGCGTTCCAAATCGAGAATGGACTGCTCGTCACATTCGTCGACAAGGTCGCATTCTCCGCCGCTCAGAACGTTTGCCAAGCCTTCCGCCACGACCAGATCGTGCGCGGTGGCCTTGCCGAGTTTATGGGCGTTTTGCGCCGCCATCATCAACGCCAGCTTACCGCTTGCTCCGGGGAGGGTAAGAACGGCCGGCTGCGGCGGCAAATAGTTCTGCGCAAGCTCCAAGGCGCGTGCCTTGGCGTCCGCAAGCAGCCGGGCGCGGTTCATGGTAATCCGGTCGGCGGGCCGCAAAATAAGCATTTCCTTTGCTTGCGCCGCCGACCGTGAGACCTGCGCCGTGGAGATCATCTCAAAGGCTTTGATCGGTGCCGGCATCGGTCCGTGCGACAATGCCGGGGAATTTTGCCAACGCAGCAGCATCTCCTTGCAGCCGCCCCAGGCCGGAACGAGCCCGACGCCGCATTCCACAAGGCCTGCATAGGTTTCCGCATGGGCTTGCACCGCAGCGCTATGCAGCAAGATTTCGCAACCGCCACCGAGCGCCATGCCGGAAGGTGCCGCAACGACGGGGAAAGGAGCATATTTCAGAGCAAGATATGTTCTTTGGCCGGCAACGAGTTGCTTTTCAATTTCACTCCAGGCCGCGATATTCGCTGCAAACAGCGCGATGCCGAGATTCGCGCCGACGGAAAAATTCTCCCCCTCGTTATAGATAACGAGGGCCTTGAAACCTTCGCGGACAATGGCAATGGATTTCTCCAGCAGGGCGATGATATCGCCATCCAAAGCATTCATTTTGCTGGTGAACTCAAAGCAGGCAACGCCGTCGCCGATATCCCAAAGCGCTGCCGAGCCGTTCTTTGCCAGCGGCTGCGTCCGAAGCTTGATATCGGAGAGCAGCAGAACCCCTTCGGGGCGGACAATATCATGATATTGCCCGTCCAGCCCGAGATACTGCGGCACGCCGTTCTGCACACGATAGAATTTCCTCCCGCGTGCGAGCTCCAACATTGCAGGAACCGGCAAGCCCTCGGCCGCAAGCCGATCGGCCACCCAATCCGGGCCGATTTTATCTAGAAGTTCGAACGGCCCCCACTTCCAATTGTAGCCGAGACGCATCGCTTCATCGATGCGGACGATATCATCGGCCGCCTCCGGCACAAGAGAAGCCGCATAGGCCAATGTTTGCCCTAATACGCGCCAAGCGTAACGACCGATCTTGCTTTCGGCACTAAGAAGAGCGCGCAAATCTTTGACGCTCTCCAGTTCGGGAAGCTCCGGCTTCTGTTCCGGGCGGTAGTCGCCGGTGATAAGATCGATCGCCAGCTTGCGGCGTTTGCCCCCGCTTTGGTCAAGCCGATAAAAACCGCCTTTTCCTTTGCGCCCGGTATAGCCCTCGGCGATCATTTTCGTCAGCAAGGGAAGCTCGCGGTTGGCGGCATGAAATGCGTCTTTTGCCGGCAGCAGTCGCGCCATAGAGGCATTGACGTGCGGCATCAGATCAAGGCCCACTAGGTCGATCAGCCCGAAGATGCCGGTGCGCGGAATACCGACAGGCGAACCCATCACCGCATCGGCCTCCTCGACGGTAAGGCCGCCCTCAATGGCTTCGAGAACGGCAACCTGCATCCAATAAACGCCCAGGCGATTGGCTATGAAGCCCGGAGTATCTTTGCATTCGACGATGGTTTTGCCGAGCGCGATATCGCCGAAACGGCTGATGGCGGCAACGATATCCGGAGCCGTTTCCGGCCCGGCCACGATTTCTAACAAACGCATATAACGCGGCGGGTTGAAGAAATGCGTAATCAGGAAATCGCGCCGGAAGGTTTCCGGCAAGCCGTTCACAAGGGCACGGAGCGGTATCGTTGATGTGTTGGAAGAAACGGCAGAGCCGCGTTTGCGCACCGCTTCCAAGCGACGATAAAGCTCTTGTTTGGCATCCAGACGCTCGATAATCGCCTCGATGATCCAATCGCATTCGGCAACCTGCCTGAGATCATCTTCGATATTGCCGGGAGTGATCAATTTTGCGGCGTCCTCGCTCATCAGCGGGGCAGGCTCGGTTTTGCGCATACGCTCAATGGCGCGCGTTGCGACAATGTTGCGCTCTTTTGCTCCTTCGGGAACGATATCCAGCAGCAGCACGGGAATGCCCGCGTTGGCAATCTGCGCGGCAATACCGGCGCCCATGACGCCCGCGCCGATCACGGCGACTTTGCGAATCCCTTCCATCAGACGCGCTCCAAAATGGTGGCGATGCCTTGGCCCCCGCCGATACATTGGGTGGCGAGCGCATAGCGCGCGCCCTCGCGCTGCAGCAGGCTTGCCGCTTTGCCGACGATACGCGCCCCCGTGGCTCCTAAAGGATGGCCAAGCGCAATTGCGCCGCCGTCGATGTTCAACGTCTCGTCCGAAATACCGAGCTCGCGCATGCAGGCAATGGCTTGGCTTGCAAAGGCTTCGTTCAATTCCACAACACCGAGATCTTTCATCTGCAGTCCCGCGCGCGCAAGCGCTTTGCGGGTTGCCGCAACGGGTCCGATGCCCATGAACTCAGGGGCGCATCCGGCAACGGCCGCGGCGCGAATGCGTGCGAGCGGCTTGAGTCCTTGGCGCTCGGCGTAGCTTTCGCTGCAGACGAGTACCGCGGCGGCTCCGTCCGTGAGGGGGGAAGATGTTCCCGCAGTCACCGTTCCATCCTTGTCGAATGCGGGCTTCAGTTCTGCAAGGCTTTGCAGAGAGGTATCCGCACGAATGCAGCCGTCAAGCTCTACAGCGCCGTTCTTGGTTGGAATAGGAACGATTTCGGCAGAAAGCTTTCCTGTTTGCTGTGCTTGTGCCGCCCGCATATGGCTGCGGAGAGCGAAAGCCTCCTGCTCGGCACGGGTAATTTCCCATTTGCGCGCAACGTTTTCCGCGGTTTCCCCCATGCTGATATAGGCGTTGGGATATTTTGCCGCCAGCTTCGGGTTCGGCATGGGGTTGTAGCCCATCATCGGCACACGCGTCATGCTTTCAACGCCACCGCAAACAAAAACATCGCCGGCGCCGACGGCAATCTGCCCGAACGCCATGTGAACAGACTGCATCGAAGAGCCGCAAAAACGATTAACGGTAACGCCCGCAACCGAGATCGGTAAATCCGCGAGCAGCCCGACGAGCCGGGCGATATTCAATCCTTGCTCGGCCTCGGGAAACGCACAACCTATAATGACATCTTCGATATCTTCGGGCTTCACGCCGGTTCGGCTCACCAGTGCGTGGACGACCTCGGCCATAAGGTCATCGGGCCGCACACGAGCAAGTGCGCCGCGTTTTGCGAGAGTGAAGGGAGAACGGACATAACCCGCGATGACTGCATTCTGCATGCTGATGCTCCAAGTGCTTTTTTGTTAGCGCTTTACTGCCGGACTATGTGCAGCAAGAGCGGCAACGGCTTGTTGTTCGATTTCAATCAACTCCGTCAATGTCTGTTCCAACGCTTTGCGTTGCTCTTGCAGGCGAAAAATACGCGCGCGCACCGCTTTTAGAAGCGCGGCGGTTTGCGTGGTTTGGGTGGGATCGGCATCATAAAGATCGAGATATTCCTTGATTTCGCGCAAGCGAAATCCAAGCCTCTTGCCGCGCAGGATGAGAATCAAACGGGCCCGATCCCTGCGGGAAAAAATGCGCCGCGCGCCTACACGCTGCGGTTTGACAAGCCCTTTTGCCTCGTAGAAGCGGATAGTCCGCGGGGTTACATCCAATTCCGCGGCAAGTTCCGTCACGGTGTAAAGCTGCTCGGAGGGCAGGGGTTCGAGAGGGTTATCCAGCACTTTGCGCAATCCTTATGCTCTATCGTGCACCGGAGCCGGATTTTCCAAAAATTTCTTCCAGCAAGTCTTTCTTGGAAAGCTTGCCGACAGCCGTCTTCGGCAGACTGGGCCTAATCTCGATTGCTTTGGGCATTTCAATTTTCGAGACGTAACGCGAGAGGAAATCCAACAACTCGGCTTCGGTCGCTACTGCGCCCGGACGCAAAGCCACAAATGCTTTGGGCGATTGGCCGCGATAAGCGTCGGGGATGCCGATCACCATGGCTTCCGCCACCGCCGGATGCTGATAGAGCGCTTCTTCCAACACGCGCGGATACACGTTATATCCGCTGCAAATAATGATATCCTTGATGCGGTCCACCAGAAAAAGATAACCGTCTTCGTCGAGATAGCCGATATCACCGGTACGTAAGGCGCCGTCAACGAAGGCCGCTTGCGTTTCCTCCGGGCGATTCCAGTATCCGGCCATAACCTGCGGCCCGCGCACGCAAATCTCGCCCTTTTGCCCTCGTTCGAGAATCCGGCTTGGTTCGTTCGGATCGCGTATTTCTATTGTGGTACCGGGAACCGGAAGGCCGACGGAGCCGGCTTTGCGCTCCCGGCCGGGCGGCGTGAAAGAAACCACGGGTGAGGTCTCGCTCAAGCCATAACCCTCCACCAATCTCCCGCCGGTGATCGCTTCAAATCGTTTGGCAACCTCGACCGGCAACGGCGCGCCGCCGGAAATACAAAAACGGATGGAGCTGATATCGACGCGGCTCTTCTCAACGGCCGCATTGATCGCCGCATAAATGGTCGGCACCGCCGGGAAGATGGTTGGCCGCGTGCGGCGGATGCATTGCAAAAGTTCATGAACTTCAAAACGCGGGAGCAGGATAATTTCGGCACCCAGCGCAATCCCTGCGTTCATGACCGCGGTTAAAGCGAAGACATGAAACAACGGAAGCACGCCGAGCACGCGCTCTTGCCCCTTCCGCAAGGCATCGCCGTGCGCGAGAACCACCTGCGCGCTGTTCGCGGTGAGATTGGCATGCGTGAGCATGGCGCCTTTCGGGATTCCCGTCGTGCCGCCGGTATATTGCAAAACGGCGATATCCGTCTTCGGCGCAATCGCAACCGGGGTAAAGGCTTCGCGCGTTGTGATAAGCTGACGGAAGAGAATATGCCTGCCGTCTCGCGGCGGCGTTAGTCTCTCCTTTCTTCGAAACAGACGGAAGGCAGCGGCCTTAACCGGCGGCATGACAGCATGCAGCGGACAAACAATAATCTGCTGAAGGCCCGCCTGCTCGGCAATCGCATCCACTTTGCTTGCAATCCGTGCAAGATCCGGCACGAACATAATGGTTGTGCCGGAATCACGAACTTGGTGCAAAATTTCCCGCTCGACATAAAGCGGGTTGAAATTGACCACGATTGCCCCGGCTTTTAAGGCTGCGAAGTAACAAATCACCGAATAGGGCGTATTGGGCAAGCAGAGCCCGACGCGCGTACCCTTCACCACACCCAAGCGCTGTAAGCCGCAAGCGGCCCGATCCACAAGCTCGCCGAGAGCTTGATAGCTCCAACGCCGGCCGAAAAAATTCATGGCAGGCTGCGCTCCGTATCGCGCCACCGCTTCATCAAGCAGCGACGGAACCGGGCGAAACCAGTTCGATTCATCAATCGCCGTGCCCGCAGGGGACATTTGCGGCACACTCTCGGCTACGGCGGCGTTCGGATGCATGATTTCCGCATTCGTACGTTACTTAACCTATACGTCACTATTTACCGGCGCAAAAAACCTTCTGTCAAGGCTCTTCGGTTCTTGCGGGAGCGGTTAACTTCCCTGGCGCACTTGCTGCAGTGTCGGGTTGCCGGCGCGTGCTTCCGGTAGGGGATAGGCGATCTCCCATCCTCCTCCCAGTGCCTTGTAGAGCGCGACCAAGTCGGTCGAAACGGTCGCCGTGCTGTCGGATAACTGCTGCTCGGCGGCCAGCAACACCTGCTGCGCCGTCAATACGTCAAGAAACGTGGATACGCCCGCCGTATAACGTGCGCGAGCCAAATCAAGCGCGCGGCGTGCCGCCTCCACTTCCTGCGCCAGCTGATCGCGCCGCTTCTGATCCGAGGCATAAGCGGCAAGCGCGTTATCCACCTCATGCAAGGCTTGTAACACCGTCTTTTGATAATTGATCGCGGCTTCTTTTTGCTGCTCTTCGCGTAATTCGAGCGTGGAGACGAGCTGACCGCCCTGAAAAATGGGAAGGATCACCGTTGGGCCAATGCCATATTGGCGTGCGTTCCAATCAAGAATATTGTAGCCGTTGATGGTCTGAAACCCGAAGCTTCCGGTCAACGAAATGTCGGGGAAAAAGCTTGCAACGGCAACACCCACTTGCGCCGTTGCGGCATGAAGCTGTGCTTCCGCAGCCCGTATATCCGGCCGCCTGCGGGCAAGTTCGGCCGGCACGCCCACCGGCACGCGCGGCGGTACCGGAGGGATCGGTTGCGGTTGGAGCAATTCGCCGGAAAGCGCGCGCGGCGGTTGGCCAAGCAATTGGCTGATCGCATTGATCAGCTGGACCTCCTGGGTATCGAGCGGAGGGAGTTGCGCCGCAATACCGTCCACCTGCGCTTGTGCGTTGGCGACATCGAGGTCGGTGGTCAGCCCGGTGGTGGCGCGTTCCTTGGTTAGGCGCAGGCTTTCCAGGGCGCTTTGCAGGTTATCGCGCACAATTTGGCGGTCGCGTTGAACGCCGCGAAGCTGGATGTAATCCCGCGCCATCTCTGCTTCGAGCGAGACCAAACCGTCGCGAAGCTGGTCCACCGCGGCCTGAACATTTGCGCGAGCAGCCTCTACCCCTCGTCGCACACGACCCCAGAGATCGAGTTCCCACGAGGCATCAAAGCCGTACTGATACAAGGTGAACGGCGGGATCGTTTGCGTGACCGGAATCGCGCTCCCCGCAGCGGTGCCGGCGAGGCCGCTGGCCATCGGGCCCTGGCTGGTGAAGCTACCGCCCGGCGCGCTGTTGCCGAACAGTGCGACGATGCCCTTTTGGCTCAGCAGCTCCCGCGTGATCGAACCATTGGCATTCAAGGTCGGAAACAAGCCTGCGCGCGCCTGGCCGTAAGCGGCACGTGCCTCGGAAAGGCGAGTCGATGCAATACGCATATCAAGGTTGCTGCCGACGAGCCGCTCTTCGAGCGAGGTCAGCTCAGGGTCCTGGAACTGGTTCCACCAACGCGGATCAATCGGTTCCGGCACAGGCACGCTTTTTGCCGCTACCTCCGTGATCGGAGGCGTTGTTTTCTGCGATTTTTGTTCCGGCGCTTTGGTTTCCGTGTAAGAACTCGGCTGCCACCAGGGTTTTGGGGCGTGAAAATCAGGGCCCACGGTGCAGGACGCAAGAACGGGCAGAGCCCCGAAGCATGTTATCCTCCGCCAGCGGCGTATCGCGCTTTTTTTCCCCATCTTCCGCCTTCTCCACCCGCCTCGGCGACCCCGCGCGAGACCCGGCGCACGTCTCTATGCGCCTTTTTTCATGAACTTGAAATGGTTCCTAAAGCCGTGCGAAATCACGGTCTGACCGATCGGTTCGGTCATTTTGACAATTGCCGGACGATGGTGCATTCGTCAAGCCGATCGGCAATACTGCGGCGGAGAAGGATTGGGGCAGCATGGCAGTTGAGGCTCCGCTGTCGGCGGAAAAGCGAGCGCAGATTCTGCGCGGCGCGGCCATTGTCTTTGCCGAGGAAGGGTATGAAGGCGCCTCGATGGCGCGCATCGCCCACGAGGCGAGCGTTTCCAAAGGCACCCTCTACAACCATTTTGAAAGCAAGGCGCATCTTTTTGCGGCTTTTGTGGAAAACGAGATCGCCAAACACCTAAGCCCCGTCTTTGAAGCGAGCGAGGAGGAAACCAACCCGGCGCTTGCGCTCTACAATATCGGCCGCCGCTTCATCGCCATGATGCTTGCGCCCACGGCAAACACCATTTACCGCGTGGTTGTCTCGGAGGCGGAGAGATTTCCCGACCTTGCCCGCAAATTTTACGATGCCGGGCCCCAGCAAGCCATTCGTTTCATGGCGCGTTGGCTCAAGCGCCAGACGGAGCGTGGATTGCTTCGGGTGGAGGACCCCGAGTTCGCCGCCGAACAGTTCTTCCATCTCTGCCAGACCCGGATTTGGTTCCGCTGCAAACTCAATCTTCCGCCGGATCCTTCCGAGGAGCTTATCAACCACGTTGTGCGCGGCGCGGTGGAGATGTTTCTCAACACCTATGGCTCCGGCATGCATCGCTGAGGGGGCTTTGCCCTTAACCCCGCTTGTTCCCGAGCGCCATCGTGGCATGCTCTCTGCTTTCTGAAGCGAGGAAGGAAAAGAAATGTCCGCAAGCGAGGGCCGTATTGCTGAAGTCTTGCAGCGTGCGGAGGCAACCGAAGAGGAAACGCTTCGGCGATGGTTTGAATTGCTCCGCATTCCCTCCGTCAGTGCACAGCCGCAGCATGCGAAAGACTGCCAAGAGGCTGCGGAATGGGTCCGGGCGCAGCTATTGGAGCTCGGGTTTCAGGCGGACGTGCTGCCAACCGATGGGAAGCCTTGCGTTTTGGCGCACCATCCCGGCCCAGGAGGCGATGTCCCGCACCTTTTATATTATGGCCATTATGACGTGCAGCCGCCCGAACCTTTAGAGCTCTGGACCAGCCCGCCTTTTGAGCCCACCGTAGTCGATGGACCCCGCGGCAAGCGCATCGTCGCCAGGGGCGCGGTCGACAACAAAGGGCAACTTGTCGCCTGGCTTGGCGCTTTCCGCGCCTGGCATTCGGTGACTCGCACAATGCCATTGCGCATCACCGTGCTGGTGGAAGGTGAGGAGGAGATCGGCAGCCCAAGTCTGGAGAAGGTTCTGATTGCCCAGCGCGCACGGCTGCATGCCGACCAAGCAGTTATTTCCGATACCAATATGTGGGATATCGCCACCCCTGCCATCACCACGCGCCTGCGCGGGCTTGCTTACGTGCAAGTGAATTTGCGCGCGGCGGCGCGGGATCTCCATTCCGGCCTCTACGGTGGCTCGGCACAAAATGTTCTGAACATTCTCACGCGCGCCCTCGGTGGGCTGCACGACGCGCAAGGACGGGTCCAGCTGCCGGGCTTTTACGATCGCGTTCGTCCATTGCCTCCGGAGCAAGTGGCGGAGTGGGAGTCGCTCGGTTTCAATGAGCAGGCGTTTCTGGCCGGCATCGGGCAGAAGGAGCCCGCCGGCGAAAAAGGCCTGCCTGCTCTGGTTCGCCTCTGGGCACGGCCGACGGCCGATATCAACGGCATCTGGGGCGGATACACTGGGAGTGGGGCCAAAACGGTGATCGCGGCAGAGGCACATGCCAAAGTTTCTTTCCGCCTGGTGCCCGACCAAGATCCGGGCGAGGTGCTCGCCTCGTTTCAGCGATTCATCGCCGATCGCATTCCCCCCGGCGTGACGGCAAGTTATGAAAGTCTTACTGCCGCCGCGGCGATTGTCGTACCGCGGGAATCACGCTTTGTGGCTGCGGCCGAGCGGGCACTCCGCGAAGAATTCGGTCGCCCCCCGGTCTTCATAGGCAGCGGCGGATCGGTGCCGGTGGTGGAGAGCTTCAAGCGCGTTCTGGGTCTGGACACGTTGCTGATGGGTTTCGGTCTGGAGGATGACCAAGTGCACAGCCCGAACGAGAAGTTCGAGCTCGCGTGTTTCCTTCATGGCATGCGCAGTCATATTCGGTTGCTGGGGCATCTTGCCCAAGCATAATTCGGTGTTGCAGGAGACGGAGGGCGGCCCATGAAGGAAGAAACACGCAAGCGCTTGCAAGGCGTCAGCACCGCCACGCTGACCACTCAGCTTTTCAAACGGGGCATTTCCAATGTCTTCATGTGCGGGGTAAAGCCGCTGACGCCCGCCGCGCCTAAGCTTGTCGGCCCTGCCTTCACCTTGCGCAACATCCCGGCGCGGGCGGATCTCGTGAAAATGGAAGTCTTGGCCAATCCCGAGTATCCGCAACGCAAGGCCATCGAAATGACGCCGCCCGGCCATGTGCTGGTCATCGACTCGCGCGGCGAAGCCGGCGCCGGGACGGTTGGGGATATCCTGGCGAAACGGCTGCAAGTGCGTGGAGTGGCCGGGGTTGTCACCGACGGAGGCTTGCGGGATACAGCATCCCTCGCCGAACTCGGCTTTCCTCTCTATTGTGCTGCTCCGGCGGCTCCGTTAAGCCTTGCCTTGCATTATGCGGTGGATTTGCAAGTGCCGATCGGCTGCGGTGGTGTTGCCGTCTTCCCGGGCGATGTCATCGTGGGGGATGCCGACGGGGTGGTCGTCATTCCTCAAGCGATTGCCGATGACATCGCGCGTGAAGCAGCGGAACAGGAAATGTTGGAGCAATTTCTCTTTCAGCGCATTGCAGAGGGCGCGGCCCTTCCCGGAACGTATCCACCGGATGATGAGACACGGGCGGCTTTTGCTGCGTGGCGCGCGCAACGGGCAGCCACGAATCCCTAAAGCACCGGCGCAAAACAGATGAGAACACAACGCAACGGAGGCTCAAGTGAGTGAGCACTATCGCGAAGTCGGTGGCCTGAAAGTCGCGGCCTCGCTTTATCAGTTTGTCAATGACGAGGCGTTGCCGCAGAGCGGCATCTCGCCGGAGACCTTTTGGAACGGGCTTGGAGCGCTGATTCGCGACCTTGGCCCGCGCAATCGCGCGCTTTTGCAAAGGCGCGACCAACTGCAGGCCGAGATCGACGCTTGGCACAAGGCCCGACGCGGTCAGGCGCACGACGCCTCTGCCTACGAGGCGTTCCTGCGGGAGATCGGCTATTTGGAACCCGAGCCGCCAGCGGTGCAGGCAACGACCGCGAATGTCGATCCGGAAATCGCCGAAATCGCCGGTCCGCAGCTCGTGGTGCCGGTGACCAACGCCCGCTACGCGCTGAATGCCGCCAACGCCCGTTGGGGCAGCCTCTATGACGCACTCTACGGCACCGATGCGATTCCCGAAGAGGGCGGTGCGACGCGTTCCGGCGGTTATAATAAGATCCGGGGCGAGCGCGTGATTGCGCGGGCGCGGGAATTTCTCGATGCCCATTTTCCCTTGAGCGAGGGTAGCCATAAGGACGCCACCGCCTACCGAATCGAGGCCGGCGGCCTGCAGGTGCGCCTTGCAAATGGCGCGGCCGTTCGGCTGCGGGATCCCCACCAGTTGCGGGGATATCAAGGGGCGCCGGAGGCCCCGACGGCCGTGCTGCTGCGCCACCACGGCCTGCATGTGGAACTCAAGATCGATCGGGCCCACCCGGTTGGCCGCGACGATGCCGCCGGTATCGCCGATGTCGTGA
Source organism: Terriglobia bacterium (assembly GCA_023511585.1). Lineage (GTDB taxonomy): Bacteria > Pseudomonadota > Alphaproteobacteria > Acetobacterales > Acetobacteraceae > JAIMBF01. Next base: position 54,902 of record JAIMBF010000009.1, read on the forward strand.
TTGAAGCTGCCATCACCACCATCATCGATTTCGAGGATTCGGTTGCTACGGTAGATGCCGCCGACAAGGTATCGGCCTACCGCAATTGGCTCGGCTTGGTGAAGGGCACGCTGACCGCTGATTTCGAGAAAGGTGGCCGCAAGATGCATCGCGGCTTAAACCCGGACCGAAGCTATACCACCTCCTCCGGGGGAACGCTCACGCTCCCGGGCCGTAGCCTGATGCTCGTGCGGAACGTCGGCCACCACATGTACACCGATGCGGTGCTGGATCACTCCGGCAACGAAACGCCGGAAGGAATGCTCGATGCGGCGGTGACTTCGCTGATTGCGCTGCACGATCTGCGCGGCAACGGGCAATTCCGGAACAGCCGCACCGGCTCGATTTATATCGTCAAGCCGAAGATGCATGGGCCGGCCGAGGTTGCCTTCGCGGTGGAGATTTTCGGTAGGGTCGAAGACATTCTGGGTCTTCCGCGAAATACCCTCAAGATGGGAATCATGGACGAGGAACGGCGGACCAGCGCCAACCTCAAGGCATGTATCGCGGCGGCCTCCGAGCGCGTGGTGTTTATCAACACGGGGTTCTTGGATCGCACGGGGGACGAAATTCACACCTCCATGGAAGCCGGTCCGATGGTCCGCAAAAACGACATGCGGAACACGGCATGGATCAAGGCCTACGAGGATCGCAACGTGGATATCGGCCTGGCCTGCGGGCTGCGCGGGCGGGCGCAGATTGGCAAGGGGATGTGGGTCGCGCCGGATCGGATGGCCGACATGCTTGCTCAGAAAATCAACCATCCGCAGGCCGGTGCCAACACGGCTTGGGTGCCCTCGCCCACGGCCGCCACCTTGCACGCGCTGCATTATCATATGGTGGACGTGGCCGCACGCCAGGCAGAACTCGCCAAGCGCGCGCCGACGCCGCTTGCGCAGCTTCTCACACTGCCGCTTGCGGATCGGCCGAACTGGTCGCCCGCGGAAATTCAGGAGGAGCTGGACAATAACGCCCAAGGTATCCTGGGCTATGCGGTGCGCTGGATCGACCAAGGTATCGGCTGTTCCAAAGTGCCGGATATCCACGATATCGGCCTTATGGAAGACCGCGCGACGCTGCGCATCTCCAGCCAACATATCGCCAATTGGCTGCACCACGGTGTCGTGTCTCAGGCGCAGGTGATGGACACGATGCAGCGCATGGCGGAGGTGGTGGATCGCCAAAATGCCGATGATCCCAACTATCGCCCGATGGCGCCGAAATTCGACGGCGCGGCCTTTCAGGGTGCGTGCGATTTGGTCTTCCAGGGACGCGTGCAGCCCAATGGCTATACGGAATGGATCCTGCACCGCCGCCGCCGCGAGGTAAAGCAGCGAGGCTGAGCCTGCTCAGTCGGCATCGGCGCAGCACGCTTCGCTGCGCCAGGCTTCTCGTCCCTCTTTGACGAGAAACCCCACGATGCCAAGAGAGGCTACAGCATCAACCCACCACGCTCCGGTCAGCGCCTCGACGATGAGGCCGGCAAGCACCAGAAGCGAAAGCCAGCCGCAGGTGATGCTTTCGACCGCATCTGCGCGCATGGCGCGGCTGCCGAGCGCTTCGGCAACGGCGATCTTCCGCCTGGCAAGAAGATACATCACAGGAATTGCGAGTGTCGTCACCGCAAGCCCCGGCCAGGAAAAGGTTTGACCGGAATGTGAAGCGAGCTTCCAGCCGGCAGCGATGACCACGTAAGCGGCAAGGCCGAAGAGCAGCACTCCTGCGATGCGGCCGGCGATGCGTTCTGCTGTCTCGGCAAATGCCGCGCCGCGCCGCAACTCCACAACCAGCCGCCAAAGCAAGACAGAGGCGGAGGCAAGCTCGATGACGCTGTCGAGACCGAACGTGAAGAGCGAGAGACTGCCCGCGCGAACGCCGCTTCCTATCGCAACGGACGCTTCAACGGCCATCCAGGCAAGCGTTGCGTATTCTAACAGGAAGGCACGACGTATCAGAGCCGCCCGCTCGGAACGCGCGGCAAGGCCTTGGGAAATATGAGGAACCGCAGAGCAGGGGACGTGCGCTTGCGGCTCGATAACGGCGCGGCAATCGGTTAAGGGTTGTACCACTGCAAGATTTGCGCCCCCGTCCAGAACTCTACCCCCTCAAACCGGCGGGCATATTCGTAGATTTTTTCCAGGTATTTGATCCGGTGCGGCTGGCCGGAAATATACGGATGAATGGCTAATGAGAAAATCTTCGCCCGTTCCTTGCCTTCCTCATACAGCCGGTCAAACTGATCGATGGCGCGCCGCAGCAGGTACTCGCTCTCGTGATGCTGCACCAGCATCATGGGGATATCGTTGAGCTCCACCGTGTAAGGCAGCGTCACCAAAGGTCCGTGCCGCGTGCGGATAATGGTCGGCTCGTCATCATAAACCCAATCCCCGATATAGCGGATCCCGGCTTCGGCCAGAAGGTCCGGCGTTTCCAGCGTTTGCGTGAGCCCCGGCCCGAGCCAGCCCAAGGGGCGCGTGCCGGTAAACCGTTCTAGAATGTCAAGCGTGCGGTGGATCATCGCGCGCTGGTCCTTTATCAAATGGATCGGCCCTTGCTCGTAGGCGTGGCCCATGAACTCCCAGCCTTGATCCTTGGCTTCTTGGGCAACGCGCGCATAGTCTTCGCAAACCCGTGCATTGATCGAAAGCGTCGGGCGGATACCGAGCTCGCGAAAAAGGCGGAAGAAACGCCACACACCCACGCGCATTCCATATTCATGCCAAGACCAATTCGGCACGTCCGGGAGCAGGCTTTGCCCGGTGGGGGCGGGAAGCACTTGGCGGGCCATGGGGCGCGCAATGTCCCAGACCTCAAGGTTGACGATGGTCCAGAACACCAGGCGCGCCCCGTTGGGGAGGCGGAGGGGTGGCCGATCCACAATCGCCGAAAACGGTGCGCGCTCGCGCGGAAGCAATGCGTCGGTCATGGCTACCCCCCTTTTTTTCTCGTGCGAAGAAACCGTGCCGATGGTTCCGGGTTGCGGCGCGGCTGTCAACCGCACCTTCCGCCGGATTTCTCACTTTCCATCCTAAACTGCTCGGAAATTTTCGCGATGTTTTGGAGCAAGGGTATTGTCGGATAATGTACCCATAGCTAAATTAGCTTTAGCTACATTAGGCTCGATGGGACAACCGCATGTTCGGGAGTGAGCTCATGAGCGCGCGTGCTACGCTTTCTGATCAGACTGTGGCTGCCATCCGCGAAGTTTTGGCCGGCCGCCGGAGCGGGGCGCGATCCGCTCTGCTGTTCGTTGGGCCGGCGGTGATTGCTTCGGTCGCCTACATGGATCCCGGCAATTTTGCGACCAATATTCAGGCCGGGGCGCAATTCGGCTATACGCTGCTTTGGGTGGTGCTGGTGGCGAACGTGATCGCCATGCTATTTCAAGGGCTTTCTGCCAAGCTCGGTATCGTAACCGGGCGAAATTTGGCCGAGCTCTGCCGAGAACATTTCCCCTCCAAAGTCGTTATTCCGATGTGGATCGTCAGCGAAGTGGCGGCGATGGCTACGGATCTCGCGGAGTTCCTAGGCGGCGCAATCGGCCTTGCTTTGCTGTTTAAAATACCTTTGCTGGCCGGCATGGCGGTCACCGCCATCGTGACCTATGGAATTCTGCTCTTCGAGAGCCGCGGCTTCCGCCCGATTGAGTTGATCATTGGCGCGCTCGTTGCCGTGATCAGCCTCTGCTACCTCATCGAGGTGTTCATTGCGCCGGTTGCCTGGGGAGAGGCCGCGCGGCACACATTCCTGCCGGCGTTGCCGAATGCCGAGGCCCTATATCTCTCGGTTGGCATTGTCGGGGCGACAGTGATGCCGCATGCGATCTACGTGCATTCCGGGCTGACGCAAGGGCGCGTTCCAGGAACCGACCGGGTCGGACGCCGCACGTTGCTCCGCTTCTCAAACTGGGAGGTGGTAATCGCGCTTGGTATTGCCGGGCTCGTCAACATGGCAATGGTGATGATGGCATCCGCGGCCTTTCATGCGGGCCACAGCGATGTGCAGGAGATCGAAACCGCATACCATACGCTGACCCCGCTGCTTGGTGCCGGAGCCGCCGGCCTTTTCCTGGTTTCGCTGATGGCTTCGGGCATTTCGAGCTCGGCGGTCGGTACGATGGCCGGGCAGGTGATTATGCAGGGCTTCGTCGGTTTTCGCATCCCGATCTGGGTGCGGCGCCTGGTGACCATGCTGCCGCCTTTGGTGGTGGTCTCTCTTGGGGTCAATGCCACACAAGCGCTCGTGATGAGCCAGGTGGTTCTCTCCTTTACTTTACCGATGCCGATGATTGCGCTTGTTCTCTTCACCCTTAGGCGCGACATTATGGGGGAGTTCGTAAACAGCAGGCTGACCAATCTTGCTGCGATCGTGGGGACTGTTGTGGTGCTGGCCCTGAATACCATTTTGATGCTGCAAACCTTCGGCATTGATATTCTTCGGTTTGTGGCAGGTTAACCCGCAACTATTCCCGGGTGTCGTTCCGGTGGCCGCCGACCGAAATTCCGGATATGGCAAAGCGCAGGTGCTCGAAAAGGGGGCATAGCGGTGGAGAACAATGGCGCAGACAAGGGCGGAAACCAGGCAACGCGGCTGCCGACACGCGCAGCTTTCCGCTTTGCCCGGGCCCGTGATGATCGACAGACGGAAATCGCCGAGGATTATGTCGAATTGATCGACGATCTGACCACGCGATTCGGTCAAGCGCGGGCTGTGGATATCGCACGGGAATTAGGCGTTTCGCACGTCACGGTCTTTAAGGCCTTGGCGCGACTTCGGCGTGACGGGCTTGTTGCTGCGCTGCCCAAACGCGCCATTATTTTGACGGAAATAGGCCATGCTTTGGCGCAACGCGCACGGCAGCGACACCAGATCTTGCGTCAATTTCTGCATGCTATAGGCGTAGATCCGGAAACGGCGGAAGCGGATGCGGAAGGGATGGAGCATCACGCAAGCGAAGCCACCCTGCACGCGTTACAAAAACTAACCGCGCGTCTGATGGCGGAAAAAACGCCTTCCGCAGAAGCGAAAGAAACAAAATGAGGTGCGGCTGAAGGACGAGTGATGCCAAGAGAGCGGCCAAGTATCGCGCATGTGCTCGAGACCTCGCTTTATGTCGAGGATCTCGAACGCTCGGCCAGCTTCTATACGGAGTTATTCGGCTTCCCGGTGTTTTTTCAGGATAGCCGGATGTGCGCTCTCGGCGTTCCCGGTGCACAGGTTTTGCTTCTGTTTCGCAAAGGCGCAACGCAAGCACCGGCGCGCACTTCCGGCGGCACCATTCCGGGCCACGGCGGCTCGGGCGAGCTTCATCTCTGCTTTGCCATCGAAGCCGAGCAGCTGGAGCGCTGGGAAGAGGCTCTGACCGCGGCGGCGATTCCGGTCGAAAGCCGGGTGCATTGGCCACGGGGTGGGGTCAGTCTTTATTTGCGCGATCCGGACGGACACTCATTGGAATTGGCCACCCCGGGCGTTTGGCCAAATCGTTGACTCCGAGCCGATTATTTGATTGTGGTAAAATTCACCCAATCAGAAAGAAAAAAGCACGTTTCGGTCCACAATATGCTACGGTATCCCACCGACGGATTGGTATGCAGTGGTGATGCTGGCGGAGAAGGTGGAAAAACGACGCTGTTGCGCGGCTTTGAACGACAAGCCAGGGCATCGCGTCAGGAATGAGGCTAAGGCCATATCTGACGTGCAGCCCCCTTCCGTGATGGGCAAGGCCGTACCCATATGAAGGCGTGCGGGCAACGACAAGCCGAAGCCGACCAACGCTCGGCGGGGATGGCTGCGGGAGAGCGAGTCGGCAAGGCTGGGGCGAAAAGGTGCAAGTGTGAGGTAGAAGCGGTTGCGATTTTGTTTGTGCCGAGCGCCTTATTGGTGTAGAACAAACAAAGAACGCACGCAGCGCGGGAAGAGCCCCGAGCCGGCAGGCGTCGCGCTTTGCGGATGTTTACGGAGAACAGGATGAACGCCCTCGACGACATTTTTTCTCGATCGAAGCGAGCCTACGATGAGCGGCAGGAAAGGGATATGTCACTGCTCGACTATCTTCGGCTGTGCCGCGACGACCCTATGGCGCATGCTTCCGCGGCCGAGCGCATGGTTGCCGCGATCGGCGAACCGGAAGTGGTTGACACTTCCAAGGATGCACGTTTGGGCCGCGTGTTTATGAACCGGACCATCAAGATCTATCCGAGCTTTTCCGAATTCTACGGCATGGAAGAGACAATTGAGCGGATTGTGAATTTCTTCCGCTTTGCCGCCCAAGGTTTAGAAGAGCGCAAGCAGATTCTCTATCTGCTCGGACCGGTGGGGGGCGGAAAATCCTCTCTTGCCGAGCGGCTGAAGCAACTGATGGAAAAATATCCCATCTACGTCTTGAAGGCGGGGGATCAGTTAAGCCCGGTGTTTGAGAGCCCGCTTGGGCTGTTTGATCCCGAACGGATGGGCGAAGAGCTTGAGGAACGGTTTAACATTCCGCGTCGGCGGCTGACTGGCCTGCTCTCTCCCTGGGCGGTAAAACGGCTGGATGAATTCGGCGGCGATATCACCCGTTTTCGCGTTGCCAAGGTCTATCCTTCGCGTCTTCGCCAGATCGGCGTGAGCAAAACCGAGCCCGGCGATGAAAACAACCAAGATATCTCAAGCATGGTCGGCAAGGTCGATATCCGTATGCTTGAGCACTACAGCCAGAACGATCCGGATGCCTATAGCTTCTGCGGGGGGCTCAATCGCACCACGCAGGGTCTGCTGGAATTCGTCGAAATGTTCAAGGCGCCGATCAAGATGCTGCA
>JAIMBF010000084.1 GCA_023511585.1 Terriglobia bacterium
CGAGCGGCGGAGGCGTTCGGCATGGGGCGCGATGAGGGGCCGATCAAGCCGGAGGGGGCGCAGGAAGTGCGCCAAGCCGCGGCGGCGTTCAACCGCATGCAGGAGCGCATTCGCCGATTTCTGACGCAGCGGACGGAAATGTTGGCAGGCGTTTCGCATGATTTGCGCACGCCGCTGACGCGTTTGCGGCTTGCGTTGGCCATGCTGCCGCAAAGCGAAGAGACGCGCGCCGAGATCGCGAGCATGACGGCGGATCTCGATGAGATGAATCATATGATCGACTCTTATTTGGCGTTTGCCCGCGGCGAGGGAATCGAACAGGCGCAAGATGTCGATCTGTCATCGGTGTTGAAGGAAATTGTGCAAGGCGCACGCCGCACCGGGGCGGAAATCGAACTGACCGCTCCGCCGAGCCTGATGATGAAGTTGCGCCCCAATGCGGTGCGTCGTGCGATTACCAATTTGGTGGATAACGCGTGCCGGCATGCGCGGCGCGTGGTTTTGGCCGCCGTGCCGGAGAGCCGCCGCATGGTGCAAGTCACGGTGGATGATGACGGGCCGGGCATTCCGCAGGAGCGCCGGGAGAGCGTTTTCCGCGCTTTCGAAAGCGGTGCGGCGGGCGGAACGGGGCTTGGGCTTGCCATTGCGCGCGATATCGTGCGTGCGCATGGAGGCGATATTTTTCTGGAGGATAGTCCCTTGGGCGGACTGCGCGCGCGCATTCGCCTGCCGGTTTAGAGACGATATTTCGAAAACGATATATTTGAGCGACGGTTTGGCATGCGCGATTGCATTCCGCTGCCGCGGCCGGGTTTTGTGAATTTCATCTCTGTCCGGAAAGCCAAGCGAGATAACGCTCGTGCCCGCCCGTGATCTCGAGGGTGACGATCTCGGGAAGTTCGTATGTGTGTTCGGAAAGCAGATAGGCTTTGAGTTCGGGCAAGGCGTCTTGTGTTCCTTTGATCAGCAATAAATACTCCTTATCCTTGCAGATTTCTCCCTTCCATTCATAGACGCTGGTTGCCGGAAGAATTTGCACGCAACCGGCGAGTTTTCTGGTGATCACCCCTTCTGCGAGCCGTTCTGCTTCTTCTTGGCTTGCGCATGTGGTCATGGTGAGGGCGTAGGGCATGCGATCTCTCCTCGTCCGTGAATAATCTCCTTCCAAGGCCGCGCCAAGCGCGAATTCGCCTCCGCCCTGATCTTAGAGGCGTTGCCGGTCGGCAAGCAGGCCCGCAATCAGGCGGGCCTCTTCATTCTTGCCTTGCCGCACAAGATCGCTTCGGTAAACCTCAAGCGCGGCCCGCAAAGCGTTTGGGTCTTGCAGGAGGCTTGCGAGTCTTTGTTCTGATTTCGCAACTTGAGAGCCGAGATACCAAATACCAGAGTCAAGATAAAGCGGTGAGCATCTCGCACGATCCGCAATGTCCGCAAGAAATTTGGCTGCTTGCTCGCGTGATAGATTTGTCCCGGAGAAAACATCGACCGCCCTTTGCACCCAGGTGTCGATGGGCAGAACCATTTCGCGATCACGCAGGTCCGGATTGTCGAGATCGTTTTCCATGAAGACATCGCGGAGGAAGAGAGAGGCAATCTTGGGGCCGATTCCTCTGATCCCGACGAGCGCTTGATGTGTTTGCGCGAGTTGGTTTTTCACTATTCCGCTATACGCAAAGAGATAGATGTTGCGCCCGCCGGCGGCCGCGTGTTGTTTACAAAACGTTATGATATCGTATTTACCGCCGGGCTCGGGATAGAGGCAATTGACTCTCGGATTCGATCCGCGCCCGTTGATCAATCGTTCAAATTCGCGCCAAACCCTCGCCGGTGCGTCATCGCCTTCAAGCTCGGCTCGGCAATTTTCGACCGCGCGCGGCGCGTTCTCCTTGTACACATCGAATCGCCCGGCCCGCTCATAGGCATAGAAGCGGAGAAACAGTTTCAGAGCATCGACCCAATCGGTCCGGTAATTCGGGAACGGCGCACGGTTGACGGTGATGTGGACGGGGACGAAGACCCGTTTTCCGAGCGCGGCGAGGGCTCGCACCATTTGCAACTGCGCCGGCGAATAAGATCCCCCCATGACACCCTCCGCTTTTCTTATCCGAAACGGGGTGGCTTAACGGCTCTCGGCGAAGAACCGCGACCCGCGTCCTGATTGCCCCACGACCGCCGGAGATGCAATCACCGGCGAACAGCCTACTGCAAGACGGCGGGCCGGCCTAAAGATAATATTCCTGAAGCGGGGCAAAGCCGTTGAAGCCTTGGCTCGCATAGGTGCTGACATAAGCACCCGTCGCCAAAAGCTCCACCCGATCGCCCGAGGCAAGGGCAAGCGGCAAGCGATAATTGGAGCGCTCGTAAAGAATATCGGCCCCATCGCAGGTCGGCCCGGCGATGGCGACAGGCCCATCCGCTTTGCCGTCATGCGGGGTGCAAATCTGGTAACGAATGGCCTCGCCTTCGGTTTCCGCGAGCCCGCCGAAGCGGCCTACATCCAAATAGACCCAGCGCACCGGATCATCTTTGCCGCGCCGGCTTACCAAAACAACTTCGGCGCAGAGCACGCCCGCATCGCCGACGATGAAACGGCCCGGCTCGATCACCATTTCCGGCAGAGCGTTGCCGAAATGGCGTGTCATTGCGCGGCCGATGGCCAAGGCGAAGGTGTCGATTCCCGGAACGGCCTCGCGATACCGAATGGGAAATCCGCCGCCGAGATTCACCATGCGCACATTGATGCCTTGCTCGCGCAAATCGGTGAAAACCATCGCCACGCGGGCAATTCCGGCCTCATAGGCGGCAGGATCCGTCTGCTGGCTGCCGACATGGAAGGAAAGCCCGTAGGGCTCAAGCCCGAGTTCCGCGGCTTGCAACATCAAGGCGCGGGCATTTTCCACCGTCGTGCCGAATTTGCGAGACAGCGGCCAGAGTGCGCCGACATTGTCGACCATCAACCGGCAATAGACCCGCCGGCCGGGTGCGTAGCGCGCGAGCTTGGCAAGTTCTTCGGCCGAATCGAAAGCATAAATCGGCACGCCGAGCTCATGCGCGCGGGCAATGGCGGAGGCCTTTTTCACGGTGTTGCCGAAGCTGATGGCTTCCGGCGCGGCGCCCGCGGCCAGCGATGCCTCGATTTCTTCGATGCTTGCCGCATCGAATTTGCTGCCCAGGCGGGCGAGGCGTTCCAAGACTTGCGGCGCGGGATTGGCTTTTACCGCGTAATAGATGTGGGCAAGCGGGAGAGCCGCTTGAAGCGTGCGGAAATTCTCTTCCACGCGGTCGACATCCACCACCAGGCAAGGGGTTGCCAGGCGGCGTTCGGCAAGGAAACGGGCGATTTTCGGGGTCATCGCACCCGGCCTCCTTAAATCTATTGCCCGCGAGAGCGAAGCTGCGGGCAGAGTTGCGAAACGGTCGAACGAACCAGCGACCAGATGATTGCCAGAACGCTTGACGTCGTTGCGTAACCCGAAGGGCCAGAGGCACGTGCGTTGCTGCGTGGGGCGCTACATAGTGAGAATTGTTATGGGGTGCAAGAGCTAAGAAAAGTTTTTCATCGCCCGCCGGCCGATGACGGAAAGGCTTTGGCTGGACAACCGGGCGCATTGCCCGGTATCGAGCAAAAAGGCTTCGCGGGCAAACGAGAGGAAACGTGCCATGAGCGCAAAAGAGGCCACGATTTCGGCGCGACTGGATCGCCTGCCGGCAACCCGCACGATTTGGTGGCTGGTTACGCTGCTCTCGATCGGCGCGTTTTTTGAGATTTATGATTTCTTTCTGAACACCTACATTGTTCCCGGCTTGGTGAAAAGCGGGCTGCTTGCCGGCGTGCGCATCGGCATTTTTTCCGGCCCGGCCACATTCTTTGCCGCGACCTTCGGCGGATTGTTCATCGGCACCATCGTCTTCGGATTCGCTGCCGATCGCTTCGGCCGGCGGTTCATTTTTGCCTTTTCGCTGCTTTGGTATTCGCTCGCCACGATCATCATGGCGTTTCAAACCAGCACGCCGCTGCTCGATTTTTGGCGTTTCATCGCGGGAATCGGCATCGGCGTCGAGCTGGTGACGATCGATACGTATATTGCGGAGTTGGTTCCCAAACACATTCGCGGGCGCGCTTACGCGTTCAGCCAAACTGTGCAGTTCAGTGTCGTGCCGGTGGTGGCGCTCTTGGCTTATTATCTCGTGCCGCGCCAGCCCTTCGGGCTTGATGGCTGGCGGGTGGTGGTGCTGATCGGCGGCACGGGCGCGGTGGTGGTGTGGTTTCTGCGTCGCGGCTTGCCCGAAAGCCCGCGTTGGTTGCTTCAGCATGGCCGATTCGCCGAAGCCGAACGCGTGACTGCCGAAATCGAAGCCCGGGTGAAGCGGGATCTGGGCGGGGTGGAATTGCCGCCGCCGCTGGCCACTGCTGCGGAGGAACGCGAAACAAGCGGCCGATTCGGAGAGATTTGGCAAGCGCCTTATCGCGCCCGCGCCATTATGATGATGGTCTTTCAGTTCTTTCAAACCATCGGCTATTACGGGTTTGCGAGCTGGGTGCCGACGCTGATTGCCGAAAAGGGTTTCAACCTGAAGGGCAGCCTGCTTTATGCGTTTCTGATTGCGATCGCCAACCCGCTCGGCCCGCTTCTGGCCATGACTTTTGCCGACCGGATCGAGAGAAAATGGCTGATCGTGGCATCGGCGGCAGCGATCGGTCTTTTCGGCATCGGGTTTGCCGCCGCGCCTTCGGCTTGGCTCATTATCGCCTGCGGCTTGTTGATCACGCTGGCCGGCAATATTTTCTCTTTCGCGTTTCACGCCTACCAAAGCGAACTCTTCCCGACTCGCATGCGCGCGCGGGCGGTGGGCTTCGTTTATTCCTGGAGCCGGCTGAGCGCGGTCTTCGCCAGCTTTTTGATCGGCTGGTTTTTGAAAGAAGGCGGCGTGCCGGCGGTTTTTGCCTTGATTGGAGCGGCGATGCTGGCGGTGGTGATTTCCATCGGAGGGTTCGGTCCGAAAACCAGCGGGCTGCAATTGGAAGAAATCGCCCACTAACACGATCTCGCGTTCTGTTCGATGGTGCACAACGGAGCCGGCACGAGCCTTGAGTTGGAGCTTTCCTCGCTGGCCGAGACGCAACGCCTTGCCGAGCGCCTGGCGCGATTGCTGAAGCGGGGCGATCTCGTGCTGCTGGAAGGACCGCTGGGTGCCGGAAAGACGGAATTTGCCAGAGCCTTGCTGCGAGCAATGACCGAGAATCCGCGCCTGGAAGTGCCGAGCCCGAGCTTTTCCTTGGTGCTCAGCTACGAGACCAAGCGCGGGCCTGTGCATCATTTCGACCTCTGGCGCCTTTCCGGGCCGGGGGAATTGGCCGAGCTCGGCTTTGCGGATGCGCTGCGGGATATCGTTTTGGTGGAATGGCCGGACCGGCTGGGCCCGATGGAGCCGAAAAACGCTCTTCGGATTTCCTTTGCGATTTCGGGAGAGAGCGCGCGGCGGGCAAGGTTGAGCGGCTGGGATGCGCGGCTACAATCGATCGACGTGGCCGAAGAGGCTAAAGGCAAGCGATGAAAAATAAGAGCAGGCTCGCTGATTTTCTGGCCGCATACGGGTTTGCCGACGCGGAACTTGTGCCCCTTGCATCGGATGCAAGCGCGCGACGATATTTCCGTTTGCTCGGCGGGCCACGCCCGGCCGTGTTGATGGATACCGCGGCCGAGATTGCGCAAGCCGAGCCGTTTCTGCGAATCGCGGAGCATCTGGCAAGACTTGGGCTGAGCGCGCCCGCTGTGCTCGGCGCGGATGCCGCCGCAGGGCTGATTTTGCTTGAGGATTTCGGCGATCTTCTGCTTGCCCGTCTGATCGATGCGGCAGACGCATCGGCGCAGAGCCAAACGGAAGCCATGTTCGATACGGCAACCGATGCCCTGATTTGCCTTCACGAAGCGCCCCCGCCGCCGGCTCTGCCGCATTGGGACGGCAACGCTATGCAACAAGCCGCCGCGGCAACGTTTTTGGAGTGGTGGTGGCCCGCTGCCTTCGGATCGCCTCCTGAGGCTTCCATCCGCTCGGCATTTGACCGGGCGATGGCGGAAATGCTTCTGCCTTTGCAAGCAGGCCCGAAGGGATTTGTTCATCGCGACTATTTTGCCAACAATCTTTTCTGGCTGCCCGAGCGCGAAGGGGTTCGACGGATCGGGATTATCGACTTTCAGGACGCTGCCATCGGCCATCCGGCATACGACTTGGTTTCGCTTTTGGAAGACGCGCGCCGCGAGATTCCCAAGGCGTTGAAGGAACGCGAAATCGCGCGCTATCTTGGGCGGCGCACGAGCTTGGATGCTTCCGCTTTTCGCCATGCTTATGCCGTCTGTGCAGCCCAACGCCATTTGCGGGTGGCTGCGTTGTGGGTGCGTCTCGCCAAGCGCGACGGACGGGCGCAATATAGCGTGCATGGCCCGCGCACTTGGCGATTGCTTGCAGAAGCGCTGGAACACCCGGCCACGGCTCCGCTGGCACGCTTTCTTGATCGGTTCGTGCCGCCTTCCTTGCGTGCCAACCCGATGAGTATCGCCGCATGAAACCGCATTGCGCCATGGTGCTCGCGGCGGGGTACGGCACCCGCATGCGCCCGCTGACGGAGGAATTGCCGAAACCGCTCTTGCGGCTCGGCGAACGCACCTTGCTGGACCACACGCTCGATCGGCTTGCGGCGGCCGGGGTGGAGCGTGTCGTTGTCAATGCGCATTGGCGCGCGGAGCGGCTCGCGGAGTACTTGGCGGCCCGCCAGGGCAAGCCGGAAGTGGTCCTGCAGCACGAGCCGGAGCTTTTGGACACGGGCGGGGCGGTCCGTAAAGCGCTGGCCTCGGGCGCGCTCCGGGGCGAGGCGTTCTATATCGTGAACGGCGATGCGTTTTGGTTGGATGGGCCGAAACCCGCGCTTTCGGCGTTGGGGCGGATGTTTGTGCCGGAGCAGACCGATTTCGTGCTCTTGCTGCATCCGACCGTGCACGCGCGCGGCGAGGTCGGCCTCGGCGATTTTTTCCTCGATCCGCTCGGGTGCGTGCGACGGCGGGGGGAGCGCGAGATTGCGCCGTATGTCTTCACCGGGGTGCAAATCGCCTCGCCGCGTGCCTTTGCCGATGCGCCGGAGGGCGCGTTCAGCATGAACCTGCTTTGGGACCGGGCAATTGCCGAGCAACGGCTGCGCGGCTTGGTGCATGATGGGCTTTGGTTTCATCTCTCCACCCCGCAAGATCTCGCGGTTGCGGAAGCCTGCCTGCGCGCCGGGGTGATCGGAGAGAGTCGGTGAACCTGTTTGCCATTCCGCCGCATGCGCCCTTTCTGGACGCTCTGGCTGCGGCTTGGCTTGCCGAACAGGACAGGGCCGAAGAGTCGCTGGCGCAGGGCCTGATTTTGCTTCCCACGCGGCGAGCGGCGCGCGCCTTGGTGGAGGCATTTTTGCGCGCCTCCGAGGGCAGGGCGCTGCTTCTGCCCCGCATTACCGCGATCGGCGCGCTGGATGAGACGCCGATTGCCTTAAGCGGGGCGCTCGAACTGCCGCCGGCGGTTGCCCCGGCGCGCAGGCTCGCCGAGCTCGCGCGGCTGATTCTTGCGCTGAAGGGGGAATTCGGCAGCCCGGAAAGCGCCGACGGAGCATGGGCCTTGGCCCGCGCGTTGGCGGTGATGATGGACGAGGCCGAGCGCGAGGAAATCGATCTCGCCGCCCGCTTGCCCCAGGCGGTTGACGGCGATTATGCCGATCATTGGCAGGTGACGCTCCAGTTTCTGCGGATTGTGACGGAAGCCTGGCCGAAATGGCTTAAAGATCAGCGGTTGATGAACCCTGCCGCGCGGCAGATGGCGCTGCTGAGGGCTGCGGCGCGAGCCTGGCGCGCTGCACCGCCTTCTTACCCGATTTGGGCGGCGGGCATTATCTCCGGCTTGCCGGCGATTGCAGAGCTGCTGCGCACCATTGCCGAACTTCCCAGGGGGCGGGTGATCCTGCCGGGCTTCGATCCCACGCTTGCCGACGCGCTGACGCTGCCCGAGACGCACCCCGAGGCTTTGGTGAGGCGCATGTTCGCCCTTCTCGGCGCAAAACCCGATGCGGTGCGGCCTTGGCCGCATCCGCTGCCGCCTTCGGTGGCCCCGAAAGAACGCGCCGGCATGCTTTGGCGGGCGCTGCGTCCGGCCGAGGCGCTTGCGGAATGGCAAGACCGGGCGCCGCTTTCGCTGCAAGGGCTGAGCCTGTTAAAGCCGCAGGACGAGCAGGAAGAGGCGGTCGCGATTGCATTGATTTTGCGCGATGCGCTGGAGCAGCCGGGCGCGCGGGCGGCGCTGGTCACGCCCGATCGGGCGCTTGCGGTGCGCGTTTCGGCCGAGCTTTTGCGCTTTGGCATTCTTGCCGACGACAGCGCCGGAGAGGCTTTGGCCGAGACGCCGCCGGCGGTGTTTTTGCGGCTCCTGGCGGAAGCCGTGGCCGCGGAGCTTGCCCCGGTGCCGCTGCTGGGCTTGCTCAAGCATCCTTTTACTGCCGCGGGCCTTGCCCCGGCCGAGGCCCGCGCCGCCGCCCGCCGGCTGGAGCTTACTTGCCTTCGCGGCCGCGCCCCGGAGCCGGGCCTGCGTGGGCTGCGGTACGCGATTCAGTTTGCTCCGGAAGTGGAACGGCGCCGGTGCGAGGCGTTTTTGGCGCGGTTGGAGACCGCACTCGCCCCGCTTTTGCGGGTTTTTGCCTCGCCTACCGTCGCCCCTTACCAGATGCTGGTGGCGCTGATCGAAGCCGGCGAAGCGCTTGCGGCGACCGACGCCGAGCCGGGCGCGACGCGGCTTTGGGCGGCGGAGGAGGGAGCGGCGCTGGCCGCGCATCTTTCGGAATTGCTCGCCGCTTTGCCGAGGCTGCCGGACCAAAGCCCGGCAGTGCTGCCGGGTTTGTTCCGCGCCATGTTGGAGGGGGCGGTGGTACGCACGCGGCGGGCCCTTCGCGGCCGCCAAGGCACGGAACATCCGCGTGTTTTTATCTGGGGCCTTCTCGAGGCGCAGCTGCAATCGGCGGATGTGATGGTGTTGGGGGGTTTGGTGGAAGGCGTCTGGCCGCCTCTGACGGATCCCGGCCCATGGCTGAGCCGGCCAATGCGCAAAGCGGTCGGGTTGCCGAGCCCCGAGGTGGCGATCGGCCAAGCCGCTCGGGACTTTTTGTGGGCGGCGAATGCGGCGCCGCGTGTGGTATTTTCCGCTTCGCGCCGGCGAGATCGGGCGCCGGCCGTGCCTTCGCGCTGGCTGGTGCGGCTGGAAGCCATGCTGAACGGGCAAGGCGCGGCGCTTCCGGAGCACCCGGCCGTGGCCTGGGCGCGGGCACTCGATCAGCCGGAGGGCGGCAAAGCCCGCCCTGCCCCGCGCCCGCTTCCCTGCCCGCCGCTTGCCGCGCGGCCCAAGCGGCTGGCGGTGACCGATATCGAAACCCTCCTCAGCGACCCTTATGCGATTTATGCGCGTTACGTGCTGCAGCTGAAGCCGCTTGATCCCTTGGAATTGGATCTGGCCGCGTTGGATTACGGCATTCTGGTGCACGCGGCGTTGGAGCGGTTTCTGGAAAAGTGGGGGGCAGGCTGGCCTGAAGACGCGGAAACCGAGCTTCGCAACGCCATGCTGACCGAATTGCAGCAGCGGCGCCTTCGCCCGGCGCTTGCGGCCTGGTGGGCGCCGCGGCTGGAGCGCATTGCGAAGTGGCTCGCAGACTTCGAGAGCGGTCGGCTTCAGGAGCTTGGCCCGCTGCAAACGCTGAAGGCCGAAGCTTCCGGCCGCTGGGAGCTTCCGGGGCTTGAGCTTTCCGGCCGGGCGGATCGATTGGAGCTTCGGGCGGACGGCGCGCTTTATATCGTGGATTACAAAACCGGGACGGTTCCGGATCAAAAAAGCGTGGAAGAAGGGCGCGCGCCGCAGCTTCCCTTGCTTGCCTGCATGGCCCGTGCCGGCGCGTTTGGGCCGGAATTTCAAGCATCTCGCATCGGCGGGCTTGCGTATTGGCGGCTGACCGGGGGAGAGCCGGCGGGGGAGGAGCGGCGGCTATTTGCCGGCGAAGGCGACCGGCTTCTTGCCGAGGCCGAGCAGGGCTTGCGGCGCCTGATCGACCGCTTCCTCAACCCGGAGGAATGTTACCCGGCGCAGCCGGGCGGGCGCCGGCTCCGCGGTTTTCCGGAATACACCCAGCTTGCGCGCGTGGCGGAATGGGCCGGAGCGGAGGAGGCCTGAATGGGGCAGACCATCGCGGCTCCCGCCACATCGGGGCATGCGGCAAGCCTCGCCGAGGCCGAACGGCAGCAGGCGCTGGGCTCGGATCCCCGCGTTTCCGCGTTCGTGAGTGCTTCCGCGGGCTCCGGCAAAACCAAGCTGCTCACCGATCGCTTGCTGCGGCTGATGCTGGAAGGCACGCCGCCGGAGCGGATTCTCTGCCTGACTTTTACCAAGGCGGCCGCGGCGGAAATGGCGCTGCGTTTGCAGAAGCGGCTTGGCCGATGGGCGAGCGCTTCCGACGCAGAACTCGATCAGGATCTCCGCGCGCTTGGTTTCGATCCCACGGAAGAGCTTTGGCGTTCCGCGCGGGCGTTGTTTGCCCATGTGTTGGATCTGCCGGGAGGGATGCGCATCGAGACGATCCATGCCTTCTGCGAATCCCTGCTTCGCCGCTTTCCGTTGGAAGCGCAGGTTTCTCCGCATTTTCAGATTTTGGAGGAGACCGACACGCGGCCGGCTTTGCGCCGCGCGTATGAGGAGGCGCTGGCGAAGGACGCAACCACGCCCGAGAACGTGGCCGCGCTTTTTGAGCTCGCCGCTTTGGTGCGGGCGGAAAAGTTCGGCGACTTGGTGCAGATGCTTTACGAGGCACGCGAGAAAATCGAGGGGTTTTTGAGCTGGCCCGAGGAGCAACGCGTGCAGGCGATTTGCGCGGCCGCCGGTGCACCGAGCCCGGAAGATGCCGCGGTTTTGCAGCAACTGGTGCGGGTTCCCGATGAGGGAGCGCTGCGAAGCGCACTCGAGCGGATCGCCGCAAGGGGAGCCGACAAGGCGGCGGCGCGCGCGCAAAAGATGCTTGCCTGGCTTGCGCAAGACGAGGCGCAGCGCCTTGCCGACGCGGAGACGTGGCTCAGCTTGTTTTTACGCAAGGACGGCGGGCCGTTTGCCGAAACGATGCTGGTCAACAAAGCGCTCCATGACCGGGAGCTTGATTTGCTGCCGCCGCTTCTGGCGGAACAGCAACGCTTGCTGACGCTTGCCGATGCCCGCCGCGCCGCCGGCTGCGCTCGTGCCACGCTTGCGCTGATTCGCCTGGCCGCGCCGGCGCTTCTGCACTTCCAGCGCCACAAAGCGGAAGCGCAAGCGCTGGATTTCGACGACCTGATCCAGCGCAGCAAGAAGTTGCTGGCGGATCCCGGAGCGGGCTGGGTGCTTTACAAGCTTGACGGCGGGCTTGACCACCTCTTGATCGACGAGGCCCAAGACACTGCCCCCGTGCAATGGGAGATTGCCGGGGCGCTGACCGAGGAATTCTTCGCCGGGGAGGGTGCACGCGAGGTGCGGCGAACGGTGTTCGCGGTCGGCGATCACAAGCAATCGATCTTCTCGTTTCAAGGGGCTGATCCGGATGCGTTCGAGCGCTGGCGCGCGCGCTTGCGGGCGCGCGTGGAGAACGCGGGCGAGAGGTGGCGCGATGTGCCGGTTGATGTTTCGTTCCGTTCCACCACCCCGGTGCTGGCGCTGGTGGATGCCGTCTTTGTGCCCGGCTCGGCGGCGGCGGAAGGCGTGCTGACCGAGGACCGGCCGCTGCAGCACCGCGCCGTGCGTGTGGGGCAGGCCGGCAGCGTGGAGCTCTGGTCCTTGGCCCCCCATCAAAAGCCGCCGGAACGCGCGCCCTGGGAGCCTCCGCGTGTCGAGGTTGCCGTGCCGAGCGCGTTGCAGCGGCTGGCCGAGACGCTTGCCGAGTGGATCGATCGGCAGCTTGCGGCAAAGCCGATCGTGCCGAGCCGCAATCGGCCCCTCGTTCCGGGCGATATCTTGGTTCTCGTGCGC
>JAIMBF010000085.1 GCA_023511585.1 Terriglobia bacterium
CAGCCAGCAGCTTGAATCACAATTCAGCCCACACCGGAACCCCCAATCCGATTCAATTAAAAAGAATCATGCTCTAGCGCCATAGCCAGAGCGTTCCGAAAGCGATGGTCAAAACCGTCAGCGGCGCACCGACTTTAAAATAATCCCAGAAGCCGATCGAAACGCCGCGAGAGGCTGCCTTCTGCACCACGATCAAATTCGCGATCGAGCCGAGAACCGTGAAGTTGCCGGCAAGGGTGGAAGCCATGGCCACCACAAGCCATGCCGTATCGTGTTTCGGCAGCGCATCGATGAACGGCCGCAGAACCAGCACGGCCGGAACGTTGCTGACCAGGTTGGAAAGCACCCCCGTGATCAGGCTTAACATCGGCACGTGATCGAGGTGCCACCGGCCTGCGGCCGCGCGCATATTTGGCGTCAACAGCGCATGCTCCGCCCCGGCCACGATGATGAACAGGCCGACGAACATCAGCAGCAGTGACCAATCGATTTCGGCGTAAATGCGCTCGCTTTTCAAACGCCGCGTGAGCAGCAAAAGCCCGCCGATCACGATCGCGACCTTGGCAGGGGGCTGGCCGGCGAAAAACAATGCCACCATGACTCCCGTGGCCAGCAACGCCCGGAGAAGGAGCGCCTTTTGGACGTGCACGGCAGGTGAGAGGGCTTGAAGCCGATCTCCGGCCCGGAACTCGCTGCGGTACGCCAGCGCGAGAAGCAAAACGGTCAGTACAAGCCCGACCATCGCCACGGGAGCAAGCGCGAGCGTGAATTGGGCATAGGGAAGATGCGAGAAACTGCCGATCAGCATGTTCTGGGGGTTGCCGGTTATCGTGGCCGTCGAACCGATATTGGAGGCCATTGCCACCGCAAGCAGATAGGGCATCGGCTGCCGCCTGAGATGCAGCGTCAACTCCAGCACCAGCGGAGAGAGCACGAGGCAAATGGCATCGTTGACCAAGAAGACCGAGAACAAGCCCGAGACGAGAGTCACCGCCGCAAGCAGGACGATGGGCCGATGCACGTGGCGTACCACCCAGGCGTTCGCGAGGGCAAAGAAGCCTGAGAGGCGGAGATTGGCCACCACGATCATAATCCCGAGCAAGAGGGTGATGGTGCCGAAGTCCACCGCCCGGCTTGCCTGATCCAGCGGGAGCACGCCGGCGCCGACCATCAAAGAGGCCCCGACCAAGGCAACCCCGGCGCGGTCGATGCGGAGCCCCGGAATTTTGCCGATGGCAAGTGCCGCATAAGCGCCGATGAAAATGGCGCCGGCGGCTATCTTCGTCGCATTTGCGTTCAAGACGCTGCCGGGCAAGGCAACGGTGGCAAGCGCTGCCACGAGCGCCAGCCCGATGACGGTGCCGAGGATTCCGATGGCCAAGAGCTCGATGCGCGATCCCCGCCTTGTCGGGACCGGTGCTTCCAGGCGCGGCTTTGTTGCCGGCGCAGGGCGCCCGCCCGCCGCCGCGGCGCTTTCGCCTTTCGATACCGCCTCCGCCGGCCGGGTTTCGGGCATGAACGCGGCACAGAAAACCAAGGCACAGGCGGCGATGAATGCGAGATAGAGGAAGCCGTTCCGATAGCCGAACCATTGGACGATGAAGCCCGAAGTGACATTGCTGAGGCCGGAACCGATGCCGACCGAGAGCGCCACGAGGCCCTGGGCCAAGTTGAAGCGGCCGGTGCCCCGCATCAGATCATCGGCAATAACAACCGCAAGGACGCTGAAGATTCCCGCCCCGATGCCGTCGAGAATCTGAATGGCCACCACCGCCCAAGGGTTGGCGGTGAAAAGGGCAAACAGCAGGCCGCGGATCGGCAGCACGGCCAGCATGAGAAGAAAAATGGTCTTGCGCCCGTATCCCGCGTGCAGCGCACGGCCGACGGCGAGCGCAACGCCGATCATGACGAGCTGCGCCACCACAACGCAGGCACTGAGCGCCAGGGTATCGGTGCCGGGATGGGTGAGCGCCAGCACTTGGCCGGCCATCGGCAGCATCGCGGCATTGCCGAGATGAAAGAGGACCACCGTGGCCAGAAAAACAAGCAGGCGGCGATAGCGGAACACCTCGCGCAAGCGCATCGGCTTGCCGGAATCAGCGGCCGGGCCGTGCCCGTTGGCACCGCGCGCCAGGCGATGATCGATATCGTTCGGCGAAATGCTGAAAACGGCCGCCACCATGCCGGCGGCAAAGATGCAAAGCAGCCAGAAAATCCAATGGTAGCCCCAGATTCGGCTGCCGGTGCCAATCAGGATCGCGGCGGAAAACGCACCCGCATGGCTGAATGCCTGATTGCGGCCGAGTTGGGCAGGCATACGACGGTGCCCGACGAGGCCGAGGCAGAGCGCGGTGAGTGCCGGGGGCAGGAGGGCTGCGGCAGCCCCGATGGCAACCTGTGCGCCGACCACCCAAGCCAATTCGGGGCGAAACGCGATGATCAGACACCCGGCGGCGGTGATCAGCGCGGCGGCGGCGACCAACAAGCGCTTGATGCGGAGCGCATCGACCAGCATTCCCGCCGGGATCTGGCTGACCGCGCCGGCGATATTGCTAACGGCCATGACCAAGCCGACATCGCCCGCGCCCCAGTTGTGCGCGCCCTTGAGATAGACCGCGAGATACGGCCCAAGGCCGTTCTGCACGTCGGCCATCAGGAAATTCAGCCAGTCGAGCGCCCAGAGGCTTCTGCGGCTGGGTTGCGGCTTTTCCGTATTTTCCGCATCGTCGATCCCAGCCGAACGAGCGCTCGCGGCGGCTTGGATCATGGCCATCGCTGTTCTCCGTCCTTCAGGCCCGAGCGGGCCCATCAGGAGGAACGCAATATGCGTGCCAAAGAAAAACCCCGGCGATTCCCAGCTTGGCGCATATTTCCCGGCGGATCGGGTGTCCGATTTCAGGACATCCCGGTCCGATTTACGGACGGGTAGGGTCTCGCGAAAACTCGTCTTCGCGTGCTTGCTTCAACCAACGATCCAGCCAAAGCTGGCGCGCGGTGGCCACCCGCTCCGCCGCCACGATCGCGCGGAGCGCTCGGAGGGCGGCCTCGAAATCCTGGTTGAGCACGACGTAGTCAAACTCCCGAACATGATCGAGCTCGCCATAGGCGGCCTGCATGCGCCGGTTGATCTCGTCTTCGGGGTCGCCGCGCTTTTCCAACCGGGCGCGAAGCTCCGACAAGGAAGGCGGCAGGATGAATATGCCGACGACGTCGTCGGGAAGCGCCGCGCGCAGGCTGCGATAGCCCTGCCAATCGATATCGAAAAGGATATCACGCCCGAGCTTGAGCGCGGCGAGGACCGGATCACGCGGTGTGCCGTAGCGTTGGCCGTGGATTTCCGCCCATTCCAAAAATTCGCCGCGCGCCAACATGGCATCGAACGCAGCGTGTGAGAGGAACAGGTAATCGAGGCCGTTCTCTTCGCCGCGCCGGGGAGGCCGCGTGGTGGCGCTCAAGGAAAGCGAAAGGTTCGGATCAGCCCTGAGAAGAGCCCGCGAAAGCGAGGTTTTGCCCGTGCCGGAAGGAGCGGCCAGGACGAAGCAAATCCCCTTACGCGGCGCATCCGCTTCAAACATGGAAACTTTCGCCGCAGCCGCACCGCCCCTTTTCGTTCGGATTGATAAAGGTGAAGCCGGATTCCAGCATCCCCTCCTGATAGTCCATGACCGTGCCGATGAGAAAGAGCGCAGCACGCCGATCGACAAGAATGACGAGACCCTTGTCGTTCACCGTCTCATCGCCGGGCTCGGGTGCCTCCACCCAGGAAAGATCGTAAGAAAGCCCCGAGCAGCCTTTGGTTTTGACGCCGATGCGGAGCAGCATGCCCTCTTTGCCGTTGGCGTAAAGGGTACGCAGCCGCTCGGCGGCGGCATCGGTCAGCCGCAGCAACGGGGGCAAAGCCCGCCTCTCTCTCTGAGGGGATTCGTTGAGTGTTGCGCCCATTCGTGCCTTCCTATCCCTGTCCGGTCAGTTAAAACAGGTTGAGTTGGAGTCGTGCTTCATCGCTCATGCGGCTGGGATCCCAAGGCGGATCCCAAACCACCTCCACATCCACGCCGGTAACCCCCGGTACCGCCAGCACAACCTCGCGCACTTGCTCGGGCAGTTCCTGGGCCGAGGGGCAGGCCGGCGCGGTGAGCGTCATTTCGATTTTGACCCGCCCGTCATCCTCGATTTCGATCGCATAGATAAGGCCGAGTTCGTAAATATTCACCGGGATTTCCGGGTCATAGACGCGGGCAATGGCGTCGATGACCGCCGATTCCGAAGGCTTGGCCGCAACTTCGCCGGAAGGCGTCCAGCTGGTATGGGCTGCCCCCTCCTGCGGTCCGACCGGTATTGGACCTTCACTCACTGCTTGCCTCCGTTGCTCCGTTCATCGCCGCGATCAACGCATGCCACGGCAAAGTGGCGCATTTCACGCGGGAGGGAAATTCGTGCACCCCCGAAAGCGGGGCCAGTTGCTCGAGTTTTTCTCTTTCCTCTTCCGCACACTCGGGGCAGGTGCCGCTGCGCACCATGGTGCGGAATTTCTCAAAGAGGCTGCGCGCTTCTTCCGGGGTTGCTTTGGTGACCACCTCCGCCATCAAATCGGCCGAGGCAACGCTGATGGCGCAGCCCCGCGCTTCAAAGACGGCATCGACAATCCGCCCGTCGGGACCGTATTTCAGCCATATTTGCACACGATCCCCGCACATAGGGTTATCGCCTTTGGCGGTGGCATCGAAATCTTCCAGCCTGCCGGCATGCCTTGGGCGGCGGCCGTGATCGAGGATCACTTCCTGATAGAGATCTCGCAGATCGTCGAAGTTCTCCGACATCAGGCGAAAAACTCCTTCACGCGTCGAATTCCCGCGGCAAGGGCGTCGATCTCCTCACGCGTGGTATAGAGCGCAAAGCTGGCCCGCGCCGTCCCGTCCACACCGAAACGATGCATCAAAGGCTCGGCACAATGATGCCCGGCTCTGACGGCAATCCCTTGCCGATCCAACAAGGTGGCGACATCATGCGGATGAATATTCTCGAGGGTAAAGCTGATCACGCCGGCCCGATTTTGCGCTTGGCCAAGAATGCGAAGACCGGGAATATGGGCAAGCTGCCGAAGCGCATGATCGGTCAGCATCGCCTCATGCGCGCCGATCGCGGCGTAACCGATGTTCTGAACGTAAGCGATTGCCGCTTTCAGCCCAATGGCTTCAAGAATAGCCGGGGTTCCGGCTTCAAATTTGTGCGGCACTTCCGCCCAGGTGGTTCGCTCGAAAGAGACGGTGGAGATCATCTCGCCGCCGCCGAGGAAGGGCGGCATTTTTTCCAAGAGCTCGCGCCGCGCCCAAAGCACGCCGATCCCTGTCGGGCCATACAATTTGTGGCCGGTAAAGACGTAGAAATCCGCGTCCAGCGCTTGCACATCCACCGGCAAGTGGACCACCGCCTGCGAGCCGTCCAGCAGCACTTTTGCCCCGTAGGCATGGGCGATTCGCACGATTTGCTCCACGGGGGTGACGGTTCCAAGGACGTTTGAAAGATGCGTGATCGCAACCAGTCCGACCTTGCCGTCGGCAAGCGCCGCTTCGAATGCCGTAAGATCAATCTCGCCTGCATCGTTCACGCGCACGACGCGCAAGGGGTTGCCTCTTTCATCGCGCAGGAGCTGCCACGGCACGATATTGGAATGATGTTCCATCTCCGAGATGAGCACGGCTTGCTCGCGCTGCATCACGCCGCGCCCGTAGCTGTGCGCAACAAGGTTGATGGCCTCCGTGCTGTTGCGCGTAAAGACCACTTCGGCGCGATCCGCAGCATTCAAAAACGAGGCAACCGCATCGCGCGCCGCTTCGTAAGCTTCGGTTGTGCGCTCGCTCATCCAATGCAAGCCGCGATGCACGTTGGCGTATTGCGTTTCCATGGCGGCGCGCATCGCTTCGATCACCGCGCGCGGCTTCTGTGCGGAGGCGGCGTTATCAAGATAGACCAGATCCTTTCCCCGAATCTTTTGGGAAAGAATCGGGAAATCCGCACGAATGCGGGCAACGTCATAAGGTGCGGCGGAGCGCTCTGTCCAAGCCGGTTGCGGTTTCATTGCGCGCACCCTTCCCACCAGCGCTCGACCGCCGCGTTCAGCATATTGCGGGCTGTCTCTGCTTCCACCGTTTCCAATGCCTCGGCCAGAAACGCTTGCACCAAAATTCCGCGTGCTTCCGCTTCCGGCACGCCGCGGCTTCGCAAGTAGAAAATCTGCTCGGGATCGATCTCGCCCACGGTTGCGCCATGGCTGCATTTGACATCGTCGGCATAGATTTCCAGCTGCGGTTTGCTGTCGATCTCCGCCTCGGACGAAAGCAGCAGAGCTTGGTTCATCTGATAGCCGTCGGTTTTTTGCGCGCCGCGCTCCACCGTGATGCGCCCTTGAAAGACGCCGCGCGCCCTTTCGTCGATGACGCTTTTCACGGTCTGCCGAGAGGCGCAGCCGGGCGCGCGATGAAAGATTTCGGTTGTGATATCGCCGTGCTGCGCGCCGCGCAAAAGCTGCGCCGCGCCGAAACGGAAGGACGCCGAGGGTTGTTCCAGCATCACATGCAGCTCGGTGCGTGAGAGCTGCGCGCCGAGGTGGAGAAAAAACGCATCGTATCGTGCGCCCGCACCGATCTTTGCCGCAACGGCGCCAAGATGGAACGCTTGAGCGGATTCCTCTTGTAAGCGCACGTGCTGTAAGGAGGCACCCTCTTCAAGGGAAATCTCGATGAACGGGTTGTGCAAATACCGCCCGGCACCGGTTGCAAGTTCGATCAGAGTAAGCCGCGCCTTGCGCTTTAACGTGATCCGATGGCGCACATGCAGCCCGATGGCCTCAGCTTCCGCAGGCGCGGCGAGGTGAAGCAGAACCAGGGTATGGGCGTCTTGCCCTTCCGTAACTTCCAGCACGGCGCCGTCTGCTGCGAGCATAACGTTCAGCGTTTCGATGAAGTTATATTGCCCGTCTGCCGTCATGCCCAAAACCGGGCGCTCGGCAAAGCTTTCCAACCGTATGCCGTTCGGCAGCTCGGGTGAAAGATTTTGCGCGCGCCCGTTGATGAAGCTCAGGCGCGGGCCGAGTTCCGCAGCCAGAGCGGGAGCAGAAATCGCTTCCGATGCCGCTCTCGCGGCAGGAGTTTTAAAATCAAACTCGTTGAGCGCCCGCAGCGGCGTGTATTTCCAGGCTTCCTCGCGAGGCGTGGGCAAGCCGCGCGCACGAAAGAGCCGGGCCGCTTGTTCCCGCACGCCGGCATCGCCGGGAAGCAGGTTTTTTGTTGCCTCATAGCAGGCAAGAAAACCCCGCGCCGGAGCATCCAAAATCGCGTTCATGCCGCCTCCGCGGTCAGCCCGGCGTAGCCGGAAGCCTCCAGCTCACGCGCGAGTTCGGGCCCTCCCGAGCGCACGATGCGCCCGCCCAAAAGCACGTGCACGCGATCCGGGATGATGAAATCCAACAAACGCTGATAATGGGTGATGACGAGAGCCGAAAAATCGGGCCCTCGCAAAGCATTCACGCCATCGGCAACGATTTTCAACGCATCGATATCAAGCCCGCTGTCCGTCTCGTCCAAAATGGCAAGCTTGGGGCGCAGGATGGCAAGCTGCAGCACCTCGTTGCGCTTCTTTTCGCCGCCGGAGAAACCGACATTCACGTTGCGCTTGAACATATCTTCGGGGATGGAAAGACGTTTCGCTTCCGCGCGGGCGAGCTTGAGAAACTGCACGGCATCAAGTTCGCTCTCTCCGCGTGCCCGGCGCAATGCGTTCAAGGCCGTGCGCAGAAAATTCGCATTGCCGACACCCGGCAATTCCACCGGATATTGGAACGCCAAAAATACCCCGGCAACAGCGCGCTCTTCCGGGGAAAGCGCGAGCAGATCACGCCCTTCGAAGCGCACCGAGCCCGCGGTGACTTCATAGCCTTCCCGTCCGGCAAGCACATAGGCAAGGGTGGATTTGCCCGAGCCGTTCGGCCCCATAATGGCATGCACCTCGCCGCTCGGCACGACAAGATCGATGCCGTTTAAGATTTGCTGGCCGTTAACCGCAGCCGCAAGGCCGGAAATTTCGAGCATCGGTTCCTTTCCTTAACCCACGGAGCCTTCCAAGCTCACTGCCAGAAGTCTTTGAGCCTCCACCGCGAACTCCATGGGCAATTCCTTCAACACGTCGCGGCAGAATCCGTTAACGATCAAGCCCACCGCGTCTTCTTCCGAAAGGCCACGTTGGCGGCAATAAAACAGTTGATCTTCGGCGATTTTCGAGGTGGTGGCTTCATGTTCCACCCGCGCGGTGCGGTTGCGGCATTCGATATAAGGCACGGTGTGCGCGCCGCAGCGATCTCCGATCAAGAGGCTATCGCACTGCGTAAAGTTCCGCGCACCGTGGGCTTTGGGCGAAATGCGCACCAGCCCGCGATAGGTGTTGTTCGCCTGTCCTGCGCTGATTCCTTTGGAAAGAATGGTCGAGCGCGTATTGGCACCGATATGAAACATTTTCGTGCCGGTATCGGCTTGCTGGTAATGGTTCGTGACGGCGACCGAGTAGAATTCCCCGACGCTGCCTTCGCCGAGAAGAATGCAGGACGGATATTTCCAGGTAATCGCGCTTCCGGTCTCCACCTGCGTCCAGGAGATTTTGCTGCGCGCGCCGCGACACGCGCCCCGTTTGGTGACGAAGTTGTAGATGCCGCCGCGCCCTTCGGCATCGCCGGGATACCAGTTCTGCACGGTGGAGTATTTGATCTGTGCATCGTCGAACGCCACCAGCTCGACCACCGCGGCGTGCAGTTGGTTTTCATCGCGTTGCGGCGCCGTGCAGCCTTCCAGGTAGCTCACGTAACTGCCGGCATCGGCAATAATCAGCGTGCGCTCAAACTGCCCGCTCTGGCGTGCGTTGATGCGGAAATAGGTGGAAAGCTCCATCGGGCAACGGACGCCCTTCGGCACATAAACGAAGCTTCCATCGGTGAATACGGCCGAATTCAGGGCGGCGAAGAAATTGTCGTTGGGCGGCACCACGCTTCCCAAATAGCGGCGCACGAGCTCGGGATATTCGCGCACCGCTTCGCTCATGGAACAGAAAATTACCCCTGCTTTTGCCAGCGTTTCCCGGAAGGTGGTGGCAACCGAGACGCTATCAAACACGGCATCGACCGCAACATTCACCCCTTCCGCCGCGTTTTCAGGGGAATTCTCCACCCCCGCCAAAACCGCCCGCTCACGCAAGGGAATGCCGAGTTTTTCGTACGTGCGCAGAAGCTCCGGATCCACCTCCGACAAGCTCTTCGGGCCGGAGCGGCGCTTGGGCGCGGCGTAATAATGGATGTCCTGATAGTCGATCGGCGGATAATGCACTTTTGCCCAGCGCGGCTCCGTCATCAGCTTCCAGGCCGCGAAGGCCTTCAGGCGCCATTCCAGCAGCCACTCGGGCTCGCCTTTGCGGGCCGAGATCAGCCGGATAATATCCTCGTTCAACCCTTTGGGGGCGAGTTCCGTCTCGATCTGGGTTTCGAACCCCCATTTGTAACCGCCCTTGGTAACCGATTGAACCGTCTCTAAAGTCTCGGTTGTTGCGGGCATAATCTCATTCCTCTTTCCGTTAGTCGGCGATATGGAGCACGGGGGCAGAGCTTGCGGGCTCAAAGAAGACATTGGCCTCTGCCTCCGCCATGTCCGCCAAGGTAATTTCCTTCAAAGCCTGGCAAATGGCCTGGTTGACGGGATCCCATCTACCCCGCACCGGGCAGAGGCTTTGCACATCGCACGAAGTTCCCCCGTCGACGCAGGACGCCAATAAAATGGGCCCGTCGATCGCTGTGATGACCTCCGCAACCGGCATGGCCGTCAAAGGCCGGAGCAGGCGATATCCCCCCTTGGCGCCGCGCTGCGAGGCAACCAGCCCCGAGGCCGCCAATATCTTTAAGACCTTTGCCACGGTCGGCTCCGGAATTCCGGTGGCCTGGGCAATGGCCGGCGAGGTTTGGACCGTCTCGCCCGTCCCGAGGCGCACCAGGACAACCACAGCGTAATCCGTCAATTTCGAGAGCCGCAGCATGCCGGGGCGCTTTATCTCTTCGGGTGAAACACTCTCTCAGCCGGGCAGGCTAAGGAGACCGATATGGTCCTGTTTGGAAGGAATGGTGCAGTTCCCTCGCTTCGTCAAGAGGCGGAATGGGCAAAGGCGGGGATGGCAGAGATGGCGGGAACGAGGGGCGAGCGGGAAGCGGCGGCCTGCATTGACGAGCAGGGGATGCTCGCCCTAGAAGCAAAGCAGGCAAGCAGGAGCCGCCGAGCGGAGGGATGGCCGAGTGGCTGAAGGCGGCGGTTTGCTAAACCGTTATACGGTTAATAAACCGTATCGAGGGTTCGAATCCCTCTCCCTCCGCCATTCCTGCGTTTGTCGTGTCCGCGGCCTTCATACGCAACGCACCTCTTGCATCCCGGTCGGATCTCAACGACGCGGAGAACTGCCGAGGTCCGGAGCCAAAGCGGATCGGCATCGCGGCTGAAGTAAGGATCGAACACAAGGCTGGCCTGGGCTGCATAGAGCGGACTCTTCAGGCTTTCAGCGCAGGAAGAGGCTGCGCGGATTTCGGCACACGTTAACCCGCCATCACGCGGCACCAAGGATGACGGCGGCGAAGATCGGCAACCAGCGCCTCTTTGTTCGCACGG
>JAIMBF010000010.1 GCA_023511585.1 Terriglobia bacterium
CACCTTCAAGGGGTGGTTGCGAAACTTGCCAATCGGCTGCAACGTCGGTTGCTCGCCCAGCAAACCCGCGCCTGGGAGTTCGATCTGGAAGAGGGACTTTTGGATGTCGGCCGGCTTGCGCGCGTCGTGGCCAATCCGCTGCACCCGCTGTCTTTCAAGCGCGAACGCGATACCGAGTTCCGCGACACCGTGGTTACGCTGCTGATCGACAATTCCGGCAGCATGCGCGGCCGCCCCATCACCGTTGCGGCGATGTGCGGGGATATTCTGGCCCGCACCTTGGAACGTTGTGCGGTGAAGGTGGAAATTTTGGGCTTTACCACGCGCGCCTGGAAGGGCGGGCAGAGCCGCGAGCGCTGGGTAGCGATGGGCAAGCCGCGGAATCCCGGGCGGCTGAATGACTTGCGGCACATCATCTATAAAGCGGCCGATACGCCTTGGCGGCGGGCCCGGAAGAATCTCGGTTTGATGTTGCGAGAAGGGTTACTGAAAGAGAATATCGACGGCGAGGCCTTGCTTTGGGCCTATCGGCGGTTGCTGGCCCGCCCCGAGCGGCGGCGCATTCTCATGGTGATCAGTGACGGCGCGCCGGTCGACGACAGCACGCTTTCCGTTAACCCCGGCAACTACTTGGAAAAGCACCTGCGCGAGGTGATCCACGAAATTGAAAGCCAGGCTTTGGTGGAGCTGACTGCAATCGGCATCGGCCACGACGTGACGCGATATTATCGCCGTGCCGTCACCATTGTTGACGCCGAAGAGCTGGGCGGCACCATGATGAAAAATCTCACCGAGCTCTTTGATGAAGATGCCGCTGCGGCATGGGCGCGGGCAAGCATGATTCAGGCTCCGTTGGTGGCTTAAGGCGCTCTCGGGGCGCACGGAATAAAAGGGAGGAAGCGGCATGCGCCGCCCGCGGATCGGCGTTGATTTTGGAGCCAGCAAGATTGAAGTGGCCGCGTTATCGCCCGACAGCAGCTTTCTCTTTCGCGAGCGCGTGCCAACCCCCCATTCCTACGACGAAACCATCGCCGCCGTTGTCGGGCTGGTGAAGAAGGCCGAAGAAATGCTCGGCGTGAAAGCCAGCGTAGGCGTCGGGTTTCCCGGCCGCATCGATCCGGCAACAGGCTTTGTTCAGGACCAAACGGCACTGAACGGGCACCCGTTTGACCGCGATCTTGCCCAAGCGCTTGAGCGCGAGGTGCGCCTTGCCAATGATGCGGTCTGCTTTGCGGTGAGCGAAGCAACCGACGGGGCTGGGGCCGGTGCGCGCGTGGTGTTCGGCGCAATTTTCGGCAGCGGGGTGGGCGGCGGGGTCGTCGTGGATCAGCGCCCGATCATCGGCGCAAACGGTCTGGCCGGAGAGTGGGGACATAACCCGTTTCCCTTTTCCGATGCCCGCGACCTCCCCGGCAAACGCTGCTGGTGCGGGCAATTCGGTTGCAATGAGACGGTGCTTTCAGGCACCGCCCTTGCCGAGGATTACTTCGGCCCCGGAGCCCGTGATGCCTCCAGCCTCCCTGCCCTTGCCCAGGCCGGAGATGCCCGCGCAAAGGCGGCGCTCCAGCGCCATGCCGAACGAGCCGCCCGCGCGCTTGCGCAAGTGGTGAACCTGATTGATCCCGATGTGATCGTACTCGGCGGCGGGCTTTCCAATATGGAGCACTTCTACACCGAAGTGCCGAGGTTGATGCAGAAATGGCAATTCCGCGGACTTGGCCGGGCGGAGCTGCGCCGCGCAAACTACGGCGACAGCTCCGGGGTGCGCGGTGCGGCCTGGCTTTGGCCGCTTGAGGCCGCCGACCGCTGAAGGCCGGGCATTCGGAGCTGCGAAAGCCGCGCTTCAGATGCGCTCGCTCAACGCAATGGCAACTCGGCAGCCGGCTTTAATGAGCGCGCTTAAGACCCGATAGCCGGGAGCTTCCTCTGCGCCATGGGCAAGCCCGATGTCGCGATGCTCCAGCTCATCGGCACGAAACGCCTCAATCGTTTCGCGCAGCTTCTGCTCGTTCTCGCCAAGCGCGCGAGCCTGGCGGGCGTAATGCGTATCGATTGCTTCCTCGACGGCAACCGTGCATGCCATGGCAGCGCGCTCACCCAAAGCCGCGGTCGCAGCGCCGAGCACGAAACCGGCCAGATGCCAAAGCGGCAAGAGTGCGGTGGGACGCACACGGCGTTCCGTCAACAACGTATTAAAGGCAGCTAGGTGCTCCTGTTCCTGCTTGCGCATCCGCCGCAGAAGCGAAGAACACGGCGCGTTGCCAAGCACCGCAAGCTGGCCTTCGTAAATCCGGATCGCGCCATATTCGCCCGCGTGATCCACCCGAAGGATGCGGGCAACCTGCTCCTCGGGCGGCGGATCACCGGGAAGATAGGCCTCAGTGCTCGGGATCGTCATGCTTTTTTGCCCCGGCTGCGCCAAAGATAAGTTGCCAACACCACCGAAAAGGCCAGCGCAAACACCATGTTCATCGCAGCCATCGATATTTTAAGACCCGGGATCACATAGCTCGGCGCATCGCACGGCTTGCTAGGAAAGGCCGGCATCTGCGCCAATCTTTCCGCCACGCTAAGCCCGCTCAGATGCGGTCCGGAACACTCCGGCAGCGGGCTTGGCCACGCCCCCGCTTCGACCCCGACATGTACAAAGGCGAGCACTGCACCGGCGAAAATCACCAAGGCTAATGCTGCCAGGAGCAAGCGCGAGGTGCGATAGGACGAAACCAACGCAAATATCCCAAGCAAAGCCGCGAGCCGATAAGGCCAGCGTTCCAGCAAACACAAGGGGCAAGGGACGAGCCCTTCCATACGCTCGGCGGCAAACGCCACACCGAGCGCCGCCGCGGCTGCAAGCACCGAAAGCAGACTTGCCCAACGAGTCGATGCGGAATCCATGCGCTGCGATATCGCGAGCAGCGGAATCCGGCAAGCGTTCTCTCTCAATTGCAGGCGGCGAAGGAAGCGCTTAGGCTTGCCGCAAGATGACAGCCAAAGCAGAAGGGGGGAAAAGCGCATGCTCACGCTTTGGGGACGGGCCAATTCCAGCAATGTGATGAAGGTGATTTGGCTTTTGGAAGAACTTCGCCTTCCCTATCAGCGGATCGATGCGGGCGGGGCGTTCGGGAGAACCAACACCCCCGAGTATCGGGCCATGAACCCGACGGGTCTGGTGCCCACCCTTCAAGACGGCGATTTCTCGCTTTGGGAAAGCAACGCCATTTTACGTTACATTTGTGACGCTCACGCCCCGGGCACTCCGCTCTGGCCGCAATCGCCGAGAGTGCGTGCCAACATCGATCGCTGGATGGAATTTCACCACACCTTGGTGCGCCCGCAAGGTGTCATTTTCTTCGGGCTGGTCCGCTGTTCGCCCGAGCAGCGTGATATGACGGCCATCGCCGAAGCAGCAAAAGAAGCAGCCAGATATTGGGCAATTCTGGATAGCGTGCTTGCGCATAATGCTTATCTCGCGGGCGATGCGCTGAGCTTGGCCGACATCGTCTGGGGCCCCAACCTGCATCGTTGGTTCTTTTTTGCCATCGAACGGCCGGAGGCGCCGCATCTGCGCGCCTGGTATGAACGGTTGTTGCAGCGGCCGGCCTATCGGCAACATGTCGCCGTTACGCCTACGTAAGGCAACTAACGGCCTGTGAGAATGCGCTCCAACAACTGGCGAACGGTCGGGATGAAACCGTTGGAATAAAACGGATCCGTTGCAAAACGAAAGGCGTTATGCCCGCTGAACATCAAATTATGCTCGATCGCTTCCGGATCGTCGCCGATATGGCTTATGGCTTGCAATGTTTTTTGAATGCAAAAACTCCGCGGATCTCCCTTCTTGCCTGTACTGTAGGTAGGACCCTGCTGGCTCCAATTGGAAAAGCGGCATTGGCTTAGGCAGCCCATGCAAGCCACTTGATCAGCAAGGATTTGCCGTGCCTTCTCGGGCGTGACAAAAATCAGCGTACTATCGGGCGTGCGCATCGCTTCCGTGAAACCTTGCGCCTCCCATTCTCGGACGCGGGCAAGATCCGCCGGGGTAAGATAAACCGGACGCTTGCGGGGGCCAATTCCGTACTCGGCAACGTGCTCGCCGACAACTTCGGTGGTATAAGCCACCTGGCGTTCGTTTCGTTCTCGTAATTCCTGGAGATAACTGTTGTTTACCGCACTTGAATAGAAACCGGTCGGAGAAAAGCGGTTAAGCAAAACATCGCCTTCCTTCAGCGTCAGCAGCCGCTGCTTCCACGCATCGCCGATGGGGCTTTCCTTGGTCAGCAGCGGACGCGTACCGAATTGAAACGCGATGGGACCGAGCTCGGGATTATCGATCCAGTCCTCCCACTCTTCCAACCACCAAACGCCGCCGGCCATAATAATCGGCGTCTCTCCCAAGCCGAATTCGCGCATGAGCTTGCGCAATGCGCGCACCCGCGGATAGGGATCTTCCGGTTTGGTAGGATCCTCGGTGTTGGAAAGCCCGTTATGACCGCCGGCAAGCCAAGGGTCTTCATAGACCACACCGCCCAACCATTCGGCCACCTTGTGATAGGCGCGGCGCCAGAGCGCGTTGAACGCACGTGCGGAAGAGACAATCGGATAGTAATATACCCCAAACCGTGCGGCGATTTCGGAAAGCCGATACGGCATGCCGGCCCCGCATGTCAGGCCATGGATAAGCCCTTTCGCCCCTTCCAGCACACCGGTGATCACGCGCTCGGCTGCCGCCATTTCCCAGAGGATATTGGCGTGGATGCGCCCCTTGCCTTGCGCGATATCATGTGCGCGTTGGGCTTGCGCAATCCCGCCCTGAATGGCGTACGCAACCAGTTCTTCATGGCGCTCCAGGCGCGTGCGTCCGCGATAGATTTGTTCGATGCGGTTGCCGTTCGCGTCATAGCTATCGGCGTTCACCGCGCTGAACGTACCTATCCCACCGCCGGCGGCCCAATGGCCCGAGGTAATACCGTTTGAGACGGAAATGCCCTTGCCGCCTTCAACCAGGGGCAAGACCTCCACCCCTCCGATGCGGATTGCGTTGATCGCCTTCATGGCTGATTTCGTCCCATTCGCGTGTTCCGGACCGGTTCTATTTTTCCACCCTTTTATCCTGCAGCTTTCTCCGCTTCCTGTTTCTCGGGCCGTTCTTTGGCGCCGGCAATCTGTTTGCTGATATCGGCGCCCGTAAGCTGATCCACCATCCGCATGGAAAGCTTCACTTTGCCGCGCTCGTCAAAACCGATGACTTTCACTTTCACCGTGTCGCCCACGTTGACCACATCGGTGGTCTTGGCCACCCGCTTGGGCGCGAGTTCGCTGATATGCACAAGCCCGTCCCGAGAGCCAAGGAAATTCACAAAGGCGCCGAAATCCGTGGTTTTGACCACTTTGCCGGTATAAATCGCACCCAGTTCGGGTTCTGCCACGATGCCGCGAATCCAGTCGATCGCAGCCTGCGCCTGAGTTTCCGAAGTGGCGGCAATTTTCACGGTGCCGTCGTCCTCGATGTCGATCTTGGCGCCGGTCTGCTCCACGATCTCACGGATCACTTTGCCGCCGGTGCCGATCACCTCGCGAATCTTGTCCTTCGGTATGGTGATCACGGTGACGCGCGGGGCGGTTGCGGCCACCTCGCGGCGCGATCCTGCCAGGGCCTTGGACATCTCGCCCAGAATATGCATGCGCCCCTCGCGGGCTTGCTCCAGGGCAAGGCGCATAATTTCCGGAGTAATGGAGGTGATCTTAAGGTCCATCTGCAGGCTGGTAACGCCGCGCTCCGTGCCGGCCACTTTGAAATCCATATCGCCCAGGTGGTCTTCATCGCCCAAGATGTCGGAAAGCACGGCAAAGCCGCGGTCTTCTTTGATCAGGCCCATGGCAATCCCGGCCACCGGGCGTGCAATCGGAACGCCGGCATCCATTAAGGCGAGCGAACAGCCGCAAACGGTTGCCATGGAAGAACTGCCGTTGCTCTCGGTAATTTCGCTGACCAACCGGATGGTATAGGGGAAGCTCTCCTTTTCGGGCAAAAGCGGGTGAATGGCACGCCAAGCCAGCTTGCCGTGACCGACTTCCCGGCGCCCGGGGCTGCCGAGCCGGCCGGTCTCACCCACGGAATACGGCGGGAAGTTGTAATGCAGAATAAAATGCTCGCGGTATTCGCCCTCAAGCGCATCCACGATCTGCTCGTCCTCGCCGGTGCCGAGCGTGGCCACACACAAGGCTTGGGTCTCGCCGCGGGTAAACAAGGCACTGCCATGCGTGCGCGGCAGCACGCCCACCTCGCAGACGATGGGCCGGATGGATTTCGTAGAGCGTCCGTCAATACGGATGCCCGTATCCAAAATAGCATTGCGGACAATATTCGCTTCCAGCTCTTTCAAAAGCGGTTTGGCCGCCTCCGGGTCAAACCCCTCTTCGGCCAGGCGGGCAAGCACCGTTTCCTTCACTGCATCAATTTTGTCATGCCGCGCTTGCTTGGCTTTTTCTTGATAGGCTTCGGTAAGCTCGCTGCGTGCCAAAGCCTCGATCCGCTGGGCGAGGACCTGCTGCTCCGCCGAAGGTTCCGGCAACGGCCAAGGATCTTTCGCCGCGACCTCGGCAAGCTCGATAATGGCCTGGATCACAGGCTGAAATGCGGCATGGCCGAACGTCACCGCGCCGAGCATGACTTCCTCGGACAGTTCGCGCGCTTCGCTTTCCACCATCAACACGCCCTCGGCGGTGCCGGCCACCACCAGATCGAGCGCAGAGGCAGGAAGCTGCTGCGCGGTTGGGTTCAGCACGTATTGCCCGTCGATATAACCAATCCGCGCCGCCCCCACGGGGCCGAAAAACGGCATCCCCGAAAGGGTCAGTGCAGCCGAAGCGCCGATCATGCTGACAATGGCCGGATCGTTCTCCAAATCGTGGCTGAGCACGGTGGCGATGACTTGCACTTCATTGCGAAAGGCGGCGGGAAAGAGCGGACGGATGGGCCGATCGATCAAACGGCTGACGAGGGTTTCATGCTCGCTCGGGCGGCCCTCGCGTTTGAAGAAGCCGCCCGGAATTTTGCCGGCCGCGAAGGCACGTTCCTGGTAGTTGACGGTCAGGGGGAAGAAATCCTGCCCCGGTTTCAGGGTCTTGGCGCCGACCGCGGTGCAAAGCACCACGGTATCCCCATAACGCACCATGACAGCGCCGTCAGCCTGACGGGCAATCTTGCCCGTTTCCATCACCAGCTTACGTCCGCCCCATTCCAGTTCTTTACGAAAATATTCGAACATCGCGTGCATCCTTGCATAGCCTGCGACGCGGCTTGGCGGCATGACGGATGAAGGGTCGAACCTCTGGTCGGGGCCGGCGCCTCGGACGACATGGAAGCGGTCTCGGCGGCTAAGAAAATGGCCGCGCCGCACTGCCATGTGGCCGGAGACGCCGATGCGGATCCCGCGCGCGAGGGTAAGGTACCGGATCGGCCGTCAGTCGTTCCGCCGCGTGCACGACGGAGAGAGCCCTTGAGCTCCCGTTGCGTATTGGTTCTTCGCCTTGTCGGCGCAGGACCGAACACTTCTAGCCGCTATATAGCGGTGATTGTAGCCAGCGCCATAGGCAATCGCCCCTAGCGGCGCAAATTCAAGCGTGCGATCAAGGTTTCGTAACGCTGAAGGCTTTTGCGCTTCAGGTAATCCAAAAGCCGCCGCCGCCGACCCACCATCATCAAAAGCCCCCGGCGGCTATGAAAATCCTTCGGGTGCGCCTTGAGGTGCTCGGTCAAGTTATTGATCCGCTCGGACAGCAAAGCCACCTGAACCTCGGCGCTCCCCGTATCGTTCGGGGCGGTGGCAAATTCCCGGATCAGCCCGACACGGCGCTCATTGCTAATCGACATCATACTTCTCCTTTGCTCGTCATGGCGCGCTCGGGGCTCACGAACAGCCGTTCCGGCTTTAACCAACCGCTTTGCAGCCGGCACAGGCCCAAGAGGCGGTCTCCCATCACGGCTCGCACCAACCCGCCATGCGGATCGGCCGCTTTCGGAATCCGACCCATCAACGCTACCAAGCTGATGGCTTGGCCGTGCGAAAGGTTGGCGCCTTCTGCTGCGGTTAGGGCCAGCGCCGGGATGTCGGCCAGCGCGGTCGCAACCGGAAGCAGAAGCTCCCTGAGCGCGGCGCCCGTATCGCCTAAGGTTCGCAATTTGTCCAGAGTGATCGCCTGCGCCTCATCGAACGGGCCGACCCGCAGCCGACGCAAGGCTGCAATATGGCCGACCGTGCCGCAGGCAATCGCAAGATCGCGGGCGAGGCTTCGCATATAAACGCCCTTGCCGGCGAGCACTTCAAAAACGGCATGGTCGGCATCGGGCCGGGCGATAAGCTCAAACCGCTCCACCCGTGCGGGGCGCGCTTTCAGCTCCACGGGCCGGCCTTCGCGGGCGAGATCATAAGCGCGCTCGCCCGCCACTTTCACCGCCGAAAACGTGGGCGGCACCTGCATCGTGGTTCCGATAAAGCGCGGAAGGGCAGCCCGAATCTCTTCGTCGGAAGGCCGATGGTCAGAGGTTGCGGTCACCTTCCCATCCGCATCATCGGTATCTCGTGCCTCGCCAAAACGCAACGTGAAGCGGTAAAGCTTGGTCCCGTCCATCACGTAGGGGACGGTTTTCGTGGCCGCGCCGAGCGCAATCGGGAGCACCCCCGTCGCCAAGGGGTCCAGCGTGCCGCCGTGCCCGGCCTTCTCGGCGCCGAAGATCCTACGCACGAGGTTCACGACGTCGGTACTCGTTAATCCGGGAGGTTTGTCGATAACCAGCCACCCGTCCACGGGGCGGCCTTGGTGGCGGCGCATGGGGGAGTTCCTTCCGTTTTCGTGCCGGTGCCAGCGAGCCGTGCTCATGGGCCTTCCACGGCCTCACCGCTCAGAGCAGCATTCTCGCGCGCCGGGGAGCGCGCCACGGCTGCATAAGCATCTGCCACGATCGCGCATTGCCGAAACGCGCCGAAGATAGGCTCGCACGCAAACATCGCAGACCTCATGCGAACATGGCGGCGATGGCAGCAGGATCAACCTCCTCCACGCTTGCCGCACTCCAGCGCGGGTTACGATCCTTATCCACCACCATTGCGCGCACGCCTTCGGCAAAATCCGGGTGCCGGCTGACATGGCGGCTTAAAGCGAGCTCGGTTTTCAGGCATTGGGCAAGCTCGGAATGAACGCCGCGCCGCAAAATCTCGAACGACCAAAGCAAGGAAGCGGGGGAAGCGCGGCGCATGGCGGTCAGCGCTTGGCGGGCGAATTCCGTCTCTTCCGCAGCCAAGGCAGCGAGAATGGCCACGACGCTTTCCGCTCCAAAGCAGCGGTCGATGCAGGCACGATGGGGCGCCAACGAAAACGGCGGCAGCTTTTCCGCAAAAGCGGCAATGACTGCCACACCGTCTTCGGCCATTGCGGCGGCTAAAGCCGAAAGACGCTCATGCGGCACGAAATGGGTAGCCAAACCCGCATGCACCGCATCGGCGCCCAGTAGGCGCGCACCGGTGAGGCCGAGATAAAAGCCGAGCTTGCCCGGCAGGCGGGGAAGGAAATAGCTTGCCCCGATATCGGGGAAAAAGCCGATACCCGTTTCCGGCATGGCAAATTCCGCCGATTCGGTAGCAACCCGGTAACGGCCATGGACGGAAACGCCGATCCCGCCACCCATGCAGATGCCGTCGATCAGCGCGACATAGGGCTTCGGGTACTCGGCAATCGTGCGGTTGAGGGCATATTCCGCGGCGAAGAATTCTTCGACGGCTTCTGCATCGCCCGCCAGTGCCGCGTTGCGAACGGCCCGAATGTCGCCGCCGGCGCAAAACGCCCGGTTGCCGGCCCCCTCGATCAAGACCGCGTGCACGGAAGGGTCATCGCGCCATTCCGCGAGCGCGCGGTCGATCAATCGCACCATCTCTAAAGTGAGCGCGTTCAGGGCCTTGGGCCGGTTGAGCAAAAGCCGTCCGACGCGACCGTCTCGAATGGCAACAACGCTGGGTTCGAGGTTCATCCGAAATCCCCCTTGCAAGGACGCGGCCCTATACCCGCTCCGGCTTGCCGCGGGAAGCGGGGGGTGAGCCGGATTTGGAATCTCTCAACGCTTTCCTGCTTTGCTGGAAAGCATGTCCCATTCTGCCGAAGCCCTTCCCCGGTTACCGCCTTCTCAAAGCGAGGCGCCTCTCCTGTTGACAAAACCTGTTTCGGCGCTGCTGCGCGAAGGCGGGGATGCCCGGCTTGCGCTGGACCCGAAGACCAAGCGGGATCGCTACGGCACGGCAGCCGTGCCCCGTCCGGCGCTTCGCTTCGGCTCCTGCACGGCCTCCACGGTGACGGTTCGGGGTTATCTTGCCGCAGAGCGCTTTCGCCGGAAGCTGCTGGCCGATGCCGCCCGGATGGGTTTGCATGCAACGCTCGCCGCGGCCACGGCATTCGTGGAGCAAGAAATTCTGCGCTTCTACGCCGTGGAAAACCTCGCGCACTGCGTGCTTGCCCCGTCGGGGACGGATGCCATCGGTCTCGGCACGCGCTTGCTCGCGGCGGCTCTTGGTCAGCCGCTGGCAAAGGTGATCATGATGGCCGAGGAAGAAACCGGCCGCCTCGTGCCGCAAGCGGTGCATGCAGCCGCCGCCCCTGCAAACTTGCATCATATCCCCTTGCGGTCGCCGGACGGCATGCCGCGCGAGCCCGACAAAGTGGCGGAGGATTGCGCCGACCACATCGGCCCCGGTTCCGGCCCCGTCTTGCTTCACCTGATCGATTGCTCCAAAACCGGGCTCACGGCGCCTCTTCCAAAAGATGCCGCCGCCTTGCAGGCGAGTTTTGCCGGGCTCGAGGTGATGGTGGACGCCTGCCAGGCAAGGCTCTCGGCGGCAGCTCTGCAGGATTACCTCGCCCGCGGTTGGCTGGTGGCGTTGACCGGCTCGAAGTTCTTCGGCGGGCCGCCGTTCTCCGGCGCGCTGCTGATTCCCAAAGCGCGTCGGTTCCGGCTTGGGCCGAGGGCACCGGCAAACCCCGGCCTGCTTTGCCGATGGGCTGCAGCGTTGGCGGAAATGGGCCATTTTCAGGCAATTCCACAGGCAGCGTTTGCCTCCAAGCTGCACGGCCTCAAGAACACCTTACACCGCTATGCGGCAAGCCATTCGTCGATCGTGCTTCTCCCCACGTTCAAGCGGGAAGGGGATACCGGCAATTGGGGGCAAACAATTTTCACTTTGGCTTTGCGCCACCCGCTCCACCCCGAGCGCTTCCTGCAAAATGACCAGCTTCACGTGATTTATCGGGCCATGGGTAAGGATGGGCTCGGACGGCAAAACCACGCTTTTCCGGCTTGCGAAATCGGACAGCCGGTCATGGCAGGCGCAGTGCCGGCGCTTCGCATTGCCTTCGGGGCTACGCTGGAGAGTGAAGCCGACCTGTTGGTCTGCCTGGAAAAGCTTGTCTGGGCAAGAGACCGGATTGTCGAAGCCCCATCCCGCCGATCGGCTTTCGTGCAGTGATTATTCCACAACGATTGTTGCCACGTTCCGGACGCTTCGGCCCCCGCGCTTATCGCCGGGAACGATCAGCCGCAGCTCCTGTTTGGGAAGTCTCTCGCCATCTTTGCGATAGGCGAGGATCACGCGCTTTCCTTCAAACTCGGGGTCGATTTCCCCCATGGCAAGGGCGACCGTGTAACCGTCGTGTCCGATGAGCTTCACCACGCTGCCCACCCGGCTGCGCGGCTTGGCCGGATCAAAAGCTTGCGCTTTCGCCAGCACGTCCCAGAGCAAGGGGCCGGTGTAGGTCGCCGTCTCCTCTCCGTGCATGCTGTGGAAGGAAACGCGAACGTCCATCGCCGGCATTTTTTCGATGTCTGCCAGCGAAAGACGGAGCTCGCTTCCGAGTTTACTCTTGACTGTTACCTCCGAGGTCGCGGCAGCGGCAGCCGCGGAGGGCTGCTCGGCATAAGCCGTTCTTGCCGGGCATGCCAAGCCAAGCGCAAAGCACGAATAGAGCAATGCCCCGAACAGAAGCGGGCGCTGCGGCATGGATTAATCCTTGGCGACCATCACGTCGGAAGCCTTGATCACCGCAACCGCGTCATCGCCCACTTTCAGGTTCAATTCATCCACCGCTTCGTTGGTGATCGAAGAGGTGATGATGATCCCGTGGCCGACATCAATGCGCACGTGCGAGGTTGTCGCGCCTTTTTGGACAGCGACAACCTTACCCTTGAGCTGATTTCGAGCACTGAGTTTCATGGCAACCGCTTGTCCTCTCTAGAAAATGCAGCAGGCGAATAGGCCGATTTTGCCCGCACGATGACTCCGCCGGCCGCTTGCCGTCAAACACCATCGCGGAAGACAGGCGGCGGCTCAAACCGGCGCCAATGCCGTTCCAAAAGCCGCGCGACGGCAAGAGTGGTCTGATCCCCATAATACGGGCCGACGACTTGGACACCTACCGGCAAACCGGCACGGGTAAGCCCGAGCGGTGCAGCGGTGGCCGGCAAGTGGAAGCCGCAGGTGATCCCCGGCCAGAACAGCATATCGTTGTAGGCAATCTCCTTCCCGTTCACCACAACACGCCGCTCCCGGGTCGGAGTATCCAACGCATGGAGGAAAGCAGGCGTGCCGATCACCGGGCAGAGCAGCACGTCCCATTCTTGAAAAAACGCCCCCCATGCACGGCGGAAGCGGATGCGGGTTTCGTGGTCGGCAAGCCATGCGCGATGGGAAGGATCGTAGCTCCGATCCGTAATCGCATCCGCGCTCACGTCGTCCGCAGCGCGCGCTTCTGCCCGTGCACGCGCGGCGGCGAGCTCCTCTTCGCTGAACCTCCCTCCCAGCGCGGCCGCAAGCAGCCGAAGGTAAAGGTGATAAGCGGTTTTGGGGTCGAAAGCGGGCCGCGCCGTGAAATTCACTCTCGCACCCTGCTTGCGCAAGAACCGGCCGAGAGTCTCGATCAATTCCGTAATTTCCGCATCGGTTTCCGTCGCCTGGTCGTGCGACCAAACGGCCACGCGCAGCCCCTCGAAAGTCCTCGCTCGCGGCGGCGGCAAGCGCGGGCGGAACTCGGCTTGCACCGGATCCGGCCCCGCGATCAGGTCGAGTACGAGGCTAAGATCCTCCGCAGAACGGGCGAGCGGGCCGATAACGGAAATATCGGTCATGGCGACCGCGCCCTTCAGCGAATGGCCGAGCGGCGAACAAAGACCCCAGCTCGGTTTGTGGCCGAAGACGCCGCAGGCATGCGCCGGCTGGCGGATGGAGCCGCCGATATCGCTGCCGAGCTCCAGGCCGGTCAGTCCGGCGGCGAGAGCTGCCGCCGCTCCGCCCGACGAACCGCCCGGCGAGCGCGCAGGATCCCAAGGGTTTTTCGTCACGCCGTAGACCCTATTGTAACTCTGCCAATCCGCGAGAAGTTTCGGCACGTTGGTCTTGCCGAAGATGATGGCTCCGGCCGCTTTGAGCCTTTGCACGGCAAGCGCATCTTGGGTTGGGATATTCTCGCGCGCCTCCGGCAGACCCCAAGTGGTGGGCAGCCCCGCAACATCGAAGCTTTCCTTAACCGTCATCGGCACGCCGTGCAGAGGCCCGATCCGGCTGCGCTTGCGATCCAGCGCGCGTGCCTCACTCCGGGCACGATCAAAGTCTCGCACCACCACCGCGTTCAATTCCGAATCGATCTGCTCGATCCGTTTGATGAAATAGTCGAGCAATTCCAGGCAGCCGATCTCTCGACGTTCGATTTTGCGTGCAAGCTGTTTCGCGGATGCAAAGGCAAGCTCGGCCATGCTCTCTTCTCCTTCGTCAGCGGAGCATGTGCAGCCGAAACGGCTTTGCTCGTCAAGGATAGGCAACACGCCCGCCGCAGCAGGGCTCCGAAACGCCGGTGGTCTCCGGAAAGGACAGCGGCAACCCGGCCAGCGCGCGGACGGCGAGAAAGCCGAAGCATTGCGCTTCCAATGCATCACCGTCCCAACCCACGGCTTCCACCGGTTCCACAGGCGCCCCGAGTCGCGCCCGAAGCGCGTCCATCAGAGCCGGGTTGCGCCGCCCGCCGCCGCAGACCAACCACCGCCGCACCGGCGCAGGCAGGGGCGCGATGGCAACCGCCTCTGCAATAAAGGCCACAAGCGTGGCCGCGCCATCCTCCGGCGAAAGAAGGTCCAGTCCGCTTTCCGCAATGACGGAGGCAAAGTCTTCGCGGTCGAGGGATTTCGGCGGCGGACGGCGGAAATACGGATGCGAAAGCAGCCGGGCGCAAATATCCCACGCCACGCGCCCTCGGCGCGCCAGCATGCCGTCACGATCACACGGAATACCTGTATGACGCATCGCCCAGTCATCCAGCGGCGCATTTCCGGGGCCGGTATCGCAGGCAAGAATTTCGCCGCGCGTGCCGAGAAACGTGAGATTGGCCACACCGCCGATATTCAGCACCGCCAGCGGCTTTTCCAATTCCGCCGCCAAAGCCGCATGAAAGACCGGCGCAAGAGGGGCACCCTCCCCTCCTCGGCTCACATCGGCCGTGCGAA
This sequence comes from Terriglobia bacterium, assembly GCA_023511585.1. Taxonomy (GTDB): domain Bacteria; phylum Pseudomonadota; class Alphaproteobacteria; order Acetobacterales; family Acetobacteraceae; genus JAIMBF01. The sequence continues at coordinate 14,534 of JAIMBF010000010.1, forward strand.
AATCATGCACAACCCGCAGCCCTGTGGCACGCGCCAAGGCTTGCGCATCGCCGATTTGCCACGTGCGCCGAAGCTTCGGCAGATGCAGAATGGTTTGGCCATGAAAACCGATCAGGTCGGCTGAAACGCCGAGTTCCGCCACCGCTTCGGCATGGTAGAACGCAAGCTCTGCGGCAATTTTGGCGACCTCCGGGTCATCGGCTGCCAAACTCGGGGCTTTGGCGATAAGGCTTCGAAGCGCAGCGCGGAACTCTTGGGGGTACGGCTTGGTCAGCGCGGGGCCGAAACGCGCCACGCGAACGCCGTCGGTTTCGATCCATGCGGCATCCACCCCATCCAGCGAGGTGCCGCTCATCAGCCCGATCGCGCGCAGCATTTCCTCCACACCCCGCCTATGCTAGCCCACAGGAGACACAAATATTCCTTCTGGAGCCCTTTACGCCATGCCCCGGAGTGCGTTTTTGCAGGAAGCCGAAGCGCGAGGCTTTGTTTTTCAGTGCACCGATCTCGAAGCGCTGGACGCAGCGCTCTCGGAAGGGTGCATGCCTGCTTATATCGGGTTTGACTGCACCGCCTCCAGCCTGCATGTCGGTTCGCTCGTGCAAATTATGATGCTGCGCCTGCTGCAGCGGGCCGGCCACAAACCCGTGGTCTTGTTGGGCGGGGGCACGACACGCATCGGCGATCCTTCCGGCAAGGATGAATCCCGCCAGCTTTTGAGCGATGCGGAAATTGCCGCCAACATGGCCGGCATCCGCCGCGTCTTCGATCGTTTCTTGCACTTCGGCTCCGGCGAAACCGATGCGATTGTCGTCAACAATGCGGATTGGCTCGATCAACTCGGCTACATCCCGCTGCTGCGCGACGTGGGAACCCATTTCACGATCAACCGCATGCTGACCTTCGATTCGGTGCGCCTGCGGCTGGAACGCGAGCACCCGCTGACGTTTCTGGAATTCAACTACATGATCCTGCAAGCCTATGATTTCCGTGAGCTCTATCGGCGCTATGGCGTGCGGCTGCAAATGGGCGGGGCGGATCAGTGGGGAAACATCGTTTGCGGCGTGGAGCTCGGCCGTCGGACCGATGGCGCAACATTGTTCGGCCTCACTTCGCCGCTGATCACCACCGCTTCCGGCGCAAAGATGGGCAAAACCGCCCAAGGAGCGGTTTGGCTCACGGCGGATCGGCTTTCGCCTTACGATTACTGGCAATACTGGCGCAATGTGGACGATGCCGATACCGGCCGTTTCTTGCGTCTGTTCACCGAGCTGCCGCTTGCGGAAATTGCGCGCCTAGAAGCGCTGCAAGGTGCGGAGATCAACGAAGCCAAGAAAATTCTGGCCACCGAGGCAACCGCCCTCGCGCACGGCCGCGAAGCGGCGGAAGCGGCGGCCGAGACCGCGCGGCGCACCTTCGAGGAAGGCGAAGCCGCCGAAAGCCTGCCCACCGTAAATCTGCCCCGAGCGGAACTCGAGCAAGGAATCCCCGCTTTTCGGCTATTCGCTCTGGCCGGCCTGGCGCCCAGCAATAGCGAGGCAAGGCGGCTGATCCGCGGTGGCGGGGCGCGGGTGAACGATAACGTGATCACCGACGAGGCGATGCTGATCGGCACGGAGGCGCTGCATCACGGCGCGATTAAGCTCTCTGCGGGGCGCAAGCATCATCGGCTTATTCGGCCGGTGTAAACTTATCGAGGGAGGAAGACATCATGTACCACCACATGGCTCTTGCCGCTCTTTTTGTGCTCATTGTCGGAACCGCCCGCGCGCAGTCGCGTTTTCCCGAGCTCGATCCGGAACACATGACTCCGGCGCAACAACAAGTGGTGAAAAACATCACCTCCGGCCCGCGTCACGGCATGGCGGGGCCGTTCCAGGCCTGGCTGCGCAGCCCGGAGCTTGCCGATCGGCTCCAGCGTGTGGGCGAATATGTGCGCTTTCATACCAGCATCCCGCATCGGCTGAACGAGCTTGCCATCCTCATCAACGCGCGGGAGTGGGATGCCGCTTTCGAATGGTATGCGCATTATAAAATCGCCATGCAGGCCGGGCTTTCGCCATCCATTGCGGATGCCATCAATGCCCGCCGTCGTCCCGAAGGCATGAGCGCGGATGAGGCGCTGATCTACGATTTCTGTACCGAGCTCTATAAAAATCACGCGGTGAGCGACGCGACCTTCAACGCGGTCAAAGAGCGCTTCGGAGAGCAAGGTGTGGTGGATCTGCTCGGCGTGAACGGATACTATGCCGCCGTTTCCATGACATTGAACGTCGCGCAAGTTCCGGCGCCGGATGATCCCTCTGTTCCCAAGTTGCTGCCGCGCGAATAACCGCTCAGGCGCTCTTCGGGAAACCGTAAAGCTCCGCCGGATTGTCCACCAAAATCCGCTGCCGGGTTGCCTCGGCCGGTGCCCATTCGGCCAAAAGATCGAAGAGAAGCGCATCATCCGGCTTCTCCGTCGCCGTCGGATGCGGCCAGTCCGTTCCCCACACCATGCGCTCGGGCGCAAGGCGCACATAGGCTTTGGCCACGGCGCCGGTATCGGCATAAGAGGGCGGGCCGATGCGTGTATCGATGTAAGCCCCTGAGAGCTTGACGTAAGCGCGACCTTTTTCCACCAATCCGGCGATGACGCGGAACGCCGGATGACGCACCCCCTCGGGCTGCGGCAACCGGCCCATATGGTCGAATACAAGAAGAACGGGCAGACGGGTCAGAACATTTTCGGCCGCGACGATTTGATCGCCCAACATATGCACCTGAATATGCCAGCCCAGGGGGTGAATGCGTTGGGCAAGCGGCTCCATCATCTCCAGTGTGGTGGCGCCCGCCTGCACGAGATTGAACCGAATTCCCCTTACGCCGGCTCGGGCGAGGCTTTGCAGCTCCTCATCGGTGACTTGGGTATCGACAACAGCCACGCCGCGCGCGTTTGTTCCAAACTGCTCTAGGGAAACCACCAGGAGCCGGTTGTCCGTCCCGTAAGTCGAGGGCTGCACGACCACATGGCGCGTCAGACCAAGCCGCTGCTGGAGTTTGCGGTAATCGCTCACGCTGGCATCGGCCGGGCGCAAAACGGCACCCGGAGCAACCGGAAAACGGTGATCGTAGATATGGTGATGGCAGTCCGTGGCGTTTGCGGGGGCGGAGAGGCGCGGCCGTTCGTTGCCGGCAGAATAAGGCACGGTTTGCGCCTCTACCGCCCCGGGCATCATCGAAGCGGCAAGCCCCGCCGGGACCGCTTGCAGCACGACGCGGCGAGGCCAAGATGTGGCATGATGCATCATATCCTCCCCCTCACGGCATGGGCTTGCCGGATGAAATTTGTGCGTGGGCAAATCGGATCCGTTGACCACAAACCGGCCGCCGCGTCAAAATCCTTTAGCTTGATTTTGAGCGCAATTCCGAAGGCCGCCTGCCGTTCTGACCGAGAATAAAGACCAATGCCTCCCGATTTGGGTAAGAAAGTAGTACTGAACGCTCAGCGAGACAGGCTAAAAAGTGCTGTCGAAGAAGAATATCTGTTCCAATTGTTTGAAGAATCTGTCCAGAAAATCAAAGCTCTGGTGTACGCACGGGAAAAGACTGCGCGAAGCGGCAATATGGATCTTGCCTTTGAGGAAAGTAAAAACATAGAAGAAAATACTATCGGTATCGCGTTACTGATTCTACAGAAGAAGATCCATCGCGTCTTGAACTCTGCCAAACCCTTTTTCCCTAACCAGGACATACGGGAAATTCTTGGAAAATACAATAATAAATCTTACAGCCTGATCACTATTATTTGGGAGCTTGCAAATTACTACAAACATAGAGAAGAAACTGACTTTTGGAAAAGAAATACAAAAACTATAAACGTAGTTGACGCTGTTGGCGTAGATAAGCGTTCTAATTTACTGAAGGCACTGGAATCGCTCGGCGTCTCACTCGATGATTGCAGTCAACTGGCTGATCATGTCCAAAAGTGGGCAGAGAAAGTTCTGGAAACGGCAAGAACGAGCAAATGTCCATAAGTCGGGGGCAGCACGATCACGTTACGGGTTAGCCCGAGCCGTTTGGAGTTTGTAGCAATCGCTCACGCCGGCATCTCCTGGGCGTGAGATCGCGCCGCAAAAAGCTGGCCAAATAGTGGCATGATGCATCATGCCCTCCCTCTCACGGCATGGGCTTGCTGGATGAAATTTGTGCGTGGGCAAATCGGATCCGTTGACCACAAACCGGCCGCCGCGCAGATTACACGCGCGTGCAAACGCCGGAAAGCCTCTCCTGCTCGCGGAGCTTCGCCATGATCCTGCTGATCGACAATTATGACAGTTTCACATTTAACCTGGTGCATTTCCTGGGCGACCTTGGGGCGGAATGCGACGTGCGCCGGAACGATACGCTCTCCGTTGAAGACGCTCTGGCTCTTGCCCCGGAGGCAATTGTTCTCTCGCCGGGGCCTTGCACACCGGATGAGGCCGGCATCTCGGTGGATTTGATCCGCGCAGCCGCAGGGCGTATTCCGATTCTCGGCGTCTGCTTGGGCCATCAGGCTATCGGCCGCGCCTTCGGCGGAGCCGTGGTGCGCGCGCCTGTGCCTGTGCACGGCAAGACCAGCGCTATTTTTCACAGCGGCACCGATATTTTTGCAGGTCTACCGAGCCCGTTTACGGCCACGCGCTACCACAGCCTGATTGTCGCGCGCGAAAACCTGCCCGAGACGCTCCTCGCCACGGCCTTTACGGAAGACGGCTTGATCATGGCGCTTCGGCATCGGGGGTTCCCCATCTTCGGCGTGCAATTCCACCCGGAAAGCATCGCCAGCGCGTTCGGCCACGAGCTTTTGCGCAATTTCCTCGACATCGCCCGCGGCACGAACGAGCCCGCAAAGGCTGCTTGAAAAGGCTGCTTGATCGGCGTGTCTCGCAATTTGCGCCCCATTCTTGCCAAGCTTGCGCAGGGCCTCTCGCTCTCGGAGGCCGAGGCCGAAGAGGCGTTCGGCCTGATTATGTCGGGCGAGGCCACCCCCGCGCAGATCGGCGGGTTGCTGATGGCAATGCGCGTGCGCGGGGAGACGGTTGCCGAACTCACCGGGGCGGTGCGCGCCATGCGTGCGCGTATGGTGAAGGTAGAGGCCCCGCCGGGAGCAATCGATGTCTGCGGCACCGGCGGCGACGGGGCTGGAACCTTGAATATCTCCACCGCCGTCACCTTTGTCCTCGCGGGGCTCGGGGTTCCCGTCGCCAAACACGGCAATCGCGCGCTTTCTTCCCGGACCGGCGGAGCCGATGTGCTCACCGCGCTTGGCATTAATGTTGAGGTACCGATTGAACGCATCCCTGAGATTTTGAAGGAAGCCGGCTGCGCCTTTCTTTTCGCGCCCCGCCATCATGCGGCGTTGCATTATGCCGCCGGGCCGCGCGTGGAGCTCGGCACGCGCACCATCTTCAACCTGCTCGGGCCGCTCGCAAACCCGGCCGAAGTGCGCCGGCAGCTCGTGGGGGTATTCGATCCGATCTGGGCGCAGCCCATGGCGGAAACCTTGGCCCGCCTCGGCACCGAGGCCTGCTGGGTCGTGCATGGCCAAGGGTTGGATGAACTCAGTTTGGCCGGCACCAATTATGTGGTAGAGTTCTTTGACGGTAATGTTCGCACGCGGACTGTAGAGCCCGAAGACGCAGGCCTGATGCGTGCTTCCATAGAAGGCATCACCGGGGGCGATGCGGCAACGAATGCGGCGGCGTTGGAGCGGTTGCTGAACGGAGCGCCTGGGCCATATCGCGACACGGTGGTCTTCAATGCGGCCGCTGCTTTGGTGGTGGCAGGCCGGGCGGAAGATTTGCGCGAAGGGGCGGCGCTTGCCCAAGCGGCCATCGACCGCGGGGCCGCCTTGGCGGCGCTGGAGCGGTTGCGAAGCGCGGCGCCGTTGCCGCCGCCGCAAAAGGATTAAGACCGCAAGCCCTTTCGCGAACACGAGAAAGCTCACGAGAAAACAAGGGTGTAAAGCATTGACGGTTTTTCAAGATAAACCCTCCGACGTGCTCGCCGAGATCTGCACCGAAACACGGCGCAGGCTGGAACGCAGCAAGCAAGAGGTGCCGCTCGAGGTGCTGCAATCCGCGATCGAGCAAGCCGAACCCCCGCGCGAATTCGGCCGCATTCTTTGCGACGCCGCGGCCCGCAACGGCGTGGCGTTGATCGCCGAGATCAAAAAGGCTTCCCCTTCGGGCGGGCTCATTCGCCCCGAATTCGACCCCGCCGAGCTTGCCGTCGCCTATCGCGACGGCGGAGCCACGTGCCTCTCGGTGCTGACCAATGCGCCCTACTTTCAAGGTGCCCCCGAGCATCTGCAAGCGGTGAGAAAGGCCGTCGATCTGCCCATACTGCGGAAAGATTTCATTCTCGATCCGTGGCAGGTTTATGAAAGCCGGGCCACGGGGGCGGATTGCATTCTTCTCATCATGGCTGCGCTCTCCGATGACGAAGCGCGCGAATTGGAAGCGCTGGCCCGTTCGCTCGGCATGGATGTGCTCGCCGAGGTGCACGATCGCAAGGAACTGGAACGAGCGCTCGGCTTACAAACCAGGCTCATCGGCATCAACAATCGCAATTTACGAACGCTGAAGACCGATCTGGAAACCACGCTTTCCCTCGCCCCTTTGGTGCCGCTCGAACGTTTTCCGATATCCGAAAGCGGCATTCGCACCCATGAAGACATCGTTCGCCTGCGCGCGGCGGGCGTGCACGCGTTCTTGGTTGGAGAGCATTTGTTACGCCAGCCCGACATTGCCGCCGCCACGCGCGCGATGCTAGGGGAAGAACCTCTCAGGGAACAAAAGGCAGCCTCATGAGCGGGTCGTTTTCCCATTTCGATGCCGCCGGCAACGCGGTCATGGTGGATGTCTCCGAAAAACCCATCACCGCGCGAACCGCCACGGCGCGGGCGCGGGTTCGGATGCAGCCCGAAACGCTGGCCATGATTCAAGCGGGCACGGCCAAAAAGGGAGACGTCCTTGGAGTCGCCCGGCTTGCCGGGATCATGGCCGCAAAACGCACCGCCGAGCTCATCCCGCTCTGCCATCCGTTGCCGATCTCGGCGGTGGAAATCGCACTTGAGCCGGCATCTCCGGATGCGGTGGAAATCATCGCCACCGTGCGCACCACGGCGCAAACCGGAGTGGAAATGGAGGCGCTCACTGCGGCGGCCATTGCCGCCCTGACCGTTTATGACATGTGCAAATCGGTCGATCGGGCCATGCGGGTGGAAGATATCCGAATCACCCACAAATCCGGCGGAAAATCGGGAACCTTTACCCAGGAATAGGCAGGAAATGATCAGCGTTGCAGAAGCGCAGGCCCGCATTTTGGCCGACTTGCGGCCTACTCCGGCGGAAATCGTCGGGCTCTCGGAAGCACTCGGGCGAGTCGTTGCGGCCGATGTGCGTGCTCGGTTAACCCAACCCCCCGCCGATCTTTCGGCGATGGACGGATACGCGGTGAAAAGCGCCGATGCCGAGAAGGGGGCGATTCTGCGCCTTATCGGCAGTGCCCCCGCCGGCCACCCCTTTTCTGGCACGCTCGAGCACGGGCAAGCGGTGCGCATTTTCACCGGCAGCGTCATTCCACAGGGGGCCGATGCCGTGCTTATCCAAGAAGATGCCGCCCGCGATGGCGAGTGTGTGCATGTGCGCGAGAGCGTCCGCCCGGGGCGGCATATTCGTCGGGCCGGGCAGGATTTTCGCGCGGGCGAAGTGGTCATCCCGAAAGGCAAGAAACTGACCCCGCGCGATATCGGGCTTGCCGCCGCGGCCAACTATCCCTGGCTTTTTGTGCACCGACGCCCGCGCGTTGCCGTTCTCTCCACCGGCGATGAAATCGCCCTTCCGGGCGAGCCCATCCCCGAAGGCGGCATTGTCAGCTCGAATGCACACGCTTTGGCGGCGTTGATTCGCGCCGGCGGCGGCGAGCCCATCGTGCTTCCCATTGCCCGCGACGACGTCGGTGTCATCGCCGAAGCCGCAAATGCGGCCGCCGGCGCAGATTTGCTGGTGAGCACCGGCGGGGTGAGCGTCGGCGAGCACGATTTGGTGCAAAGCGGGCTGTCCAAGCTCGGGTTCGAGGTCGATTTTTGGCGCATTGCGATGCGGCCGGGCAAGCCGTTGATGTATGGCAGAATGGGTGAAACCCCGGTGCTCGGCCTGCCGGGCAATCCCGTCTCGGCCTTGGTCTGCGGGCTTCTCTTCCTTTGGCCGTTGTTGCTCGGGCTTTCCGGCCTCACCCCCGAGCCTCCCGCAACCACCCGCGCGCGGCTCGGCGCGCCGCTCGGCGCCAACGACAAGCGGATGGATTTTCTCCGTGCCAGACTCTCGCGCGCCGAAGACGGCAGCTGGGTGGCCACGGCTTTTCCGGTGCAGGATTCAGCCATGCTGAAACTGCTTGCCGAAGCGGATTGTCTGATCCTGCGCCCCCCGCACGCACCGGCGGCCGCAACCGGCGAGAGTGTGGAGGTTCTGCGATTCGCGGCTTTTGGATTGTGAGAAAGAGAGCTTGCGCCTCTCCTGCACCCCACCACCAAAGAGCTTGACGGGCGGTTGAAACTTCATTTAAAAGACCGATGTTGCCGGTTTGTTCCGGTTTGTCCTGATTCCGGCGCGCCCACGCAGCCGGCAATTTCCGCCCGGTCGCTTTTTCGGGAGAAGGGGTTTTTCATGCTTACCCGCAAACAGCACGAGCTGCTGATGTTTCTTGACGGGTACCTCAAGGCAACGGGCTTCTCCCCAAGCTTTGAGGAGATGAAGGCTGCGCTGCGGCTGAAGTCCAAATCGGGGATCCATCGGCTGATCTCCGCTTTGGAAGAGCGGGGCTTTGTCCGTCGGCGGCATCATCGGGCCCGTGCTCTGGAGATCATCCGGCTTCCCGATGACGTGGTGGCGCGCGCGCAAACGGGCACCGAGGCCCGGAGCGGGCAAGGCTTCGCGCCGAACGTGATCCGGGGAGATTTCTCGCCGCGGCTCGCCGGCGTGCGCGCGGCAAACGAGGCCGCGGCGGTGCAGCTGCCGCTTTATGGGCGGATCGCTGCCGGCTTACCGATCGAGGCACTGCGCGATACCGGCACGCAGATTGAGGTTCCGCTTGCCCTGCTTGGCAGCGGCGAGCATTACGCCCTGGAAGTTGCCGGAGATTCGATGATCGAGGCCGGCATTCTCGACGGGGATACCGCCATCATCAGCAAAGGGGAAACGGCGGAAAACGGGCAAATCGTCGTCGCTCTGGTGGACGATGCCGAGGTTACGCTGAAACGTCTGCGCCGGCGGGGCAATTCGGTTGCGTTGGAACCGGCCAATGCACGCTATGAAACCCGCATTCTGCCGGCGGAACGCGTCAAAGTTCAGGGCCGGCTGGTGGCACTGCTCCGCCGCTATTAAGCGGCATCGAACGGACGTTCCATCGCGTGGGCGCCCGTTCGTCGGCCGGCTCTAACACCCATGGGCGCGCGCCGCGTTCGCGGCGGTCGGAAAGGACCCGTGGCCCCTCGGGGTTCAGCCAAATCGCATAAGCGCCGTTGCGCCAGGCGCTGAGCCGATCCACAAGCAAAGGGCCGCGGCAACGCCCGCGCGCACGCTCGGAGGAAAGCAGAATCGCAACCGCCGCACAGTCCGGCAGCGGCCCGTCACCGGTTATTAGAAGTGCGGCCGGCCCCGCCGTGCGCGCGCGAAGAACACACGCATCGGAAGAGCACGCGATATGTTCCGGCACCTCGCGCGGACCTATGCTGATCGGCCGTGCCGGCCCCGAAGCCCAGAATTGCTCCCAACTCTCGAGCGTGAAGCGCGCCGCCCCGGGCGCGGCCTGCACATAGACCGCGGTAGGGGTATGCAACGCAATCAATCTCGCATCGGCGGAGACCAAGATATCGGGAGGGCGTGCCAGCAGCGGCGAGGCGAGGGCAAACGTCAAGACCGGCACACCGGCAAGGCGCAGGCGCGAACGCCAGATTCCGATCCACGCCATGCTGAGCGCCAGAAGCAGCAGCCCCCAAAGCGGCATATGCGGCACCCGCAGCGTCGCGGCCGGCAATGCGGAGACCGTGCGCGCGACCCAGAGCACCAGAGCAACCCCCCAACCCATCACCACCAAGGCACCATGCTCCAGCCCAAACGGCATTAAAGCGAGCGCGACCAATCCCGCCGGCATAATCCACATTCCGGTCAGCGGCACGGCGATGATGTTGGCGAGAATGAAGTAAAATTGAATTTGCCCGAAGTGGTATGCCGCAAAGGGCGCGGAAGCCGTGCCGGCTAAGAGGCTGGTCAACGCCAGCCCCAAAAGAAACAAAAGTGCGCGCCGGCCGGGGTGCCCCGCGCCGCGCAAGCGCGCGAGATGCGGACGCAGCCATTCATATCCCGAAACCAGAGCGAGCACGGCAGAGAAGCTCATTTGAAAGCTCACTCCGGTGATTTGCTCGGGTTCCAGCAAGATCAGCGTCGCCGCCGCGAGCCCCAAACCGCGCAGCGAAACGGCGCGCCGCCCGGCGAGAAGTGCCGCGGTGGCCAGCGTGGCCATGGCAAAGCTGCGCACGATCGGCACATGCACGCCGGTGAGCAACATGTAACCGCCGCCGCCGGCGAGTGCGATCAGCGCCGCAATGGATTTTATCGGCCAATGGAGCGCCGCGTATTCCCAAGATGCGAGCAGGAGCCGGCTGAACCCCATCAGCAGCCCCATCACAATGCCGATATGCAAGCCGGCAATGGCGAGCAGATGCGCAAGCCCCGAATCGCGGAAGGCGGCGCGGTCGGAGGCGGGAATGCCGGCCGTCAGCCCGGTGAGCAGCGTGGTGGCGATGGCCCCGACGCTGCCCTCCAAAGACGCCGAAATCCGCGAGGCGATCGCCTCGCGCAATCTCTGGATAGAGATCCAAAAGCCGCCTGCCGCGCTCTGGCCCAGCTTCTCCATGGCGCCGACGGCATAGCCATAGCCTCCGACACCGCTGAAAAAAGCATCGCGCTGAAGGTCCCAAGCCCCCGGATAAGCCGGCGGCGGCGGCGGCCGTACCAACGCGCGCAGGCGCACAAGATCGCCGCTTTCCACCGGCGCAAGGTCGTCATTGCGAAGACGGATGCGCACGCTTCGCACCAGCGCGGGCCCGTCTTCGATTCGGGGCTCGGCAAGGCTGATCCGCCGGCCGTTCGGCAATGCCTCCACCGCGCGCACCGTGCCGATCAGCACCGCGGCGCGGGTCGGTAGAGTTGGAAACGGCGGGGCGCGAATGGCCGCATACTGAGCGGAAGCAAATCCCATCGCCGCCGCCGCGCAGCAAGCAAACGGCACGCGCGCGAGCGAATGGGCCGAAAGCAACAGCCATGCCGCAAGCGTCGCGGCAAAGCCTGCAAACCCGAGCCAGGCCGGCGGCTCGGTGCGGAGCGCGAAATAGAGGGCATCGCCGGCGCCGAGAAAGACCGGCAACCAGAGCGCAAACCGACCGCGCTCTGCCGCAAGCAAGGCATGCCAGACTCCCGCCAAGCGGGAAGGTTTGGCCGGCCCAACACTCGCGATCGCGCCAGAAACCAGCGACATGCCAACCCAGGGTTGTTAACCCTTTCACACTATCGCGTATGCCGGCGGTTGGAAAAGAGGCGGCGGCCGCGAAATCAGTGCGGGCTTCGCGCCGGGTTGGCGCCGGGGGCTGCGGAGATCCGCGTCAGATCAAAACCTGCATATCGCCGTCCACAGCAATCGCTTGGCCGCTAATGGTCGCGCCGAACGGGCTCGCCAAATAAAGCGCGATATTGGCGATATCCTGCTGTGTGACAAAGCAACGCAGGCTCGTGGTCGCCACCGCCTTCGCCGCCTGTTCCTCTTCGGAAATTCCCGCCGCTTGCGCCTTGGCGCGAATCACGGCCCGGATACGCGGGCCATCCACAAGCCCCGGCAAGATAGCGTTGGCACGGATGTTATCGGGGCCAAGCTCGATCGCAAGCGTTTTGGTGAACCCCACCACGCCCCATTTGGCGGCACAGTATGGCGCGCGCAAAGGAAAGCCGAACCGCCCCGCCGCGGAGCTCAGATTGATAATCGCACCGCCGCCGGCGGCCCGCAATGCCGGAATAGCCCGACGCGTGCAGTGAAAAAAGCTGAGCAGATCAACCCGGATCGTCTGTTCCAAATCTTCGGGCTTGATATCTTCCACCCGCGCCGTGGGACCGGCAATGCCCGCGTTGTTGACCAAGACGTCAAGCCCGCCGAGATGGGCAAGCGCGGCATCCATGAACCTTTCCATATCCGCCACCGAGCTCGCATCGGCCCGCACATGCGGATGGCCGGAGGCTGCGAGCGCCGTTTCGTCGATATCAGAGATAAAGACCCGCGCGCCGCGCGCAACGAAACTATCGGCCATAACCTTGCCGATGCCGCCGGCGGCGGCGGAAATCGCAACTCGAAGCCCGGAAAGATCAACAGGCAAAGGCGTCGTGGCACCACTTGGCATCGCATTCCTCCAATGTTCAAGCCAACCTAAGACAGCGCCGAGGCTGCGGCAATTCCCGATTCAGGGGTTGAAGCATAGCTCCAAAAGGGCCAAGTGTCCTCCATGCCGTTCCATCAACGAAAGCTTCTGACGATTGAAATCACGCCGGAGGGTGAAATCCGTCAGCCGGAGCGTCCGCCTCTGGCGATGCGGATTGCCCTGATTGCCGCAGTGGTGGCCTTGATTGCCGGGGCCATTGCGGCTGCGGCGCTTGCTCTCTGGGTGGCTTTGGCGCTGATTCCGGTGGCTGCGATTGCAGCGGTGGTGGCTTATCTCGCTTTTCGCTTCCAGCTTTGGCGCAATCGTCGGTCCTTCCGCGGCGGGGATCACTTTCCCGTTTAGGTCGGTTCACGGGCTCACAAACCGGCATGGCCGAATATGCCCCGCAAGACGGCATAAACCACGCCGCCCACCAAAAACCCCACAAGCGTGCCGTTGATTCGCACAAATTGCAGATCTTTGCCCACCCGCAGTTCCAGCCGATCGGTCAGCGTGGCGCTGTCCCAGCCGGCAACCACCCCCGCAATAAACTGCGCAATCTGCTCGCGAGCCACCGGCAAAAGCCTGATCACCGCCTCTTCCGCCATGTTTTGCAAACGCGCACGGGCGGCCGGGTCTTCCGCAAGTCGGCGGCCAAGATCGGTCAGTATCCCGTCGATAATCGCGATCGATCGTCCTCTCGGGTTGGCGGCGTCTTCTTCCAGCACGCGGCGTAAGCGGAGCCAAATATCCCAGCCCCAAGTCCGCACCGTTTCGTGCGAAAGCACGCGGCGCAGCGCCATGCCGATCTCGCGGGCACGAGAGGGTTCGCTCTCCATGCGGCTAATCTCGTGGCGGATCCAAGCATCGAACGCCACACGAAGCTCCGAGCCCTCCGGGCCCATTTTGTCGAGTTCGTTGTTGATGGCGCTTAGCACGCGGCGCGCGATGGAAGCGCCGATGGCCCAACCCACCAGCCTGCCGCCGTATTCGCTCACCCGCTCTTCCACTGCCCGACGAAGCTGAGCTTCCTTGGTGGCCAGCAGCAATCGGATTTGCTCCAGCAAAAAACTAAACACCTCTTGATGTCGGCCGCCTTCCACAAGCCCCCGAAGCGCCGAAGCGAGCACCGTGCCCCCCGCCTCGCCCCCGAGCAAGCGCGGCAGAAGCCTGGCGAAGAGACGTGCGGCACGGCCGTCCTCGATACTTCTCAACGCGCGCGGCAGCAGCCGTGCCAGTGCCTCGGCAGCCGGCCGGGTGGCCAGCGGGTCGCTCAGAAAGCGCTGAATAATTGCCGGCACATCCAAGCCGGCCAGAGTGCGCGCCACGTCCGCCTGGGTAAAGACGTGATTGGCAACAAAATTGCCGAGCGCCCGGCCCAATCGTTCTTTTTGTGCGGGAATAATCGCGGTATGCGGGATCGGCAGGCCCAGCGGATGGCGAAAGAGGGCGGTCACCGCGAACCAGTCTGCAATGCCGCCGACGAGTCCCGCCTTGGCGGCAGCACCCAGCAGATCCGCCGGCCAGCCGGCCGGCAAAGCGTAGCTCAGCAGGGTCAGGCCCGCCATGATCACAAGAAGAAGGGTGGCGAAAGCGCGGTGGCGTGCCAGCGCCTCACGAAGCGGCCGGTCGGGGTCGGGGGCCTGGAGCATGGAAGAGAAGCGTTAGCAGGATTAGGGGAAGAGGGACAAAAGCAATCGACCTTGCTGCTACGCGGCAGCTGCGCCTATTTATAGCGCGCATGTCGCGCCCTGCTCTTTTTCTGGATCGAGACGGAATCGTCAATTACGACCTCGGCTATGTCCACCGGCCGGAAGATGTGATCTTTTGCGAGGGAATTTTTGAACTTTGCCAAGCCGCCACCGCGCGCGGAATGGCGCTGGTGATTGTGACGAACCAGGCCGGAATCGGCCGCGGGCTTTATACCGAAGCGGAATTTTACGCCTTGATGCATTGGATGCTGAATATTTTTGCAGCGCACGGGATCCGCTTTACCGGGGTGGAATTCTGTCCCGACCATCCGGAGCATGGCATTGGACCATATCGGCGTGAAACCCCCCGTCGCAAACCCGGCCCCGGCATGATCCTCGATGCCTGTGCCGCGCACGGGCTGGACCCGGCGCTCTCGGCTATGCTCGGAGACCGCGCGAGCGACATGCAGGCAGCGGAGGCCGCAGGCATTCCCAAGCGGGTATTGCTGCCGATAACCCCCCTGGAAGCAGAAGCCGCGCCGAGAGGGACCATCATTGTACGCGAGGGTGGGTTGCATGCGGTGCGAAACATCTTATTCGGGGAATCGGCATCCCCAAAGCGAACAGCCTTCGCGCGCGGAATGTCTCTGACCTCTCCGGCAGCCGAGCCCTGAACCAATCACCCATGCCGAAAGAGCGGAGCCGCTTTGTCTGCCAAGCCTGCGGTGCGGTGACCCCGAAGTGGCTCGGCCGATGCGAAGCGTGCGGCGAATGGAACAGCATTATCGAGGAAACGCGCCCCGTGCTCCCCGCCGGCAACGGGGGCGGGCTTGTCTTTGTCGACCTTGCGGGTGAAGACGCTCCGGTCGCGCGCGTAGCGACGGGTATCGCCGAGCTTGACCGTACCCTCGGCGGTGGTTTCGTGCCTGCCTCGGCGGTGCTGATCGGGGGTGACCCCGGCATCGGCAAATCAACCTTAATGCTGCAGGCGGCTGCCGCCCTCGCCCGCCAAGGCAAGCGCGTGCTCTATATTTCCGGCGAGGAATCGCCTGCGCAAATTCGCATGCGCGCGCGCCGGCTCGGGCTGCAGGATTCGCCGCTGCAGCTTGCGGCCGCAACGGCGCTGGCCGAAATCGCCCCGACGCTTGCTGCAACCTCCGAGGCGGCGCTGGTTGTCATCGATTCGATTCAAACCCTCCGCCACGATGCGCTTGATTCCCCTCCCGGTTCGCTGACACAGGTTCGCGCGTGCGGTATGGAACTCGTCAAGCTCGCGAAGAATGGCGGGTTTGCCCTCACCCTCGTCAGCCACGTCACCAAGGACGGCACGCTCGCCGGCCCCCGCGCCTTGGAACATATGGTGGACGCAGTGCTGTATTTTGAAGGCGATCGGGGGCATCAGTTCCGCATCCTCAGGGGGGTGAAAAACCGCTTCGGCGCCACCGACGAAATCGGCGTGTTTGAAATGACCGAGCGGGGGCTTGCGGAAGTTGCCAACCCCTCGGCACTGTTTCTGGCCGAGCGTCGCGGCAATATCGCGGGTTCGGCCGTATTCGCCGGGCTCGAGGGCACGCGCCCGGTGTTGATGGAAGTGCAGGCATTGCTGGCGCCGGATTCGGGCGGGAGCCCCCGGCGCTCCGTGCTGGGATGGGAGCCCGGCCGGCTTGCGATGCTGCTCGCGGTCTTGGAAGCCCGCTGCGGCCTGAAATTTTCCGGCCAGGACGTATTTCTCAACATTGCGGGCGGGCTGAAAGTGAACGAACCCGCCGCGGATCTTGCCGTGGCGGCAGCGCTGATTTCCGCTGCCTCCGGCACGCCCACCGATGCCGGCGCGGTATTCTTCGGCGAGGTTGGGCTTTCCGGCGAAATCCGCCAGGTTGCGCAAGTGGAGGCGCGGCTGAAAGAGGCGGCCAAGCTTGGTTTTCGCTCCGCCTTTCTGCCGCGAAGGCTGGCACGGGGAAATCGCGCCGCCGCCCCGCCCGAAGGCTTTGCATTGACCGAAATCGGCCACCTTTCCGACCTCTTGGCCAAGCTTGGAGTGCGATCTTGAACGGAAATGCCACGCCGAACCGCACCGAAGCCTCTAGCCTCGCCCTCTCACTGTCATTATACCGCGTGAAAGATCAGATGTGGCGGCGCGATGACCTGGGTTGACCTTGCAATTATCGGGGTATTGCTGCTTTCCGGGGTGTTGGCCTTTACCAAAGGCTTCGTGCGGGAAATTTTAGGCATCGTGGCTTGGGCCGGGGCGCTTTATGCCGCAGTGAAGCTGTTTAACCGCGTCGAGCCCTTTGCCCTTCGTTTTGCCTCCGATCCTACCATTGCGGCCGTCATCGCCTTCGGCTCGGTGTTTCTTCTAACCCTTGTCGTTCTTTCCCTGATCGCCGCCACAGTTGGCCGGCACATGCGCCGTTCCGCCTTGGGCGGGCTTGATCGTGCGCTCGGGCTCGCCTACGGGTTGGCGCGGGGTGCCGTTTTGGTGGTGGCTGCCTATATCGTAGGTCAGTGGCTGAGCCCGACGGAACATTGGCCGGCCCCTGTGCTGGAAGCACGCAGCCTGCCGCTCGTCTATAGCGGGGCGGAGTGGCTGGCCAACACCTTAAGGCCGGCATGTCGGATGGCGAATGCCGAGTGTGAACTGAAGGTCGAACCGCCGCCGTCCCGAAAGCTTGCCTCGGCGGAAGACTTGCTAAGCCCTCGCCCGGCCGGCTATGCGCTCGAGCTCCTGCGACAGCGCGCCCGTGCGGGAGAAGGGCAGGAGAAGTCGCGATGATCAGCTTGCCTGAGAGCGAAGACGACCACCTGCATGAAGAATGCGCGGTCTTCGGCGTCTGGAACACCCCGGACGCCGCGGCGCTGACCGCGCTAGGGTTGCACGCGCTGCAGCACCGAGGCCAAGAGGCCACCGGCATTGTGACTTTCGACGGCCGGCATTTCCACATGCATCGCGGCCTTGGCTTGGTCGGAGACAATTTCGGCGACGCGAAAGTGATCGCCGCTTTGCCAGGCATGCATGCGGTCGGCCATAACCGCTACGCCACCACCGGTGATACCATTCTGCGCAACGTCCAGCCGCTTTATGCCGACTTTGAATTCGGCGGATTTGGCGTCGCCCATAACGGCAATCTCACCAACGCGCATGCACTCCGCCGTCGGCTCGTGCAGCGCGGCTGCCTGTTCCAATCCACCACGGACAGCGAGGTGTTCATCCACCTCATCGCCATCAGCCTTTATTCCACCGTGGTGGACCGGCTGATCGATGCGCTGAAACAAGTAGTAGGCGCCTACAGCCTGGTTGCCCTCTCGAATGAAGCATTGATCGGCGCGCGCGACCCGTTAGGCGTGCGGCCCTTGATTCTCGGTCGACTGACTTCTTCTGCCTCGGAAAGCTCAAGCCCCGGCTTGGGCGGCTGGGTATTGGCCAGCGAGACCTGCGCCTTGGACATCGTCGGGGCGGAGTTTGTGCGCGACGTCGAGCCCGGCGAGATCGTCGTGATCAACGACCAAGGCGTGCATAGCGTCAAACCGTTCGGCCGCCAGCGCCCGCGCTTCTGCGTCTTCGAATATATTTACTTCGCCCGACCGGATTCGGTGGTGGAGGGCACGCCGGTTTATGAGGCGCGCAAGCGCATCGGCCGGGAACTTGCACGCGAAAGCGGCGTGGCGGCCGATATCGTCGTGCCGGTGCCGGATTCGGGCGTGCCGGCGGCGATGGGTTATTCGCTGGAAAGCGGGCTTCCTTTTGAATTCGGCATTGTGCGCAATCACTATGTCGGCCGCACGTTCATCGAACCCACCGACCAGATCCGCCATCTCGGCGTGAAGCTCAAGCATTCCGCGAATCGCGCCGTGCTTGCCGGCAAGCGTGTGGTCTTAGTGGACGATTCCATCGTCCGCGGCACCACCAGCCGCAAGATTGTGGAAATGGTGCGCCAGGCCGGAGCGAAAGAAGTGCACATGCGCATCTCTTCGCCGCCCACAACCCATTCGTGCTTTTACGGCATCGACACGCCGGAGCGGGAGAAGCTTCTGGCGGCACGCCACGACGTTGCCGAGATGGCAAAGCTGATCGGCGTCGATTCCCTTGCGTTCGTCTCGTTGGAGGGGCTTTACCGGGCGCTCGGCGAGAACGGCCGGAATGCTGCCGCCCCGCAATTCTGCGACGCCTGCTTCACCGGCGAATACCCGATCCCGATCACCGACATGCTGGAAGCCGATACGCGCCAGCTGAGCCTTTTGGCCGAGGGAAATTCGGCGTGAGCCTGCCGCTGGAGGGACGGGTTGCATTGGTGACCGGCGCGTCGCGGGGGTTGGGAGCAGCCACCGCTATCGAGCTTGCGCGGCTCGGCGCGCAGGTGATTATCACGGCGCGCACCGAAGGCGGTTTGGCCGAAACCGATGACGCGATCCGCGCCCGCGGCTTAAAAGGCGCGGTTCTCTTGCCGCTCGACTTAAAAGAGGGCGACAAGCTCGATGCGCTTGGTCCCTCGATCTATCAGCGTTTTCACCGCCTGGATATCTTCGTTTCCAACGCCGCCACCTTGGGGCGGCTTACCCCGGCCCCGCATATCCTGCCCATGGACTGGGCGGAGGTCATGGCCGTCAACCTCGGTGCTGCATGGCGGCTCATTCGCAGTTTAGGGCCTTTGGTCCAGATTGCCGAAGCGGGGCGAGCGGTCTTCGTCACCTGCCGGCAAGGGCGCACGCCTCAAGCTTACTGGGGTGCCTACGGCGCAAGCAAAGCCGGAATCGAGAATCTGGCCCTCTCTTGGGCGGAAGAAGTTCGCGGCAGCCGGCTACGCGTCAACCTCTTCGACCCGGGGCCGATGGCCACCCGCTTGCGGGCCACCGCCATGCCGGGGGAAGACCCCGCGACCTTGCACCGGCCGGCGGAAGTCGCGCCGGCCCTTGTGGAGCTTTGCTTGCCCGATGAACGCCGCCACGGCAGCCTTGTTTCATTCAATGGTTAAATCGGTTAAATTTTTGCGTCTATCGCGCATTTCGCCCTTGACTGCGGCGCATTTCGGCAAAAAAATGGCGGCCCAAGACAGGGCCGCCAAGTTTAGGGAGGAAACGTCCAAGAACGCAGGAGCGCGCAACGCATCCTGCAATAATAAGTTAAGTGCGTTCCTCTCGGCCTGCAAGAGAAATTGTGCATTGCAGCGAGCGGGATTGTTTTCCCGAAATGTTGTGTGTTTTTTCGGCAACAGTGTCATTTTGAAGCCGAATCTGTTTTTTTCTCGACGACCTCCAACTCGGCTCTTGTTCGTTTCCCTCCAATGACCGCGGTTCAGATTTATCGCGATTGGCGCGCCCTTCCCGAAAGGGCACGCGGGGCAAGCGTGGCGCTCGGCAATTTCGATGGCGTCCACCTCGGCCATGCCGGCGTGGTGCGGGCGGCTCAGACAGCCCGGCCGGATCTCGTGCCTGCGGTGTTGACCTTCGAGCCGCATCCCCGCGAGCTCTTCCGCCCCAATGATCCGCCTTTTCGGCTCACACTTTCGGAAGAGCGGGCGGAAGCGCTCGCCAATCTCGGCGTTCGGCTGATTTACGAGCTGCGTTTTGACCGGAATTTCAGTGAGCTCTCCGCGGAAGCCTTTGTGCATGAGGTGCTCCATCGGGGCATCGGCGCGCGGCACCTCGTCTGCGGGCCGGACTTCGCCTTCGGCCATCGGCGCAGTGGAGACGTGCGCTATCTGGCCGCAAGAGCCGAGGCTTTGGGGATGGGGCTTACCGTTGTTCCGCCGGTTTCCGACGAACAAGGCCCAATCTCGGCAAGCCGCATTCGCCGCCTGTTGCAAAGCGGCGAACCCGAGCGTGCAGCGGCCTTGCTGGGAAGGCCTTGGGCGATCCGCGGCACCGTGGCAAAAGGGGATGCATTGGGGCGGAAACTCGGCTTTCCGACTGCGAATATCGCCTTGGGCAGGCATTTGGAGCCGGCGCGCGGGGTTTACGCCGTCAGCGTGACGATGCCGGATAAAAGCAAACGTTTGGGCGTGGCCAATATCGGCCGCCGCCCGACCATCAAGGAGGGGCTGGAGAGCCTGCTGGAAGTCTATCTCTTTGATTTTTGCGGAGATCTTTACGGCGCCGAGCTTTCCGTTGCGCTGCATGCCTTCCTTCGCCCCGAGGAGAAATTCCCGAGCCTCGATGCGCTTGCCCGGCAAATCGCGGCCGATGCACGACAAGCCCGCGCCGTGCTTGACCGGCTTGGACCTTCATTCGCATAGTCCGCCGACAGGCGTTTGCTTGCGCACGCATGGCCGCGCAGGCAAAACCGTCTGTCTTGCCGCGTTTTTTGCAGCGCCCGCTGCCATGCTTTATGACGTTTTTTGCAAACGCCGGAAGAGATCATGAGCCAAAATTCGGATTATCGGAACACCGTTTTTCTCCCGCAAACAAGTTTTCCCATGCGCGCGGATCTCCCGCGCAAGGAACCGCAAATTCTCGCCCAGTGGGAAGAGATGAAGCTCTGGGAGCGGATGCGCGCGGAAAACCGCGGCGCACGCAAGTTTATCCTGCATGACGGGCCGCCTTATGCGAACGGGCCGATCCATATCGGCACCGCACTGAACAAGGTGCTCAAGGACATTATCAATCGTTCGCGGCAAATGTCGGGCCTCGATGCCTATTACGTCCCGGGATGGGACTGCCACGGCCTGCCCATCGAATGGAAAATCGAAGAGGAATACCGCGCCGCCGGGCGCGACAAAGACTCGGTGCCGGTTCTGAAGTTTCGCGCCGAGTGCCGCGCATACGCGGAACACTGGATGAAAGTGCAGGAGAAGGAATTTCGCCGCCTCGGGGTTGCGGGTGACTGGGCGCATCGTTACGCGACCATGGATTTTCCGGCAGAAGCCGCGATTGCGGCGGAGATCGGCAAGTTTTTGCTTAACGGTGCGCTCTATCGCGGGCTGCAGCCGGTGCTCTGGAGCCCGGTCGAGAAGACCGCGCTCGCCGAAGCCGAAGTGGAGTATTATGAACATACCAGCACCGCGATTTGGGTGCGGTTTCCGCTGCAGAAGGCCCCGAAACCGGAACTCGCGGGTGCTGCCGTCGTCATTTGGACCACAACGCCCTGGACCATTCCGGGCAACCGCGCCATCGCTTATGGGCGAGACCTCGACTACGCGTTGATTCGTATCGGCAGCGTTACCGAAGGCTCGCTGGCGCGACCGGGGGAGGCCTTGCTGGTCGCGGTGGCGCTACAGGAAAGCTTTGCGGCCGCCCTCGGCATTACGAGCTACACGGTGGAGCGGGTGTATCGCGGCGAAGACTTGGCCGGTGCGGTCGCGGCTCACCCGCTCCGCGGCCACGGCTATGATTTTCCGGTGCCGCTTTATGCCGGGGACTTCGTCACCACCGAAGCCGGCACGGGCTTTGTGCATGTGGCGCCCGGCCACGGCGATGATGACTTTATTCTCGGCCGTGCGCACGGGCTGGAAGTGCCGGATACGGTGGGCGATGACGGCACGTTCAACGCCTGGGTGCCGCTGTTTGCGGGGCTTCATGTCTATAAGGCGGATCCCCGCGTCTGCGAGGAATTGCAAAAAGCGGGCGCGCTTTTGGGCCGACAAGATTTCGTGCATTCCTACCCGCATTCTTGGCGCTCAAAGGCGCCGCTGATTTTCCGCGCCACGCCGCAGTGGTTCATCCGCATGGACGGCCCGCAGCAGATCCGCGCAAAAGCGCTGAACGAAATCGCCAGAACCCACTTCGTGCCCGATGCCGGACGCAACCGCATTGCGGGGATGATCGCCGCACGGCCGGATTGGTGCATCAGCCGCCAGCGCGTTTGGGGCGTGCCCATTCCGGTGTTTGTCGAGCGGGCCACCGGCGAGCCCTTGCGGGATCCTGCCGTGCTTGCCCGGATTGTCGAGGCCTTCGCCGCCGAGGGGGCCGATGCATGGTATTCCTCCCCTCCTGAACGCTTCCTGGGCCCCGGCCGCAACCCCGCCGATTACGAACAGGTGAAAGACATCGTCGATGTCTGGTTCGAGTCGGGCTCCACGCATGCCTTCGTTCTGGAGGCGCGCGGCCTGCCGTGGCCCGCAGACCTCTACCTCGAAGGCTCCGATCAGCATCGCGGCTGGTTTCATTCGTCGTTGTTGGAAGCGGTCGGCACGCGCGGCAAAGCACCGTTTAAGGCGGTCCTTACCCATGGTTTCGTGTTGGACGAGCAAGGACGCAAAATGTCGAAGTCGCTCGGCAATGTGGTGGCGCCGCAAGAAGTCTTGGAACAATACGGCGCCGACATTCTGCGTCTTTGGGTGATGATGTCCGACATCACCGATGATTTGCGCATCGGGCCCGATATTTTGCGCCAACAGGCGGAAGTCTATCGGCGGGTGCGCAATACGTTTCGCTTTCTGCTCGGTTGCCTCTATAACTTCAAACCCGAGGAGCGCTTGCCGGAAGCGGAAATGCCCGAGCTTGAGCGTTTTGTGCTGCATCGGCTCTACGAGTTGGATCAGCGCATCCGCAAGGCGGCGGAAAGCTATGACTGGGTAGGTGTCTATCCCGAGCTGCACGCATTTTGCGCCAACGACCTCTCCGCCTTTTATTTCGATATCCGCAAGGACACGCTCTATTGCGATCGGCCGGACAATCTTCGCCGTCGGGCGGCGCGCACGGTGCTGGATCATCTGCAGCGCTGCCTTTCGATTTGGTTTGCCCCGGTCTTGGTCTTTACCGCCGAAGAGGCGTGGTGGACGCGCTTCGGCGACGATGTCAGCGTGCATTTGCAGACCTTCCCCGAACTCCCGAAGGCTTGGCGCGATGAGGAGCTGGCGCGGAAATGGCAGGCAGTGCGCGCCATTCGCGGAGTGCTCACGCAAAAGCTCGACGAGGCGCGCAAAGCCGGAAGCTTGGGCTCGTCGTTGCAGGCCCGCGCCGAGTTCGTCTTTCCGCCCGATGCGGAAATTTGGCTGAGCGAAGCGGAATGGGCGGAAATCGGCATTGTCTCGGCCGCGACAGTGCGCCGCGAAGCCGGGGTAGAGCCCCCCTGCCGCGTGGAGCTTCACCGGGCGGAAGGCGAGAAATGCGCCCGGTGCTGGCGGGTACTTCCGGAAGTGGGCGAGAACAAGCGCCATCCGCTGCTCTGCCGTCGTTGCGTGGATGCCGTGGAATCCGGGCTGGTTTCGCCGTCGGCGGCCGCATGAGCCGAGGCCGCGTATTTGCCGCGGGCCTCGCTTCGGCAGGCCTCGTGCTGATCGCCGACCAGCTCAGCAAATGGTGGGTGCTGGATATTTTGCGGCTGCCGCTCCGCGGGCGTGTGGATCTTCTGCCGGTGCTGAGTCTCACCATGGTCTGGAACCGCGGTATTACGTTCGGTTTGTTGCATGAGTTCGGCGCTTGGGCCTCTCCGCTGCTGGTGGCAACCGCGGTCGCCATTGTGCTGGCCTTGGGGGCTTGGATGTACCGCGCGGAACGGCTGCTGGTGGTTATTGCGTTGGGCGGCATCGTGGGCGGCGCGATCGGCAACGTGATCGACCGGTTGCGCTTCGGCGCCGTGGCCGATTTCATTCATGCACATGCGTTCGGTTATTCGTGGTATGTCTTCAACATTGCCGATGCGGCCATCGTCTGCGGGGTTGCATTGTTGGTGCTGGACACGGCAATGGTGCGAACCACCGAAGCGGGCCACGGCAAAGACAATTCGCGCCGGAGGTTACATCCGCCATGAACCCGTTCAGAAATGCTTCGATGCTTGTATTTCGGCTCAGCGGTCTGGCTCTGGCGGCAGCGGGGCTGGCCGCGTGCGATCCGATCCCGGATGCTTCGCACAGCATGGGGCTGACCCGCGACGGTGCCCACCAATTCGAGGTGATCACGCATCCGCCGCTGCAAATACCGCCCGATTTTTCCAATCTGCCGCCGCCGAAGCCGGTCGAGGACCAGCCCTCGGGCCCGCCGGTTCAGGCCCAGGTTGCGGCGATTCTCGCCCCGCAAGTGGCGCTGGCGACGGATGCCGTGCCGCTGACGCCCGGTCAGAAAGCCCTGGATGCCGCGGCAGGCCCGCAGCCGCCGGCGGATATTCGCCAGCGAATCGATGCCCTGCCGCATCCCGCACCGGCCGAGCATAGCTGGATCGACGCTCTGACATTCTGGAGCTCGCCCGCGCCCCAGGAACCCATTATCGACCCGATCGCCGAGGCCAAGCGCCTGCATCAACCGATTCCGGCCGCGGCCGTTGCCGCGCCCACGCAATCGCAATAGGACGCCCGATAGTGCGCAGACCTTCCGCGGTGTGGGGCCGGATGCGCTTGCTCATTTGCCGCTTGCTCTAAAAGGCGCGGCCCATGGCTTTCGGTTTTCGTGGCGTGACATTCGCGAAACGCCGGCCTATCGATCTTGCAGAGCGACTGGCCCATTTCCCGCGAGAAGGCCTGCCTCTGAAGGCTCCCGTCCTCGTTCACTGGGATGAACATCAGATTCCGTTTCTGGAAGCGGAACACGACGAAGACCTCGCCGTCGCGCTCGGTGTTCTCCATGTTCATCTTCGCTGGGGGCAAATAGAAATGATGCGCCGGCTTGCGCTCGGGCGCCTTTCCGAGATGATCGGGCCGGCCGGCATAAAGATCGATCACGCGCTGCGCGCTCTCGGCATTGCGCGAACCGCAGCCGCCATCATGCCGCTTTTGCCAGAGCAGACGGCGCGATGGCTAAAATGTTTCATCGACGGTATTAATCATGCGATCGAACATCTGCCGAAAATGCCGCCAGAATTTCGAATTTTGGGGATCAAGCGCGAACACTGGCGGGTTGAAGACGTTCTGGCTCTCGGGCGGCTGGTTTCTGCGGACGTGACATGGTTAAGCCTGATCCCCTTGTTGCGCGAGAAAAACGAAGCGCTCGTCTTGGAAATTTGGCGTAGGCTTGTCGGCCTAAACAGAGATCGTGCGGAAAGGGCGCCGTCAGGCCGGCTTCTGCGCCGCGGATTGGACCAGTTCGCCGGGCTTTCCTGGAGCGGCGGCAGCAATTCGTTCGCCATTGCACCCTCCCGAAGCGAATCCGGCGCGGCCATGCTCGCGAGCGATCCGCATCTTGCCGCGACAATCCCCGGTCCTTTTCTTATCGCCGGATACAAATCCCCTTCCTTCCATCTTGTCGGGCTGATGATCCCGGGGCTCCCGTTTGTCGCGCTCGGACGCAATCAGTGGATAAGCTGGGGCGGCACAAACCTTCACGCGGCGAGCAGCGAGTTGTTCGACATTTCCGATCTCCCTTTGGAAGAAATAACAGAACGCCGCGAGCGGATCCGCGTGCGCTGGTGGCGGGATCGCAGCGTGGCAATTCGCGAATGCGCTTATGGGCCGGTTATTTCCGACTTGAAAATCATCCCTCGCAAAAAAGGCCGCACGCTGGCGTTGTCTTGGATGGGAAGCAAGCCGAGCGATGAATTCACCGCAATGCTCCGCCTGAACCAAGCACGGAATTGGGATGATTTCAAAGCGGCGCTCACCCTTTTTGCGGTTCCCGGGCAAAACTTCACCTACGCGGATGTGGACGGCCATATCGGAAAGCTGATAGCGGCGAAGCTTCCGAAGCGCCCGCTTGCACCTCCGCATTCTCCGATCCTGCCGCTGAGTTTCGCCGCTCATTGGCAGAACTCTGTAACGGCAGCCGATTTGCCGGCAATTTTTGATCCTGCCGAAGGATTTATCGCATCGGCGAATGAAAGACCGTCGGGGTTTCCGGTTTCCGTCGGTTATCTCTTTTCTTCAAATAACAGAATCGAGCGGCTCAAGTTTTTGCTCGGCCATAAACACCGGCACTCGCTCGCGGATATCGGCGGGATCCAACGCGATATTTCCGTGCCCTCCAGTCGCGAAATCCGCGACGAATTGCTGCAAAGCCTGCGTTCGGCAAAGATGCTTGAGAATGAAACGGCACGGCATCTGGCCCGGGAGCTCGAAGCGTGGGACGGAAACTATAGCGCGAATTCGCGCGGGGCCTTGTGTTTTGAGTTGTTCTTTTTTCTGGTCGCGCTGAAGACGAGCGGCAGCAAACGACTCTCCCTCTATGCAAAAGGCTGGAACGCCTGGGAACTGATGCGCGAAGACATCGCCTCGGCAACGCTAGAGCAGCGCGAAAGAGCGGTTCGAAAGGCTCTGCCCGTCTTGGCGCGAAGATTAAAAAATTTCCATGTTTGGGGCGATATGCATCGGCTTCGCCTTCGGCATTTCGCGGGCTTTTTCCCGATCATCGGGCGCCGGTTTCATTTCCTGGATTGGCCCGCGGCGGGAAACAGCGAGACCGTCCTGAAGACCGCACATGCCCCGACGGATCGCCGCCACGCGGTAAGGCTTGCAACCACAGCGCGGCACATTTCGGATCTCGCCGATCTCGATTGCAATTACTTTGTTCTGCTCGGCGGCCAGGACGGGTGGCTCGGCAGCACGACAATGCTCGACCAGGTTCCATTGTGGCAAAAAGGCGACTACATTCCGGTGCCGCTCAGTTTGGAAGCGGTGCGGCGTCGGTTTTCCATCCACATGGAACTCAAACCGTGAAGCACGATCGACGATGCAGATCCCGAAGCCGGCGCGATGTTTGACGCAACCCCGCTTCTTCGTCTTTTCGCCGGCCATCGCCTCAAAAAGCTTGCGCATGACGATGCGCAGCAGACGCAGAGGCTTGTATTGTTGCGGCTCCTGCGACGTGCACGCCATACCGAGTTCGGCCAAAAACACAGGTTTGCAGATATTTCCGATATAACAACGTTCCAACGGCGTGTCCCGCTCCGGCATTACGAGGATTTTTGGCGCGAATATTGGGGCCGCTCTTTTCCGATATTGAAAAATCTCTGCTGGCCGGGGACGATTCCCTACTTTGCGCTAACCTCGGGAACGACCACGGGAAAAACGAAATATATTCCCGTTTCTCGTGAGATGATTGCGAGCAACAAGCGCGGGGTGCTGGACGCATTCACCTATCATCTGCGCGCGCATCCGAAAAGCCGCGTGCTTGCCGGGAAGAATTTTATGCTTGGCGGCAGCACTTCCCTCAAACAGGAAGCTCCGGGCATCTATAGCGGGGATCTCAGCGGGATCGCGGCACGCGAAGTGCCGTGGTGGGTTCGCCCTTGGTTTTTCCCGTCGCTCCATTACGCCTTGATCGCGGATTGGGAAACCAAAATCGATACACTAGCGCGGCTTGCGTTGCACTCGGATATCCGCACGATCGCCGGCACGCCCAGCTGGGTTCTGCTGTTCTTCGCCAAACTCGCGGAAATTCGGC
This sequence comes from Terriglobia bacterium, assembly GCA_023511585.1. Classification (GTDB taxonomy): domain Bacteria; phylum Pseudomonadota; class Alphaproteobacteria; order Acetobacterales; family Acetobacteraceae; genus JAIMBF01. Next base: position 41,957 of record JAIMBF010000010.1, read on the forward strand.
CGGATTTGCCGACCAGAACCACCAGTTATTTCCCCAATCTCGAACTCTTTCTTCACGGCGGCGTGAACTTTGAGCCTTATCGCCGACAATTCGAGAATCTTTTTCAAGGAAGCACCGTCGATATGCGCGAAGTCTATACGGCGAGCGAGGGTTTCATCGCCGTTGCCGATCGCGGCTATGGCGAGGGGCTTCGCCTGATGACCGATCACGGCATCTTTTACGAATTCGTGCCCGTTGAAGAGATCGAAAGCGAAAAGCCTCCCCGGCATTGGCTTGGTTCCGTGGAGCAAGGCGTCAACTACGCCGTGGTCTTGTCGACTTGCGCGGGACTTTGGTCCTACGTTCTCGGCGATACGGTGCGGTTCGTCGAGCGTCATCCGCCGCGCATTCTGGTGACCGGCCGCCTTTCTTACTTTCTCTCCGTATTCGGCGAACACTTGATCGGAGAGGAGATAGAAGCCGCGGTCGAAACAGCGGCCTCGGCCATTGGTCAGCACGTCGTGGACTATACCGTCACACCGATTTACCCGTCCGAGCCCGGGCAGCGGGGCGGCCATCTTTTCTTTGTTGAATTTTCCACGCGCATCGATGACCTTTCGCTTACGCGTTTTGCCCAGGCTCTCGATCACGCGCTCGGTGATCAAAACGAAGATTATCGGACGCATCGCCTCAAGGACTTCGGTATGGCCGCGCCGCGTATCGCCGCGGTTTTACCGGGCTCGTTCGCGGCGTGGCTGAAAGCCCAAGGCAAACTCGGAGGGCAAAACAAGGTTCCACGGGTGCTTCACGATCCCGCCGCGGTTCGTGCCTTAGAAGAATTTCTCGAGCGCGAGCAGAGAATTTACGGAGCCACATCCTAAAGCGATCGGGAGAGAGTACTAGTGCGACTTTTACGAAATCTGCCTGCATTTCTTGCAGCGATAACAACTCTTGCTTTGTTGTTTTCCGCTCCGGAAGCACACGCCTGCCTCGCGGGAGGCGATGAGCGAACGATTAACGCCGCCTTGCAGGGTCCGGGCACAAAAGCCGAGCTTTGCCCGAGAGCGATATTCCTGCTTCATGCACCGATCGTGCTTTCTGCCGACGGGCAGGAAATTGCGACCGCCGGCTATCCCACTGACGAAACCCGAGCGATTGTGCGCGTTGTCGGCCGCTCGCTTGCCACGGCCATCACGTCGCGCGTCTCGAATATCGCGATCCGCAACATCGAGGTTGACGGTTCGCGCCCGGCGCTCGGCCCGATTCCGGGCGGCAGAGCTTTGATCGAGATCGGCGGGGCCGTCAGCAATATCCGTGTTGATTCCATAAGTTCTCATGATCCGCGAGGATGGTCGGCGCTGCACGTCTTCGAAGGCGGCGGAAAATGCCGCGGCGCTTTTGTAACGAACAACCGCATCGGCCCTGCCGGCACGCCGGATGGGCACTGGGCAGACGGTATTTCCTTCGCATGCCGAAACGGCTTGATTGCCGGAAACGTTATCACGGATGCCTCGGATGGCGGAATTGTGATCTTCGGCGCGCCGGGAACCGTCGTGGAGAATAACCTTGTTCGCACGCGCAGGAATATTTTGCTCGGCGGCATCAATTTGGTGGATTATCAGCCGTTTTTTGGTGATTACACGGGCACCATCGTCCGCCACAACCGCATCGAGGCGGATGGCGGGTTTATCAAAGTAGGCATCGCAATCGGCCCTGCAACGTGGCAACCCGATAAGGGGCTCGTCAATTCCGGCGGGCAGGTGATCGACAATCTGATCACCGGTTCCGGTATCGGTTACGGGATTGTGGTGAGCGGGGTAAACAACTTTGTTGTTATGAATAACCGGGTGGCTGCAAAACTCGGCGGAGCAGTGGGTCCTGGATGCCCTCGGAACCAAATAGCGCCGGGGCAAGCGCTGGTGGTGAATCCCGGAAACAGCCAGGGGCGATTTCAAGCCGATTTTCTGCAGGCTCCCATCCAATACGCGATTTGCATTCAGCCAAGATAAAGAGCTTAAGATGATCCGCCCGCATTTCAGGGGCGAATGAATGCCTTTCGGTAAGCGCGTATGAACGAGGTTCGGCTGTTTCTCTGCGGCGATGTGATGCTCGGGCGAGGTATTGACCAAATCCTTCCGCACCCTAACCGCCCGGAACGCATCGAGCGACCGATCCCCCGGCATCAGGAACATCGTCTCTCACGAAGCGCCGGCACAACGCACGTTCGATTTCCAAACGCGAGAAGAGTTTGAGCAAAACGTCCGTGAAATCCCGCTTGCCTGCTCGCCCGAACGTGCCGGGGTAAGCTTTGAGATGCGCTCGCACCGGTGAAAACGAACCCCGCGAGCCGGCGGATGGGTCCAAGCCGGCCGCGCACGCCGAAAAATCTGACGCAAACCCCGAGCCCATGCCACCCGTTTGGCTCCGGATGAGCTTGATTTTGATCAATGCGGCGCATCTCCCGCCAGGAATAAAAACCAACCATGGTGCCGCAACCGCACAGCATTTCCATAACCTTGCCGCACGGCGGCGAGGGCTTGCTCGGCCTTCCCGCAGCCCAAGCACAAGGGATCGTGCTTTTTGCGCATGGCAGCGGCAGCAGCCGGCTCAGCCCGCGCAACACCATGGTCGCCCGCTCGTTGCAGCAATCCGGCTTGGCGGTGCTGCTGTTTGATTTGCTCACAGAGGCAGAAGCCCAACACCGGGGCAAGGTTTTTGACATCCCCTTGCTCGCCGAACGCCTTGCACAAGCCGCGGATTGGGCGGCTAACGATCCGGCCATAAAGGGTCTTCCGCTCGGCTTCTTCGGCGCCAGCACCGGAGCGGCCGCGGCGCTCGTGGCCGCGGCAATGCGAGAGGATGTGCGCGCCATCGTCAGCCGTGGCGGCCGGCCGGATCTCGCGGCGGAGGCGCTCGCGCAGGTGAAAGCGCCGACATTGTTCATCGTCGGCGGTGCGGATCCTCTGGTGTTAGAGCTGAACCGAGAGGCGCAACGGATGATGCGCTGCGAAACGCGTCTGGAAGTGATCCCCGGCGCAACGCACCTTTTTGAAGAACCCGGCGCGCTGGAAGCGGTCATCGAGCTTGCGCGCGCGTGGTTTCATAAACACCTGACCGCGGAAATAAAGGTCGGCTGAGATGCGAATGGAACCCCTGCCGACACAAGCCGCCCGTGACGCAACGCCGCCGCAGCGGCGCGCCGCCCGAGGCTGCTTCGGCAAAAACGAAGAACCAGCAGCGCTTTGGAAACAACAAGGAACGGATCGTGAGCGAATCGGCATCAAGGCAAGCGCTTTTGCCAGGCCATTATCCCACCATCGTCAAATCACGCGAGCATCTCGGCAAACCGCCCAATCTGCTTGACTACGAGGCCGCCCGCGCCGCATTCCGCTGGGACTGGGCCCGCGGGCTGCTCGACGGCCTGCCCGGCGGGCGGGGGCTGAATATCGCCTATGAGGCGGTGGACCGCCACGCCAAGGGGCCGCGCGCAGAGCGCCATGCGCTGCGTTGGATCGGCCGGTCCGGCGCACAACGGATTCTCACGTATCGAGACTTGCAGGCCGAAACCAATAAATTTGCCAACGCCCTGCTGAGCCTCGGCCTTGGCGAAGGCGACGCGGTCTTCGTGCTGGCCGGGCGGATCCCCGAACTTTACATCGCGGTGCTCGGCGCGCTGAAGGCCAAATGCGTGGCCTCGCCGCTCTTTTCCGCCTTCGGGCCCGAACCGTTGGCAACCCGGCTCAAGCTCGGCGAGGGGCGCCTTTTGGTCACTACCGAGGCGCTCTATCGCCGCAAGGTCGCATCCATCCGCCCGCAGCTGCCGAAGCTCGCGCATGTGGTTCTCGTCTCAGAGGGGCAGCAAGGGGCACAAGCGGCCGGCGACGTGCCCGACACGCTGGAGTGGCATCAACTCATGGCCGCGCAAAGCCCTGATTTCGAAATTCCGCCGACCGCGCCGGAAGATCGCGCCTTGCTCCATTTCACCAGCGGCACGACCGGCCGGCCCAAGGGCGCAATCCACGTGCACGAAGCGGTCGTGACCCATCACATCACCGGGTATTACGCGCTCGATCTGCATGATGACGACATCTTCTGGTGCACGGCGGATCCCGGCTGGGTCACCGGCACCAGCTACGGCATTATCGCGCCACTGACCAACGGCGTCACCAACGTGGTTGTCGAGGCGGAATTCGATGCGGCAACCTGGTACGGCGTTCTGCAGCGCGAGCGCGTCAGCGTTTGGTATACCGCGCCGACGGCGATCCGCATGATGATGAAGCTTGGCCTGGAGGCGCTGCGCAACTTCGATCTCTCCTCGCTCCGTTTCCTCGCCAGCGTCGGCGAGCCGCTGAATCCGGAGGCGGTTATCTGGGGGCAGCAGGCATTCGGCCAGCCGTTTCACGACAATTGGTGGCAGACGGAAACCGGCGGGATCATGATCGCCAACTACGCCTCCATGGACGTCAAACCCGGCTCGATGGGCCGGCCGCTTCCCGGCATCGAGGCCGCCATCGTGCAACGCAATGCCGACGGCAGCGTGGTGGAAATCCAAGAACCGCTGGTGGAAGGCGAGCTCGCGCTCAAGGCCGGCTGGCCGTCGATGATGCGCGGGTATCTCCATGAAGAAGAGCGCTATCGCAAAAGCTTTGCTGGCCCTTGGTACCTTACGGGCGATCTCGCCATGCGCGATGCCGACGGTTACTACTGGTTCGTCGGCCGCGCCGATGACGTGATCAAATCCTCGGGACATTTGATCGGCCCCTTCGAGGTCGAGAGCGCGTTGATGGAGCATCCCGCCGTGGCCGAGGCGGGCGTGATCGGCAAACCGGACCCGGTGGCTGGGGAAATCGTCAAAGCGTTTGTTTCCCTCAATCCGGGATTTACCCCTTCCGAAGCTTTACGCCGGGAACTGCTCGGGCACGCGCGCAAGCGCCTCGGTGCCGTGGTCGCCCCGAAGGAAATCGACTTCAGCCCCGCGCTGCCCCGCACGCGGAGCGGCAAAATCATGCGCCGCCTCTTGAAAGCGCGCGAGCTCGGCTTGCCGGAAGGCGACCTTTCCACCCTTGAGAGCAACGCCGAATGACCGAGAAGCTGCACCTCGACCATGCGCATCTTCGTGACCTGCTCACGGCGATGCTGCGGATCCGCCGGTTTGAGGAGAAGTGTTTTGAACTTTACCAAAGCGAAAAGATCCGCGGCTATCTGCATCTTTACGACGGCGAGGAGGCCGTCTCGGTCGGGGTGATCCGAACCCTCCGTCCCGATGACGCAATCGTGGCCACTTATCGCGAACACGGCCAGGCGCTGGCGCGCGGCATCGGCATGAACGTCCTGATGGCCGAGCTTTACGGCAAGCAAGAGGGGTGCTGCCGCGGCCGAGGCGGGTCCATGCATATCTTTGATCGAACGAAACGTTTCTACGGCGGCAATGCGATCGTCGGCGGCGGTCTTCCGCTCGCCGTGGGCGTTGCGCTCGGCGATAAAATGCAAGGACGGACCAGCATCACCGCCTGTTTTTTCGGCGAAGGCGCGGTGGACGAAGGATCGTTTCACGAAAGTATGAATCTCGCGTCGTTATGGCGGTTGCCGGTCTTGTTCGTCTGCGAAAACAATCTCTACTCCATGGGCATGGCGCTGGAACGTGCCGAGGCCGAGCCGGATATCACGCGCAAGGCGGCGGGCTATCGCGTCACGGCCGAGGCGGTGGACGGGATGGATGTCGTTGCGGTCGAGGTTGCCGCCCAGCGGGCGGTGAGCGCGGTCCGCGAAACCAGCCGGCCTTATCTCCTGGAGTGCCGCACCTACCGTTTTCGCGCGCACTCGATGTTCGATGCGCAGCTTTACCGCACGAAGCAGGAAATCGAGACATGGCGCAAGCGGGACCCGATCGATCGGCTCCGCTCCTGGCTCGAGCAATCAGGGCTGATGCACGCCGAGGAAATCAACAAGATCGAGGCCGAAATCGCGGCAGAAATCGATGCCGCCGTCGCCTTCGCAGAGGCGGGAACCTGGGAGCCCGTCGAGGAATTGGAACGCTTCGTGACCATGGATCGGGTGCCGCAATGAACTCCGCCGCCACACCGCCCAAGCCGCAGCGCATGACCTATCGCGAAGCCTGCAAACAGGCCATCCGCGCCGCCATTCTCGCCGATCCGCGCGTGTTTCTGATGGGCGAAGACGTCGCGCGCTACGGCGGGAGCTACGCCGTGACCAAGGGCCTCGCGGAGGAGCTCGGCGAAGAGAAAATCCGCGACACGCCGCTCTCGGAAGCGGCCTATGTCGGCGCCGGGATCGGCGCCGCCATTGCCGGAATGCGCCCGATCGTGGAAATCATGACGGTGAATTTCAGCCTTCTCGCGCTGGACCAGATCGTCAACAACGCGGCGACGATCCCGCACATGTCGGGCGGGCAACTGGCCGTGCCGCTCGTGATCCGCATGGCGACGGGGGCCGGCCGGCAGCTTGCGGCGCAGCATTCGCACAGCCTGGAAGGCTGGTATGCCCACATTCCCGGCCTGAAAGTGCTGGCGCCGGCCACCATCGAAGACGCGCGATACATGCTGCAGCCGGCGCTTGAGGATCCCAATCCGGTGCTGATTTTCGAGCACATCATGCTCTATAACCGCGAAGACGAGCTCGACCCGACCATCACCGGGGTCGATATCGTTTCGGCAAAGATCCGCCGGCCGGGGCACGATGTCACGCTGCTCACCTACGGGGGAATGCTCTTCAAAACCCTCGATGCGGCAGAGGCCTTGCACCAGGAGGGGATTGAAGCGGAGGTGATCGATCTCCGCGTCTTGCGGCCGCTGGACATGGCAACCGTGCTCGGCTCCGTCGCCCGTACCCGCCGCGTGGTGATTGTGGACGAGGGCTGGAAGTCCGGCTCGTTATCGGCCGAGCTTACCGCGCGGATTGTGGAAGGCGCCTTCTTCGAGCTGGATGCGCCCATTCGGCGGGTGTGCTCGCGAGAGGTGCCGATTCCGTACGCCGCGCATCTCGAACAGGCGGCGCTGCCGCAGGTGCCGGCGATCGTGGCCGCCGCGCGGGAGCTGGTGAAAGGCCGATGATCGAGTTCCGCATGCCCTCCCTCGGCGCCGATATGGAAGCCGGCACGCTTGTGGAATGGCTGGTCAAACCCGGGGATAAAGTGAAACGCGGCGATGTGGTCGCGGTGGTGGAAACGCAGAAAGGCGCCATCGAGATCGAGGTTTTTCACGACGGCGTCATCTCCGAGCTGCTCGTGCCGGTGAATACGCGCGTGCCGGTTGGAACGGTGCTGGCGAAGATCGATACCGGAACGGCCGGCGAAGAAAAGGCGGCCGCGCCTGCGCCTCGCCCCGAGGCTGCTCCGCCACCTCCACCGCCACCTCCACCTTCCCCTACCCCACCGCCGCCGCCGGCACCACCAACCCCGCCGGCAGCATCGCCTCCCCCCGCGCCCAGCCTCTCCCAAACCCTGCCGCATCGGCGGATTTCGCCGGCGGCGCGGCGCCTTGCCGCCGAACGGGGGATCGATATCACCCGGATCACCGGCACCGGACCGGATGGGGCCATTACGCTTGCCGATATCGAGGCCGCCAGACCCAGCGCGACCGGCGAAGCTCCGGCGCGGCGCGGCGGGTTCGACCCGGCGGCGATGCGGCAGGCCATTGCGGCCGCCATGAGCCGCTCCAAACGCGAAATTCCGCACTATTACTTGCTGCAGACCGTGGATGTTTCCGCGATGCTCGCGCGCGCGGAACGGCTGAACGCCGAGCGGCCGCCGCCCGAGCGCGTGCTGCCCGCGGCCTTCTTCTTGCGCGCCGTTGCGTTGGCCGCGGCCAAAACCCCCGAACTCAACGGGTTTTGGGAAGACGGGCGGTTTCGTCCGGGCGATGGCGTGCATATCGGCTGGGCGATTGCGCTGCGCGGCGGCGGGCTGGTGGCGCCGGCGATCCGCAATGCCGACCGCCTTTCGCTGGATGAGGTAATGGCCGCGATGCGGGATTTGGTCACGCGGGCGCGCACTGCCCGGCTGCGGAGCTCGGAGTTCGCCGCCCCGACACTGACCATAACAAGCCTTGGGGATCGCGGGGCGGAGGGCGTGCTGCCCATTATTTATCCGCCGCAGGTGGCGATGGTGGGGGTTGGGAAAATCGTCACGCGCCCGTGGGTGGTGGACGGAGCCGTGCTTCCCCGCCCGGTTGTTACGCTGAGTTTGGCCGGCGATCATCGGGCAAGCGACGGCCATCTCGGCGGTTTGTTGCTCGCGGAAATTGCGCGCTTGTTGCAGGAGGCCGAGACGCTATGAACGAAACCGAGGCGCGGCTTCTGGTGCTGGATGTTCTTTCCGGCATCGCACCGGAAGCGGATGTGACGAAGCTTGCCGGCACAGAGGATCTTCGGGAAGCGCTGGATCTTGATTCGATGGATTTTCTCAATTTCGTCACCGCGCTGCACGAGCGCACCAAGCTTGATATTCCGGAGGCGGATTATCCGAAACTCGCCACGCTGGACGGCGCGATCGCCTACCTCCGCCGCTGAGGGGCCGCGAATTCTTCGACGTGGTTTGCGGCTATCCCGTTCCATCGGCTTCCGCCGAAGGATTTTTTTGTCGATTGCCGACCGATTGCGGAGACTGGGCGAGCCGTTGACACATCTGCCGGTGCGTTCACACATGGGGTCCAAGCGAATCCGCAATAAAATGGTCTTCGTCAAAATGCCCAAAAAGCCGGCCGGCAGAACCATCGCTCCATAAGTACAACTCATGAGTCGCCGGCGGCACAGGATTTCCTTTAAGTTCCCTCAAAGTATTTGATTTAGGGAGTTCTTTTCCGAGATCGAGATGCGCGCTGAGGGCATCAAGGGCGTCGTTGACTTCTACGCGTCGCTTGTCTTCCAACTTGTCGAACGCTTTTCTGACTGCATTTGAGATGGCCAATTTGGGTGAGAGGGGCTCGAGCAAACGCTCCTTGAGTAGCTCTTTGCGCACGCGACTCCACACAACATCGCCCCACACACTGGCGGTGACTTGGCCATCGTCCGAGAGAAGCAGCGCATCGGGGATGCCTGCGGCTTCGCTCTCCGCGACAGAATACCCATGTTCAAGTTTTCGGAACACGGTTAGATGCTTTTGAATCTCGTCCTTTTCCACAAGCTTTATGGGCAGCCGCGGGATTTCCATCAGCATCGGCGCGCCTTCGAACAAGAACACGCAGCGATCCGCATACAGCATGCCGAGCGCTTGCAGATACGCATTCACGGATTTGAAACCCCCTGTCAGATTGAAAAGAACGGTCCAGCCTTGTTCCCGGTGGCCCGGCAGCAATTCCTCAAGCTGTTTGGTGACATCGGCCAGTGCTTCCCGAAATGATGGGAAATCGTCAGTTCGCAACCCCGGTGCCTCGATTATTTGCACCGGCTGTCCGTCCTTTTCCAATACTGCTTGCACAATTTTGGCGCACGCTTTGCCTGCGGCCGTATCGGTTTGAATGAGAAAATGTTGGATGCGAGACGGTGCCCATCGTTCAAGCACGGCTGCAATGCCGTTCAACTCTGCACTCAGCCGACGACGCTCGGTAATTTTGGCATCCAAAAGTTGCTGCTTGCGATGTGCGGCGTGCTTTTGGAGCCGTTCAGATTCCGTTTTGGGAAGATCTTTCTTGTTTGCGATCTTGTTCAACCACGATCTGGTGTTTTCATCGGCGTTGTTCGTCAGCGAACTCGTTCCGCAAGTTGACAGAAGCAAAATCTGCGAAGTCATCTCCGATGCGCTCCTCTTTTGCCCCCGCCCTGCTTTTTGCCCGCCGCCCGGCTTGCCCGTGCTTCGTCGGCAGGAGTGGGATAGCGAAAATGAATCTCCCGTTTTGTCGCGCTGGCGACAATCAGTTCCAACACGTCGCCCGGTTTCTTCTCAGAGGGGACATCGTTTGTGTTCTGGATAGGGCCGCTCAGGCCGGAAAGCGCATGCATTGCCCGCCAGCCGCCCTTTTTCGTCCGTTCTTCGAGCAGTTGCGCTTCGACCCGCTCGCCAGGATTCGGCAAAGGCCCGGAGCCGCCGACCGAAGGATGCACAAGCCGCCCGTAGCCGCTGCTGGTCTTGCCGCCTACGCCCCACTCAGCCAGCGCTTCGCACAAGATCTTCATGGCAAGTTTGGTCCAGGCCTTTGCCTGCTCGGGCGGCGTCTCGGCCGGGCCAGACCAGGAGATACGCAGATCGAAGCTCCCCGCCACCGAGAGAAAAGAAACCGGATTTGGGCTGTCGAAATCCGTGGGCGGCGCCTCGTTCATCTGCCACTTCGGATGGTGCGGGGTCATCACATCCAGGCGCAGCGCGCCCGCGTTCAGCGATTCCGGCACGATCCAGGCATCGTGGAAAGTGACGATGCCGCCATCCTCCGTGGTGCCGAAGAGCAGCCGATAATAGTCGCCTTCCGGCTCGTTTTCGGAACGCTTGCGCCGGAACCGCTTGTTATCGTCAGGAGCGCTGTTACCAAGATGGCGCTGCCCCCAAACCGTATCGCAATAGTGCGCGGCCAGGCCCTTGAGCGCCGATCCCGGAATGATCGGAACGCCGTAGGTGTGGTGAAGCCGCAAGCCTGTTTCCAGAACACTCTCGGCGCCGAGCCCGACGATCAGCCGGCCGGCCGTGGCGAGCTCTGCCGATGCGTGCGGGCCGCCCTTGGCGAAGGAGTTGGCCCAGCGCTTATAAGCCGCCTGGTAAAGCTTCCCCAGCGGGCCGCTTCTCGCGGCATTGCGCGCCGCATCGAGGAGCTTTCGGCGCTCATCCGGATTCGACTGCCCGAGCAAATATTTCTGCAGGATCAGGCCGGGGTGATTACTGTTCTTGCGATCGTTATCCAAGTTGATCAGCGCCTGCCGCATGGCATTCACTCCGGCTCTCTGGCCTCGACATAGCGTTTCAGCCAACCGGCAGCCTGAAGCGCGTTCCGGCTGAGGCGGATATAGGCAGGGACGGAGATATTGCGCGTCGTCGTTTCGAGCTCCCCTACCGTCGCTACATCGGAATGCCCCGCAGCCGCGAGCACCGCGGCGAGGTCCTCTAGGTACGCGTCTCGGTTTTTCGCCCGGGCGAAAGCAACCGCTTGGGCAAGGCCAGAGGCGTGAATCAGCGAGGGAAACGAGCGTGCGAAGCTTGCGAACTCACGATCCGGTTTCCGGGCAACGATTCGTTCGTAGGCGGCCTGCGCCATCTTTTGGCTGATGGTGCGGTCCATCCTTAGCCCCCCTTGCCTGCCGACGTGAACACACACCGCACGCGCCCGCGGCCGACGCTCGCCTTGCCGCCGATCTGCAGCAGCAGCTGCTCGGTTGCGAAGTGTCTGATAAGTTCGTCCGGCGTGATGCTGTTCGCTTCCGGCGAATAGGTGCGGTCGCACGTGATCAGCCCGGCCAGGATGGTCTCCGCCGGCAGCGCTTCCTCGTTCCAGAGCGCTCCTTCGACCACCGTCTTGAGCTCATCATCGATGCGAACGCGCGCGGCAACCTCGGTTCCGGTCTCCGTGAGAAAATCAAAGACCACGTCGGGCAGGATCGCGAACCTCTCGATAAAGAGATCGTGCCATGGCTTATCCGCCTTGTCCGGGAACACCCATTCCGCCAGCCGCTCGGCCCATTTTGCGGCCGCGTCGCACTTCTTCGCGGCAAAGTCGAGGTCTTCGAGATAAATACGGCCGCTATCCGCGAGCTTCGTCTGATCGGGCGTGTGAATTTCGCCCTCGTTCACCTGCGGAGGCTCGGGGAGAGGATTCGCCAGGCCGGCGAACGCCAGATCGCGCCGGAGCATTTTCAGCGCCAGCGGTGAGGTGCACCAGGCGAAGGTTCCATAAAAACTTCGGACCGGCAGGCAGACCAGGCGCGCATCGGTCGGGATCAGGGCGCCGGCGTTGGAGGCGTTGCTCTCATCAGACGCAAGCCCGAACGCCAGGCGGAGCTTCATGGAATCCGGAGAACGGCGCTTCCCCTCCGTGGCGCCGTAATAATCGGCCCAGACGCCCTTGAAGGCCGAGACAGGAATAACCGGCCAGTTCGTCACCTTGTCGCGGTGGATCGGCAGGTCGATATACCCGACGCCGCGGCCCGTTCCCACATGCGTCGGCGACACGGTGTGCAGCCAGTAGACGCGCGTATGCTCCATGCGCCCCTCCCTTCCTTTACCAGACGCCCCAGGCGGCGAGGCCGAAGCCGTCGAGCCGATCTTGCGCATCGTCGCTGACCGGTTTGAGCCAGCGTTCCGCGAGAACCGACGCCTCGCCTTGAACGACTTCGAAGAAGTAGACGCCGCCCGCGGGAACCATGCGTTTGACCGGCTTCGGACCTAGCGGTTGGTCGGGCAGCTTGGCGAGCGACCAACCCGAAACCGCCTTCCAACGCGCGATGCTGACGCCCTTGAGACGGAGCGTTAGCTTCTCGGCGCCCGGCGGTGCGCCCTCGCCACTTGCGTTGAGCCAGCCCGGCTTCCAGCCGTCTTTAAAAATTGCCGGCGTGGCCAAGGCCATGCGCACATGGCGCGTTTCCGGCTTTGCCAGCGCGTTTCGGATGTTCTCCGGGCAGTGCCAGAGATCGGCCTCTTGCCGCGCTCGCCAATGCACCAGCCGGCGCTCCCCGCCGAGGGGATGCAGCGCATCAAGCTTTTCCATGACCTCGCCGCACCAGCCATCGGCGCGGATGCGGGCGCAGAGCGTGATGGGGACGAATTTCCGCTCCGGCCCTGCGCCAGCTCCCCCGGGCGTACCTTTGGCTTTCGGATCGGTCCGGTAACGCGGGAGGTGCGAGAGCGCGAGCGCCGCCGTTGTGAAAAGCTGGCTCTCTTCGGCGGCGCCGGCAGCGGGGTCGATTTTGACGTGCGTCCGCTCTTCCCTTTCCGCCGCGCCAAGGAAGTGCTCATCGAAGGTGATATCTTCCTTGGCCAACCACGCGGCATAACGATCCAACGGCCACCAGACGGGCGCTTCCGCGGGTTTGAAGTCCTCAGATGCCTGTGCCTGCGTCAGGCCGACGGGCAGGAGGCCTGGCGAGGGCCAATCGCATCCGCTGCCTTCATCCTGGGGTTGCGGCCTCGCGCGTAGCGGACCGTGCTCTGGATGGACGACACAGTCTTCCGGCGCCGGCAGATAAAGCTGTCTGGCGGCACAGGGCAACGGCCCCGCGACTTCCACGCGCAGCAAGTCTTTGACGTTGTCCGCCGAAAAATCCCGCTTCGCGGCCTTTCCCAAGGTTGTGCGCAACGAGCCGGCCAACACGGATGGCAGCAGCCAGTCCAGGCTTCGCATCCGGTTGCCCCCGGCCGCGCCGAACGGCCTGCCGTCGCGGGCGATGATCGGATCGCGGCAGATAATCTCCAAGATCGTTGTCATAGCGAACCCGCCCCCGCGGCCGGGCTTACTGCGGCCGATTTTGGAGCGGCGCCGATTGCTTTGGCCACCAGCAATTGATCGGCGAGGCCGCGCAGGGACTGGGCATCTTGAACATGCGCTTGGATCAGCTTCTTGATATCTTTCATTTTGCTTGCTCCGCGCGGCTGCTTTCGCTCCAGAACCGCGAGGACATCGCGCCGGATGGCATTTGTGACGGTTTCGGCAGGCCAACGCTCGTAGACCCGTGCCAGCGCGTGGAGATCGTAGGGAAGCGTGCCGGGAACGGACTGATCGGCTAGCCAATCCGCCAATTGCCGCAGGTGGTGCGCGGGGTTTGTCGGCGCGCCGTCGGCTGGCCAGTTCATGCGGACGGCAACCGGTTCCCCTCCGCGTTTCACGACGTGCACGGCCAAACCGTTGCGATCGGCCTGGTGGGGGAGATCGCCGGGGCGCGGTTGCTTGGCGTGCTTTTCCGCCGCGCGCCCGTAACGGAGCAGATCCTCCAGCGGCTCCATGAAGTGGGCGATGGCCAGGCCGACGGAGAGCGTGAGTTCGGGGTTCGGCCGCTGCGACCAGTCTGCGAGTGCTGTGCCGAAGGCCTCGTGAAGCGCATGTGCACACTCCAGGCAGCGGTCCAAGGGTACGAAGGCCAGCACGTCGTCACCGCCGGAATAAACCAAGACACCTTGATGTTTCCCCACGATCCTAGCGGCTTTGCCGGCAAATCCCGCCAATGCCTGCGAAAATTGCCGATGCTGATCGGGCGATGCGAGCTGGGCGAGCGCGGCGCCCATGCGGTCTCCGTCGGCGACCAGCACGGCAAGGTAGGGGTTCGGCTCTGAGGGCAAGCCTTTGCCTTTGGCTGCTTGGGAGACCTTATCCAGCGCTCGTACGAGCTGCATAAATGTGGAATCGTCAGTGATCCCCGTCTCCTTCAGAAGATCGGGATGCCGGGAGCGATAAAGCACGCTGCCTTCATAGGGAAAGGCCGTGTATTGGAGGTGGCCGCGTGCCCCGGCAGTATTCAATTTGTGCACCACATCGGGCCCGAGCGCATCGCATGCCGCGGCCAGCGGCCGGAGGTTGATACCCTTCGATTGCAAAAGCCGGATCCAGGGATCGGCCGCAATGCGCGCCACCGAGGGATAACTTGGATTTCCATCCTTGGGCTGCCAGGCGCGCTTGACCAAGCCGATAACGTCGAGCTGCTCCCCCGCCCGAAGACGCAGTCGGCCGCGCAACTGCTGAGAGGCCGCAGACGGCAGGCCGAGGACGCTTTCCCGCAACCCGTCTAGCGAGGATTTCGGCACGCCGGCACGGCCCTTGGCCGGTGGAAAATCGCGGCAGCGTTTGCGCGCCGCGAGCAAGCGCATCAGCGCGGCGCGATCTTTTTGGTAGGTCTGCAGCGCGTAGGGGCGCCATGCGGCATAGAATTCGATCACGTCATCGACTTGATCGTTCCAGATCTCGGCTCGGATGACCCCTTGGTATTGACGGCAGACCTGGTCGGCGAACGCGCGCCAGCATTGTCCGGCGGCGTTCTTCGCCTTGCCGGCAACGGCCGCAGGATCGGTGTCGTTGAGTTCGGCCAGGATCACGTTGGCGACGTTGAGCAGCGAGTCGGGCGCGAGGTCCGCGTTGCCGGCGGGTGCGGGGAAGATGAGCTTGCCGCCTTGGTCTTGCACGGATTTGGCTGCGGCCTTGCTGATCTCCGAGAGCAGGTAGGAGCCGAACCAGAGGTCTCGCGTGCGTCGCGCGGCGGCGATGAACTCCTGCACCGGGCCGATGCTGAGCGCGAGGAGATAGCCGGTCATCGCTTGATCTCGCAGAAGCCGTT
>JAIMBF010000011.1 GCA_023511585.1 Terriglobia bacterium
CGCTCTGGGCGATCGGCGCAATGGCGGCCGTGAACCGCTTGTCCTGTCCAATTTCGGCAGAGAGCTCCGCCCGGTCGATCTCCGTTCCGTTGTCCGACACGAAAGCCCTGGCATTGGAGAGCTTTCGTGACGGCCCGAGAACGACTTGTTCGAAAGCCGCGTTTGCTTCCCAGCGCCTATGCTCGGAAGGCTTCTTTTGTTCGCGCGCCGGTTGTGCGCCGGCAGGGCTGGCTGGTTTGGCGGAAGGACGCGGTTCCTCCACCCCGAGCTTTTTTGCCGACAACCGCTGCGAAAGATCAAGGGTGGAGCCGGAAAAGCTCGCCCGAAGCGAATGATTAGGCAAGAAGACCAAGTCGCCTCTGGCTCTGGTCTGCCCCAGCATGATCTCGGTGACGTTGACCCGCTGCGGTGCGTTATCGACAAAGCTCGCCCCCCCGGCGATGCGGAGGCCTGCCCCGGAAAGCTCTAGCGTATCGATCGCGGCGAGGTGCTCATGCTCCAGCCGGGCGCGTAGGGAGAGATGGGCGGTCTGCCCGGCGGGTTTTTCCCAACCAAGCTCGGGAACAGCAAGCCGCACCGGGGTAAAATCGGCGGCGAGGGAGAGGCTGCCCTCGCCGCTGCGCCGCTCAATCAATGTCGCCTTCGTGCCTGCCGCCCCCGCAGCATATTCGCCGAGATCCAGCCCAAAACGGGCGAGCGCCGCGGTTTCTACGATGCCGCTGAATGAAGCCTCTTGCAGTACCTGCGTCGGCGGGCCCGGCGCGAAATCCATCCGCACCGCAAGCCGCGTGGGAATATCGGCAAGCTTTGCGGTGCCGTCGATGCGCATGCCGGCTTGATCGACATCGAAGTTGAGCATGGCTTGATCCAACGGCTGGCCGGCGAAGACATTGCTCAAATGGCCATCTTTGATCTCGCCGTTTGCATGGAGCGCAATGCGGTCCATGGTGACCCGCTCTTCCAAAGGCACGGTCGCCGAAATTTTGGCACGTACGGTGCCTGCGGGCTCGGTAAGGGGAAACGAGCGGCGCTCGAACAGATGCAGGCGCGGATGGCGCAGCAAATCGACCGCGTCCGCAATCGGCCCGGCCACGTCGAGGTCAAGGCTCGCCACTTGGTCTTTGGTCATCATGCCATCGATGCGCATGGTGCCACCTTGCACGGCGATGCCGCCGGCCTTCCCGCCCGCTTCCACGCCGCCGCTGACGCTGAGCAGCAAAGCATCGGGGGAAAGCAAAGTCAGCTCCGCCGGCACGTGCTCAAGCGGAGGCAGGGGGCGGAGCCAATGCACACTGAGATCATCGCCCTGGAGGTGGCCGGAGGCGTTCGTCAACGTGAGATCCGAACCATCGGCCGCGCCCTCCATCTCCAACGCGACGTGGCCCGCGCGCGCGACGCCTTCGGTAATGTTTTCCGTCACCCACTTGCGGGCGCCTTTGGCAGCGCCCTCCGGCCAATAGCGCGAGAGATCCGCGAAGCGCACTTGGTCAAGATCGGCGCTCAAGGTGGCCTTCAACCGGTCCTGCCCCAATGCCAGGCTTCCGCTGCCGGAAAGTTGCGGCCCGGCGCTGCCGTCCGTTGCAGCGAGGACGGCGCGCCATTCTCGGATGTGCAGCTCCTGCCCCCGGATCGTCCAGGCAACCCTGGCCGCGACAAGAGGAACGATGCCCCCGGCGACGTGCACTATGCCTTGGCCGGCTTCCACCGTGCCGGTGGCCTCCTCCCAACCGGAGAGCCCTTTCAGGCTGATCTCCGCACTGGCGGAAAGCGGCGCATCCAGCGCGGCAAGGGAGGCAAATTTCGGGCTGAGTGCAGCGAGCGAAGGGGGCGAGAAAGGATCGACATGCACCCGCACGCTCGCTTGCGGAGCGTCCGGCGGCACGTGCACCATGAACTCCGCCCGCAGCGGATGCGGTGCAAGCGCGAGTTCGGCATCGCCGAAAGCGTCGGCCCCGCCGGCGCGATGATGCCGTAGCCGGGCCTTTATCTTGGTAATGGTCCAAATGGTATGAAGCGCATGATCGTCGATCACGACATGGCCGTCGGCGATGCGGACCTCGCGGAGCGCCGACCAACGATCGTCCGGAACCGAGCCGGGGCTTATGCCTCTCGGGCCGGCCATAGCCCCAAGCAGGGCCTGCGCGGAATTTGCGCCGGTTTGGGATGCCCCTTCCTTGGCAAGACCTATCGCAAAAGAGCCGTCTTGCTTACGGGTGAGGGTAATTGCCGGTTCTTCCAAGATAATGGCGCGCGGAGCGATTTGCCCCCGCACGAGCGCGAGAAGAGAAAGCTCGATTTCCGCCCGAGGAACGACGGCAATCTCCGTGCTTTCCGGTGTGACGGCACGGAGGTCCTCGACGCGGATTACCAGAGGCTGGCCAAGGCCCAACCGCCAGCCATTCCACGCGAGGCTTGCTTTTCCGATCGAGAGGCGAAGCGTGCCCAATACGGGACGATCTTCAATTTGTAATCGGCGAACAAGCCATTCCATCTGCAGGGGCTTTTCTCCGACGCGCCAAGCCAATACGCCGAGACCGACGGTCGCAAAGAAAATAAAAGCCAACGCCACCGCGAGGGTGTGATGCAAAAGCCAGAAACTGACGCGCGCAACTTGACCGGCCAGCCGTCTCATGATGAGCCTCGGCAGTCATGGAAAAGCGTTTTCGCCCACGGAATCGTTGGCCGTTTGCGGCTGACCCCAGAGCGGCCGAACACTTTGTTCGGCAATTCGCGGCCATCGGTGCGGACGAAGCGGCATTGGTCGAGAATGCCGATGCGTCCGCCATGCTGGTCGCGCTCGGCGGCAACAGCCCGTTCTTGGCCGAGCTTGCCTTGTCTCACAGTGATGTCATCTGCCGATTGTTTGCACAAGGCCCCGAGGTGGTGCTGCACGAAACGACCGCGACCATCGCTGCTTTGCCGCCCACGACGCCGCGGGCACAAGTCGCCGCAAGTTTGCGACAGGCGCGGCAACGCGCGGCGCTTGCCATTGCCATTGCCGATATCGGCGGCTTTTGGACGTTGAGGCGCATCACCGCCGCGCTCTCCGAGTTCGCCCAAACGGCGATCGGCGCTGCGGTTGCGCATTTGCTGGACGAGGCTGCATCGCGCGGCGCGCTCGTGCTGCCCAATCCGGGAAACCCCCAGCAAGGCTCGGGCTTTGCGGTGCTGGGAATGGGGAAGCTCGGAGCACAAGAGCTCAATTTCTCGAGCGATGTCGACTTGGTATTGCTCTACGACCCCGAGCATCATGCCTCCGAACCTGATGTGCTTGCGACTCTTTTCAACCGCCTTGCCCGAGCGCTGGTCGGGCTGCTGCAAGATCGCACGGCAGACGGTTATGTCTTTCGCGTGGACCTGCGGCTTCGTCCAGACCCCGGGGCAACGCCTTTGGCTGTAGCCCTGCCGGCCGCGCTTGCCTATTACGAAAGCATGGGCCAAACCTGGGAACGCGCCGCGATGCTGAAGGCCCGCCCCATCGCCGGCGATCTTGCCCTGGGCCGCGCGTTTTTGGACGCCATTCGGCCGTTTGTCTGGCGCCGGCATCTCGACTTTACCGCCATTGCCGATATCCATGCCATGAAGCGCCGCATCGACGCCCAGGCCGGCCCGTCGCGGCAAAGCGCAGAGCCGCTTGCACGCATTGCCGGCCGGAACGTGAAGCTTGGGCGCGGCGGCATCCGCGAGATCGAATTTCTCGTGCAGACTTTGCAATTGATCTGGGGCGGACGCGACCCGGCTTTGCGGATCCCGGCAACGGTGCCGGCATTGTCTGCGCTTGCGCGCGCAGGTCATTTGCCGCGCCAGGCTGCGGGTGAGCTGGCACGTGCCTATCGGTTTTTGCGCAAGGTGGAACACCGCTTACAGATGGTGTCCGATCGGCAAACCCACACCCTCCCCGAGACGCCCGATCAGCTGGAACGGTTCGCAACCTTCCTCGGCTACCGCTCGGCTGCCGCCTTGGCACAAGCGCTGATTGCCAAAGTGGATGCGGTGCAACGCCATTGGACAGCGTTCTTTGAAACCCTGCCCCCGCCGCCAGAGGAAATTCCATCTCTCTACTTCGATGGCCCGGATGATTCGCCGGCCACCCTTTCGGCGCTTGCGGAGATGGGTTTTCACAATCCCGAATCCGTCTCGGCCGCGGTGCGAAGTTGGCTCGCCGGGCGGGTGCCTGCGCTCCGCTCGGAACGCGCGCGGGATTTGATGCGCGCCACTTTGCCGCATTTGCTCTCCGCTTTCGCGCGTCTGCCGGAACCCAACGCGGCCTTTGCCCGGTTTGAGGAATTCCTCTCTCGCCTGCCCGCCGGCGTGGCATTGCTCTCGTTGTTTCAGCACCACCCCGATCTGGTGCAACGTTTGGCAGCGATTTTCGGCGCGGCACCGGCATTGGGTGAATATCTCGCCCGCTCGCCGGCAGCGCTGGACGGCCTGCTGGCTCCGGCGCCACAGCTTCCCCCCGCGCGCCTTTTGCGAACGCGTCTTGCGGGCGTGCGTGGATTGGAACGCACGCTGACGGTGCTCGCCCATTTGTTGCGCGAGCAGGAGTTCCGCCTGGCCGTGGCGAGCATGGAAGGCGCCATGGACATCGACGCTTTGGGCCTAGCCCGCGCGGACTGGGCCGATGCCGTGATTTCCGTGCTGCTGCCCGTAGTCTTGGACGATCTCGCCACCCGTTACGGGCGCGTGCGCGGCGGCGGCATGGTGGTAGTGGCCTTAGGCAAAGCCGGCTCACGCGAGATGCTGGCAGGTTCCGATCTCGATTTGATGCTGATCTACGACTTTCCTCAACACGTCGCCGAAAGCAGCGTGAAGGGCGGCAGCACCGCGCGGCAGTTGCCCGCGAGCCAATGGTTCATTCGAGCAGCCCACGCCTTCGTTGCCGCATTGACCGCCCCCGGAGCGGAAGGCGCGCTCTATGCAGTGGACATGCGGCTGAGACCGTCCGGCAGCAAGGGGCCGGTTGCGGTCTCGCTCTCGGCGTTTGAGCGCTATCATGCCGAATCGGCATGGACCTGGGAACGGATGGCGCTGACTCGGGCGCGGGTTATCACAGGGCCGCCGCATTTGCGGGCGCGGGTGGAAGCCGCCATTGCCGCAGCGCTCGCGGCCGGTGGCCCCGCCGAGAAAATCCGGGCCGATGCCGCGGCCATGCGCGCCCGTCTCGCCCGCGATGCACCGCCCGCCAGCCCCTGGGATGTGAAACTCAGAGCCGGCGGGCTTGTGGAAGTGGAATTCATCGTGCAGGTGCTGGAGCTTATTCACCTGCGCGAGCGGCCGGAGGTCCGCCATCCCACCACACGGATCGCGATTGATGCGCTGGCCAAGGCGGGGTTCTTGGAAGCCCAAGATGCCGCCTTGCTTCACCGTGCCGATCGGGCATGGCGAACAGTCCAGGAAATCTTGCGGATTACGCTCGGCCGCCTGCCGCGGGGGGATCTGCCGCGATCCGTCGCCGAAACCCTCGCACGGGCACTTGCTTTAAGTTCGCCCGAAGCACTTGGCCCCGAGCTTGAGAACCTGGCCGCGAGCGTTAGGGAATGCTTTATTCGCCTTGTCGGCAAACCGGAGCCGGAACGCCTTGCCGTGTGAGTCCGCGAAAAGGCTGAAATCGCTCGGTTTTGTTACGAAATTGAGGGCAGGATTTTTCGATCGAAACATATCTTCGTAGCGAATGCACGGTTGATAAAATCCCACGGCAGCGGCACCCTTACGAATTCCACGATGTCTGAAGAAAACCGAACGAGCAAGGAAAGCAGAACATGCCATTGAAGGAAGGGGATCCCGCGCCGGATTTTACAATGCCGGCCACGCGAGGGCGCACGGTGAGCTTGAGCGCCATGCGCGGCAAGCCGTTTGTTTTATATTTCTACCCAAAAGCCGACACCCCGGGCTGCACGCGGGAAGCTTGCGCGTTTCAGGAAGCGCTTGCCGAACTTGGCAGCATCGGGGTTGAGGTGATCGGTGTTTCCAAAGACAAAATGCCCGCGCTGGAGAAATTCGCCGATAAATACCAGCTCTCGTTTCCGCTGGCCTCGGATGCGGACACCAAAGTGGCAGAGGCTTATGGCACTTGGATCGAAAAATCCCGCTACGGAAGGAAGTATATGGGAATGGAACGCAGCACGTTCCTGATCGATGCCACCGGGCATATCGCGCGTATCTGGCGCAACGTGAAAGTTGACGGCCATGCGCAGGCGGTCTTGGAGGCTGTCCGGAATTTGGCCCAAGGCGCGGCCGGCAGCCAGGAAACGGGGAAAAAGGCGGCGACAAAAAAGCGCGCTTGACGAAGGCTTAGCCCTCGGCCGAGGCCGCTTGCACGAAAGGCGCGAAAAATGCCGCAATGGTGCGGTAGATGTCACGTTTGAACGGCGCACCGAGGCTTGGAATTTCCGCGAGCTCACCCCAGCGCCAGGCGATAAACTCCTGCGGTTGATGCGCATCCAGGTGGATGTCCTCGTCTTTACCAAGAAAGCGAAGAGCGAACCACCGTTGTGCTTGGCCGCGATAGCGACCCTTTAACGCGCGCCCGAGCAGCTCCGGCGGAAGATCGTAGGTGAGCCACTCCGGATATTCACCGATAATTTCTGCATTGGCCGTGCCGATCTCTTCCGCAAGCTCGCGCAGCACCGCGATCCGAGGATCCTCGGAAGCATCCATCCCGCCTTGCGGCAGCTGCCAGAATTCCGGACGATCTTCTGTTTGCGGCATGTCGGCCCGGCGGCCGAGGAAGACCTTTCCGGCACGGTTGAACAAAACCGCGCCGACATTGCGCCGGTAGGGCAATTTTGAAAAATCTTTTTCCTCATTCATGGTTTTTGTTTTGGGAGAGCGTTCCCGGCGGATTTTGCACAAGGGCGCTGACGGGAACCAAGATCACACCCCGCTCGGAGAGCGTTTTTGTCCATGCAGCGATCTTTTCCACCGTGACCGGACGGGGCAAACCGGCAAGCCCGACGGCAGTACCGCGCGCCTTGGCAAGACGCTCCAATTGCGCAAGTTTCGCTTCGATTTCAGACCCCACGCCGGGCTCATCCACAACAATGTCCACGGTGCATCCGCTCACATGCGCGGGAGGCGGCTGCCCCGGCCGCGGGTCTACATAATAAAGTCCGCGGGAGGCAAGCTCGTCTTCGAGAGCCAGCAACAGCGGTCCGACGGCGGCGTATCGTTCTCCGCGCATGCCGTCCAAGGCCCCGGTTGCGCCGGCATAACCGGCAATCCGGGAAAGCGCCCATTCCAATCGCTGGTGATTCAGCGCAGGGTCTGCCCCGGTGAGGAGTGCTTCGGGACCTTCGTCATTCAGGGGATAGCCTTGCGGCTCCATCGGGATCGAAATCAGGAATTCATGTCCATGGGAGCGTGCCTCGTTCAGCAGCTTTTCCGGCTGCACGGCATAGGGCGAAAATGCCAAAGTTACGGCAGGCGGGGTGGAAACAATCGCATCATTGCTTTCGGTTACGGAAAGCCCGATCCCGGCAATGATCAGCGCAACCTTGGGCCTTGTCTCGTTGGGATCGAATTTGCCGGCGTAGACGCGCATGGGCAGCCGCCCGTCTGCGCCGATTTTCGGCAATTGCGCGCTCGGCGAAAAACTCGCCGGCTCCAGTAAGGAGAGATCCGGCGGGGGGATCGGTGTCGGCAACGAAGGGCCGGTCTGTTCACCACCCGCAGGCGTTGGAGGGCCCTTGGCCGCCGCGGGCGATGAGCCGGATGAAGGGGCCTCTTGCCGAGCTGCGGGAGGCTGGCCGTGACCCGGCTTCTGCGGGGGGGAAGAAAGTGGATTGGCGCCGGAAGCCAAACGGGCCGCTTGCGTGGCCGGCGAAACCGAAGACGCGGAGGGTTTGCCCGCTTGCAAGGGCATCGGCTTTGTGGAGTTTCCCGGCGGCCCGAGAATCTCCAAAGTCAATGCAAGCAGCACAAAGCCCACTAAAATGACGCCCCAGAAGACGCCAAGCGCCCGTGCCGCTCGACTGAAACGCCGGGGCGCGTAGGGTTGCCTTGGCGCTTCAGTCATCGGTGTGGTCATTCCCGATCCGCTGCTACCTCTTTGCGCGCGCGGGCAGTTCAGTCACGCGAGACATGTTTGGTTGCAGCCATGGCGTCCACGAGCTTGACCGCCTCCTGCAGCTGAAAATCGGTCGAGGGTTTTGCGGGGTCGAACTCGGGCCAATCTTTGGGCGGCCGGTTTGGGATTTCCTTAACGATAGGCGGCAGGTCCGTGCGCGGCAGGACAAGTTGCCCGTTGGTACCACCTTCCCTACGCAGGACTCGGTTAAGATCGGATTCGTGCTCGGGCAGGAAATGCGGCTGTTCTTCCCGCGATTCATGCACCACGACATCCGGCTCTATTCCGAAGCCCTGAATGGACCGACCGGAGGGGGTATAGTAGCGAGCCGTGGTCAAGCGAATAGCGCCGTTGCCGGCAAGCGGGATCACGGTCTGCACCGAGCCTTTGCCGAAGCTTTGTGTACCGAGAAGTATCGCGCGCCGGTTATCTTGCAATGCGCCGGCGACGATTTCGCTTGCGGATGCCGTGCCGTTGTTGATCAGCACGACAAGCGGGGCACCATGGGTGATGTCACCGTCGGGCTTGGCGTTAAAGCGCTGGCTGTCTTCGGGGTGCCGGGCGCGGGTTGAGACGATCTCCCCTCGATCGAGGAAATCATTGGCGACCGCGACCGCTTGGTCCAACAACCCGCCAGGATTGTTGCGCAGATCCAGAATATAGCCCTTTAAACGGCCGCCGCTTTGTTGACGCAGTTTTTCAATGGCTTGGCGAATTCCGGTGTCGCTCTGTTCATTGAACTGGGTCAGCCGGACATAGCCCACATCGCCTTCGATATGCGAACGCACCACCTGGATGTGGATGATCTCGCGTTGCATCGTGACTTGAAATGGCTTGTCCACGCCTTCGCGCTTAATCGTCAGCGTGATTTTCGTGTTGGGCGGCCCGCGCATGCGATCGACCGCCTCATTGAGGGTTAACCCCTGAACGCTCTTTCCATCCAACGCCAGAATAATATCTCCGGCTTTGATGCCTGCGCGCGCCGCCGGGGTATCGTCGATCGGGCTGATGACCTTGATCAGGCCATCTTTGTCTTCGGTCACTTCCAACCCGAGGCCGCCGAACTCACCGCGCGTTTGCACCTGCATGTCGCGAAAAGCCTTAGCGTTCATGTAACTTGAGTGTGCATCCAGCCCGGTAAGCATTCCGTTGATGGAATTCTCGATGAGGTCGCGATCGGAAACCGGATCGACATAATCGGCACGCACCCGCTCAAACACATCGCCGAAGAGGCTGAGCATGCGGTAGGTATCGGAATTATCCGTGCTCGAGGTTTCGGCAAATGCCACAGGCACGGCAAGGTTGATTCCCAGCCGCTCAAACAAGAACCCTGCCGCCGGCGGAGTGGCAACCCCTGCCAGGAAAGCAGCACCCAACAATAGGCTCGTGCGTCGTTTCATCGCTTTCACCCTATCTGCGCCCAGAGCGCATTTCCCGAATCGATAAAACCACGTCCTTGGCTTTTGTCTAGCCCAACAAATGAGCGGCTCAGCTCTTTGAGCGAAACCAAGGCGTCGGGTCGATTGCCTCTCCGCTGTGGCGGAGCTCGACATAAAGCTCCGGCCTTTCTCCTTGGGTGCGCGGATCCCAGCTCGGCATTTCGCCCACGGGATCGCCGGCCTGCAAGTGCTGGCCCACACGCACGTTGAGCTTGGCAAAACCGGCCAAGACAAAGTGGTATTGGCCGCCACAATCGATAATCAAGAGCAGACCGTAGCTTCGAAACGGCGCGGCAAAAACCGCGGTGCCGGTGCAGGGGGCAAGCACGCGCGCGGAGGGAGCGGCGAGGTACAAAACCCCCTCGGCGGGGCCTGCCTCCGTCGGCGCGCCGAATGCGCGGACTTTGGTGCCAATCACCGGCACGATCGCCGAATTGTGGCTGAATGCCAACCCGGGGCCTGCCGTAGGCGCAAGCGATGCGGCTTCTGCTTGCTCGGCCGCCGCCGCTTGCGAAGAGTGGCGCGCGCGCTTGGCGCGGAAGCGTTCGAGGCGCGCCTGAGCAGCCGCGAGCCTGGCATCTCTCTCCAGCCGCGCCAATACGCTTTTGAGATCATCGGCTTTTGCGGCGTCTGCCGCCGCCTGCTCGGCCGCCTGGCTGGCTGCACCGAGCTCCGTTTTCACATTGGCGTTGGCTTGCGCAATCGCCGCATCAAGTGCGGCGGCAGCCTTTGCTTGCTCTTGTTCTGCATGTTGCAGTTGGGACAGTTCTTCTTTGATATTTTCCGAGATTTGTTTGAGTTCCTCCTGCTCACGAACAAGCGCTTTGGCCTCCTCGGCAAGAGTTCGGCCGAGCCCTTGCAGCACAAGCAGCCCGCGTAAGGCGGTTTCTGCCGGAACGGGCACCGCAAGAAGCGTTTCCGCCGGATAGAGCGAGAGCCTCTCGGCCAACGGTAACAGGGATTCGAAATCAGCGCCGCGGCGCGCAATCTCCTCTTCCAAAGTGCGCCTTTGGTGCTCCAATGCATCGAGTTTTTCGGCGGCCTCTACCGTCGCCTGCTCTGCCGCCTGCAGCCGTGAAATAGCAACGGCCCGCTCCGCGCTGAGCTTTTCCGCCAACGCCTTTGCCGCTTGCGCGCGTGCCGTTGCCGCCTTTTCGTTGGCCAGCGCGGCGGCGCGCTCCTGCTCCAAAGCTTTTAACCGGGCGCGCGTATTTTCGACGTTCTCCGGAGTGGCCGGTGCCGGCGTATCCGGCGGGGCTGCCTTTGGCTGCGCCAGACCCGCAAGCAGCAAGCCCAAGCACAAGGCAAGCGCGCGGGCCGCTTTTCCCCTTTGCATCAGGTCAACAGGGACTCACCCGTCATCTCCTTGGGCTTCGGCAAGCCCATGATGGACAAAAGCGTCGGGGCAACGTCCGCAAGCCGCCCCGGGCGAAGGTGCGCCCCCGGCATGCCGTAGAGAATGGCGGGAACGGGATTCGTCGTGTGCGCTGTATGCGGACCGCCGGTTTCCGGATCTCGCATCAATTCGCAATTGCCGTGATCGGCGGTCAAGAACATCACGCCATTCTTTTCCGCGAGCGCCTGCACCACGTGTCCAAGCCCGTTATCCACCGCCTCCACCGCACGGATTGCCGCCGACAAACTTCCCGTATGGCCCACCATATCGGGGTTGGCGTAATTCAAGACGATAAAATCGTAAGTGTCCGCGGCAATTGCCGCCACCACCCGGCGGGTGACCTCGGGGGCCGACATCTCGGGCTGCAAATCGTAGGTGGCCACTTTGGGAGAAGGGACGAGGATACGGTCCTCGCCGGGGAAGGGCGTTTCTTGCCCGCCATTGAAAAAATATGTCACGTGCGCGTATTTCTCGGTTTCCGCGATCCGCAACTGGCGTTTGCCGGCGGCGGAAACCTCTTCTCCCAAAATATGCGCCATACTCTGCTGAGGAAACAGCACCCCAAGATAGGGGGCAAGTTCATCGCTGTAGAACGTCATGCCCGCCGCGGCGGCGAATTGAAGATTGCGCGCACGGGAAAATCCATTGAACGCCGGATCCAGCAAAGCGCCGAGCAATTCTCGCACCCGATCGGCGCGGAAATTGAAGCAGAGCAGCCCGTCTCCGTTCTGCATGCCGCGATAGGGGCCCACCACTCCGGGAGGGATGAATTCATCCCCGAGATTTTCGGCATAAGCCGCTTCGATCACAGCGAGCGGAGTTGGAAATTGCGGCGCATCGGCCTCGGCAACCGCGGCGTAGGCGCGCTTGACACGGTCCCAGCGCCGATCGCGATCCATGGCGTAGTAGCGCCCGGAAACCGTGGCGACTTCCACACCCGAGGGCAACGCCTCTAAAAACGCCCGCATATAGTCCAAGCCGGCGCGCGGGGGGGTATCGCGACCATCGGTGAAGGCGTGGATCCGCACCGGGACGCCGGCCTGCGCCAAAAGCCGCGCCAAAGCAAGCGCGTGATCCTGATGGGAATGGACCCCGCCGGGCGAGAGCAAGCCAAGCAAATGACACGCACCGCCCGAACGGCGCAGCGCCTCGATCAAAGCCAGAAGAACGGGGTTGCGCGCAAGCGAGCCGTCGGCGATTGCCGCATCGATCCGCGGGAGATCCTGGAGCACGATCCGCCCGGCCCCGAGATTGAGGTGACCGACCTCGGAATTTCCCATTTGCCCCTTCGGCAACCCGACGTCGGTTCCGGAAGCGCGCAGCAATGTGTGGGGGCAGGTCTCCCAAAGCCGGCTAAAATTCGGGGTTCGCGCGAGGCGCACGGCGTTGTCGGCGGTCTCTTCCCGCCAGCCCCAGCCATCAAGCACAACCAGCATTACCGGGCGCGGCGTTTTGATAGCAGTCATCCATGCACCTTACGATCTCGGTTGCCCCTATGCCGTCTCGCACAACTGACGTGCATTGTGCGAGCGGAATGCGGCGCATCAGTCAAAGCATCAGTCAAGTTCGGCAATAGCCTCGATTTCAACCGTCATTTGATGTGGCAGGCTTCCCACACCAATGGCCGAGCGGGCGTGCCGCCCTTTTTCGCCGAAGACCTCCACAAACAAGTCGGAACAGCCGTTGATCACGCGCGGGTGCTCGCCGAACTCGGGGTCAGCATTGACCATGCCCAAGACCTTGACGATGCGCCTTACTCGGTCAAGCTCGCCACCCGCGGCAACGCGCAGCACCGCGATCAGCTGGAGGCCGACCAGCCGCGCATGTTGATAGCCCTGCTCAATGCTGACCGTGCTTCCCACTTTGCCGGAGAAGAAACCGCCCTCCGGTTGGCGTGGCCCTTGGCCGGAGAGAAACACGAGCGAGCCGGAGCGTACAAACGGCACGTAATTCGCAACCGGCGTCGGCACGCTGGGCAGCGTGATCCCCAATTCTTTGAGCTTGGCTTCAATGCGACCGCTCATGCCTCATTCCCCTTGTCGTCTCTTCCGGTCAATGCGTTTCATGGTGATCCGCCAGCGCGAAACCGACCAGGGTGTGGCGTACTTTCGCCAGGAATGCAATCTTAAGAGGATTTCGGAGAGCAGGAGGCAGAATGGGCTACGATATCGTTTTCAAAGACGTCCGGTTGGTTGACGGCTCCGGCAAGCCCGCGCGCGCTGCGGATCTTGCGGTGGAGGGGGATCGGATTGCACGGATCGATGCGCCCGGCCTCATTCCGACGGGGGATGCACGGCACGTGATCGACGGGCAAGGCGCGGTGCTTGCCCCCGGCTTTATCGATACCCACACGCATGATGATCGCGCGGTTTTGATCGACGCCGAGATGATGGCGAAGATCAGCCAGGGCGTCACCACCGTGGTTACCGGCAATTGCGGTATCAGCCTTGCCCCCTTAACGCTTTCCAAGCCGCCGCCGGCGCCGCTGAACTTGTTGGGCGATCAAACGAGCTTTGTCTTCGAGTCTTTTGCAGACTACGCGGAGGCGATCGCGCACACGCAACCGGCGGTGAACGTGGCGGCGCTTATCGGCCACGGGACGCTTCGGGTTCGGACAATGGATGACATAACTCGCCCCGCAACCCCTACCGAGATCGACAAGATGCGTCGCCTGCTTCGGCAAAGCCTCGCCGAAGGGGCGATCGGCTTTTCCACCGGGCTGTTCTACCCCATCAATGAAGCCGCCGACGCGGATGAAGTTGTTGCGCTTGCCGAGCTGCTTGCCGATTTCAACGGCATTTATGCGACGCATATGCGCGACGAAGGCCGCGGTGTTATGGATTCGATCGAAGAAACCATTTTAACGGCGAAGCGGGCCAACACCGCCGCCGTGATCTCGCACCACAAATGCGCGGGGCCGGAAAATTGGGGGCGTAGCGTGGAAACCCTGGCGAAGATCGCTGCCGCTGCAAAAACTCAGCCGCTGGGTTTGGATGCCTACCCGTATGCGGCCTCGTCTACCGTTCTTAATCCGAAATATGTTCGTGACGATATCCGTATTATGGTTTCCTGGTCCGATGCCGTTCCCGAAGCAGCGGGACGAGAGCTTTCCGAAATCGCGCGCGATTGGGGGTGCACGGCAAAGGAAGCGGCCGAGCGGCTACAGCCTGCAGGAGCAATCTATTTTCAAATGGATGAAGCAGATGTCCGCCGCATTCTGGCGTTTCCGCTTACCATGATCGGCTCCGACGGGCTGCCGCACGATCGCCATCCGCACCCGCGGCTTTGGGGCACGTTCACGCGCGTGTTAGGCTATTATTGCCGCGAGGAAGGCCTTTTTCCTCTTGAAGAAGCAGTGCGTAAAATGACCGGGCTCCCCGCCGAACGTTTCGGCCTTTCTGAGCGGGGTTATCTCCGTGAAGGCTATGCGGCAGATCTCGTGCTCTTCGACCCGCTTTCGGTGCGCGATTGCGCAACGTTCGAATCTCCACGCGAGATCAGCGAAGGAATACTCTGCGTCGTCGTCAACGGCGCGCTTGCATGGCGGCCGGGGGATGAACATGTGCAACGTCACGGCAGATTGCTGCGCCATGCCGTATAAATTGCAGCGAGAAGAAAAGATTGGGTAAGCTCGAATATAACAAAATCTTTTTACTGGCAGGATCTGAAAAGCAGATGGATATTTCGGTCGCATTCCATCAACCCCTCTCCTCGGAGCCGTTGACGCTTCTTCGCCCGAAGCAGCAAACGGTGCCGCTTATTTTTGTTTCCGCGCATTCCGGTAGGAATTATTTGCCGGATTTTCTTGCCGAAAGCCGGCTTGATCTTTTAAGTTTGCGCCGTAGCGAAGACAGCTTTGTCGATGAGCTTTTCGCCAGCGCGCCGCGCTTTGGAGCGCCGCTTTTGTTAGCAAACTTTCCGCGCGCTTTTTGCGACGTCAATCGCGAAGCCTGGGAACTTGATCCCGCCATGTTTGAAGATGCGCTGCCACCGTTTGTGAACGCTGCAAGCGCAAGGGTTCTCGCGGGGCTTGGCGTTATCCCCCGCATCGTAGCCTCCGGCGAGCCGATTTATGCGCGCAAACTCCGCTTTGACGAAGCTCTCTTTCGCATCCGCGAGTTTTGGCAGCCGTTTCATGCAAGCCTTGCCGAGCTCATCCAAGAAACGACGGCAATTTTTGGCGCGTGCCTGGTGGTTGACTGCCATTCCATGCCGACAATCGGGGAAACGGCGCGCCATCGGGTGGAATTCGTGCTCGGCGATGCGCACGGAACCAGCTGCGCGAGCGGAATTGCGCACCTCTTGGAAAGCAAGCTTGCCGCACTGGGTTATACCGTTCGCCGTAATAACCCCTACGCGGGCGGATACATCACCCGCCATTACGGGAGACCGGAGACAGATGTGCATGCGATCCAAATCGAAATCGCGCGCGCGCTCTACATGAATGAAATAACGATAGAAAAACTTCCAAGCTTTGAGGAGCTCAAAGCACACTTGGATCTTTTCATCGCGAATCTTACGCGCGAAATTCCCCCCCTGCTCGAAAGGGGATTATGAAGCACGCAACTGCCGCAGTCCGCGCTCCGTTACCTATCCCCGAGATAGCGCGCCTTGAGATGCTGCTCGAAGGCGGCGGTTTCCAGCGGGCGCCCGGTTGCTTGCCGCAAAAGCTCATGGACGCTGTAAAGGCTGCCCTTGCTGTGCACATGCTCGCGAAGCCAGTGAAGCAGCGGCGAAAAATCCCCTTCGGCCAACGCCACATCAAGCTCGGGCACGGCCGCACGCACGGCCGCCATCAACTGAGCCGCGGCCATGGCACCTAGGGTATAGCTTGGAAAATAGCCGAAACTTCCGTCGTACCAGTGAATATCCTGAAGGCAGCCAAGGGCGTCATTCGGCGGCGTGATGCCGAGCAGGGAATGCATTCCCTCGTTCCAGGCCGCGGGCAAATCCGCCACGGCAAGCTGCCCGGCAATGAGAGCCTCCTCTAAGCGGAAGCGAAGAATAACGTGCAGCGGGTAGGTGAGTTCATCCGCGTCAACCCGAATGAAACCGCGCGAGACACGCCGCCAGAGCCGCGCCAGATTCTCTGCCGCGTAGACCGCCGCATCCCCGCCAAAGGCGGCATGGAGCCGGGGGCCGAGCCAGCCCAGAAACGCATCTGAACGCCCGGCCTGCATCTCGATTATGAGGGACTGGCTTTCATGCACCGCCATGCCGGCCGCCTCGCCCACCGGTAGCCGCGCAAAATCCCGCGGCAGGTTTTGTTCATAGAGGGCGTGCCCAACCTCGTGCAGCACGGCTTGCAGGGCTTGGGAGAAATCTGCTTCCTCATAGCGGGTGGTGATGCGAACATCGCTTGGGATGCCCCCGCAAAACGGGTGGAGGGATCGGTCAAACCGCGCATGGGTGAAATCAAGCCCGAGCTGTTCGGCCAATTCCCGACAGAGCGCCTCTTGAACGGGGATGGGGAACGGGCCCGCGGGCGAAAGCGGGGGCGCGGTTTGCGCCTGGCGTGCCTCTGCTTCGCGAATGGCATCGCGAAGGAAGGCTTCCAATTGCGCGAAAAGCGGCCGAACCTCGGCCGCACCGATGCCGCGTTGGTGCCCATCCATCAGCGCATCGTAAGGGGAAAGCCCGAGGGACGCGGAAAGGGCAGCGGCAGCCTCGCGCGTGAGACGCAGCACTTCCTCAAAATGCGGCCGTACCAAAGCGAAATCGGCTTCTTTCCTGGCAGTGCGCCAGACTTTCTCGCAGGCCGAATTGGCGCGCGCTTGCGCCTCAACGAGATCCCGCGGCAAGGCCGCGGCGCGGCTGTAGGCATGCCGCATCAGCTTGAGATTGGCAGCATGCCAAGGGTTTTCCGGCGGCATTGCCTCTGCCGCGGCAAGGCTTTCCGCAACTCTCGGCGCCGTCAGAATCTCGTGCGAGAGGCCCGCAAGCTCGGCGAGCTGTTCCCCGCGCGCTGCCGCCCCACCGGGAGGCATCATCGTCGCGGCATCCCAGGTGAGCATGGCCGAGGTTTCGGCCAAAAGCGCTACGCGTCGAAATTGCGTGCAAAGGTATTCATAAGCGGGAGAGGTCATTCTCGTAATGTCCGTTGGGCCCAAAGGGCGAAAATCACAATCAGCGCCGCTGCAAGGCCATACCACGTGATCGCATAAGAGAGATGCGCATTTCGCGGCCTGGGAAGCGCATGAGCGGGATCCGGCGCGCCACCGGGCGGCGTCGGGCCCAAGGCGATCAGCGTAAAAGGTGCAAGCCGTTCGCCAAGAGCCGCGCCGATCGCGGCGGGATCCAATGTATAGAAATGGCGATCTGCCGGGTTATCTTTCGCGCTAAACCAGCCCGGATGCTCCGCCGCACGAATAAAGCCCTCCACGGACCGCTTCCCGGCCCAAATCTCGGCGGAAGGCAGTGCGCCTTGCGGAACCCAGCCGAGATCGACGAGCAGGGGCGGCCCATCCTTCCGCTCCATCACCGCCAGCAATTCCGCCCCCATGCGCGGGCCTTGCGGCGATTCCCGCACAAAAGCTCCGTAAAGCGCCGTGCGATCAGCGCGGATCGTTCCTTCCGCGCGCACCTTTTGGTAGGGCTCCGGATTCGCAGGGAGCGGAACCGCGGGGGAGGCTTCCGCTTGTGCGATTTGCGCAAGCAATTCCTGCTTCCAGGCCAGCCGCCGGAGCTGCCAATTCCCAAGCGAGACAAGCACGCCCAGCATCGCAAGCGTCATAACGGCCGGGAGAATGAGACGGCGCAACGTTGTGCGGGACGTCACAACCCCATCTCGCTTGCGCGATGCCGGTATTGCAATGCAATGAGCGCGGCTTTGATCGGGCGCATCAGCGCAATTGCCGCGGGGATGGTGACGATAGGCCACAGGATGGCATGCACCCAAAGCGGCGGGGAAAAGGTGAACTCCACCCAAAACGCCAAGCCGACGATCACTGCTCCGAGAATGAAAATGACAAAGACGGCCGGCCCGTCACCGGCGTCATGCGCGGAAAGGTCCAAACCGCAGACGGGGCAACGCGGGCGAACCGTCAGCAATCCGTCAAAAACCGGACCCTTACCGCAACGCGGGCAACGGCCACGCAGTGCTGCTTCGAAGACGGAAATGTTGGCTTCTACCATCCCCTGATGGCCGACGGCCTAGCCTGCCGTGACCGGCGCTTGGCCCCACCAGTAGATGCAGCTGAACAGGAACAGCCACACCACGTCCACGAAGTGCCAATACCAAGCGGCGGCCTCGAGACCGAAGTGCCGTTCAGGCGTGAAGTGACCGGCAAGGGCGCGGAAGAAACACACCGTTAAAAACAGCGTGCCCACGATCACGTGAAAGCCGTGAAACCCGGTGGCCAGGAAAAACACCGAAGGATAAACCCCGCCCCGGAACGGAAACGGCGAATGGGCGTACTCATTGGCCTGCAAAGCCGTGAAACAAAGGCCGAGAAGAATGGTCAGTGCCAAGCCCTGCAACAGGCCCTTTCTGTCGTTCTGCAACAGGCTATGGTGCGCCCAGGTGACGGTGGTGCCGGAGAGCAGCAAAATCATGGTATTGAGGAACGGCACGCCGAACGGATCAACGGTGATGATCCCTTGCGGCGGCCAAACCGCCACCTTTGCCCCTGCAACGTTTTCCGGAAACAACGCGAAATTGAAATAAGCCCAGAAAAAGGCGACGAAAAACATCACCTCGCTGGAAATAAACAGCAACATGCCGTAGCGCATTCCCAGCCGCACGATAGGCGTATGGAGACCCGGGGTGCGGGATTCCCGCAACACGTCGCGCCACCAGCCGAACATGGTCCCCAAGACCCAAAGCAGGCCGATCACCAACGTGATATAGTTGTTGTAATGCGCGACAAAGATAATGCCGAGCACAACAAGGAGCCCGCCGATAGCACCGACGATTGGCCAAGGGCTTGGCTCAACCAAATGATAAGGTTGCTTCAAGCCGGAAGGGGCATAGGTTATTTCGTGCGTTTCCGTTGTGCTGCTCATGCTGTATCCGTTCCGTTTCCGATCAGATCGCCCGAAGCGAATTCCGCTGCATCATCCTTAAAACCGCGCCCTATGCAAGAGGGCAAAATATTCCGTTCCTTTTCAAAGATGTTGGTGCATCTTCACCATCGCCATCGCATAGAAAAGCGCGGACAACCCAAGAAGCACGATCAACATGGCGATGTTCCGCCCACGCCTGCGCCGCTCTGCTGCGGGATCGAGCTTTGCCGGGCGCGGCCATCGCTCTTCCTTTTCCATCAAAACGATGCCCCCAAACGGTCGACCAACAAAGCCCCGAACAGACAAAACAGATAGAGAATGGAAAAACGAAAGGCCATTTTTGCGGGTTTGTCCTTGGTTTGGCTGACGCCGTTTTCGTCTTGCACATCCCAGAGAACCCGCCAAGAGGCAAGAAGATAACCCATCCCCAGTATAGCGGCCGAAATGCCGTAGAAGCTGCCGGCAAGGCCGAGCAGCCATGGCAACAGCGTCAGCGGCACCAAAATGATCGTATAAACAAATATCTGTCGGCGCGTTTCCC
Source organism: Terriglobia bacterium (assembly GCA_023511585.1). Taxonomy (GTDB): domain Bacteria; phylum Pseudomonadota; class Alphaproteobacteria; order Acetobacterales; family Acetobacteraceae; genus JAIMBF01. The sequence continues at coordinate 19,449 of JAIMBF010000011.1, forward strand.
GTGCCCCGTGCGTCACCGGCAGCATGGGCACTCCCGCTCGGGCGTAATCACCGTGAGCGAACAGGGCAAGCGACCAGAAATGCGGCGGAGTCCAGAAAAACACGACGGCGAAAAGCAAAAGCGGCATGATGTCCACCGAACCGCTGGCAGCCGCCCACCCGATCAGCGGCGGAAACGCCCCGGCGGCTCCGCCGATCACGATGTTTTGCGGCGTCCGCCGCTTGAGCCACATCGTATATATGAAGACGTAGAACCCGATCGAAGCCGCAAGCAAACCTGCCGCAAGCGCATTGGTCGCAAGCCCCATCAGCACCACCGAAGCCGCCGCCAGCGTGATGCCGTAGCCGAGCGCCGCTTGGGGCGCGATCCTTCCGGCCGGGATAGGTCGCGATGCCGTCCGCCGCATCAGCGCATCGATATCGCGATCGTACCACATATTGATGGCTCCGGCCGCCCCGGCGCCGACTGCGATTGCTAGCACACCGGCGAAAGCGATGACGGGATGCACCCGCCCCGGTGCAATCAGAAGCCCCACAAGCCCCGTGAAGACCACAAGCGACATGACCCTTGGCTTAAGCAGGGTAATCCAGTCGCCGGCGGAGGAATCAAAAAACGCCGGTGCTTCCAAAGCGAGAGGGGGAATTTCCCCCCTCTCGGCAACCGGATGGGCTCCTTCGCTCATGCCCCGTTAGCGAACCACCGGCAGTTCGGCAAAGCCATGGAACGGCGGCGGCGAGCTCACGGTCCACTCCAACGTGGTGGCACCTTCGCCCCAGTAATTCGCCGGCACCCGCTCCTTCGCCGTGAACGTGCGATAGACGACATAGAGAAAGATCAGCACGGAAAAGCCGGAAATATACGCCCCGATGGAGGAGACGAAGTTCCAGCCTGCGAACGCATCGGGGTAGTCCGGATAGCGGCGGGGCATACCGGCGAGCCCGAGGAAGTGCATCGGGAAGAATGTCAAATTCACGCCGATGAACGAGACCCAGAAATGGACCTTGCCCCAGAATTCCGGATACGGCCGGCCCGTCATTTTACCGATCCAGTAATAGAACCCCGCAAAGATTCCGAACACAGCGCCAAGTGAAAGCACGTAGTGGAAGTGTGCAATCACGTAGTAAGTGTTGTGGAGAATCTGATCGAGACTGGCATTGGAAAGCACAACGCCGGTCACACCACCGATGGTAAAGAGCGCGATGAAACCGACGGCCCAGAGCATCGGAGTCTTAAGCTCGATAGACCCGCCCCACATCGTGGCGATCCAAGAAAACACTTTGATACCCGTGGGCACCGCGATCACCATCGTTGCCGCCATGAAATAGGCGCGGGTATCAACGCTCATCCCGGAGACAAACATGTGGTGCGCCCAGACAATGAAGCCCACCGTTCCAATGGCCACCATGGCGTAGGCCATGCCGAGATAGCCAAACACCGGCTTACGGCTGAAAGTGGAAACGATGTGACTGATAATGCCGAACGCCGGCAGAATCATAATATAAACTTCGGGATGGCCGAAGAACCAGAAGAGGTGTTGGAAAAGCACCGGATCCCCGCCGCCCTCGGGCCGGAAAAAGGCGGTGCCGAAATCCCTATCCGTAATCAACATGGTGATCGCGCCCGCCAGCACCGGAATGCTGAGCAGCAGCAAAAATGCCGTCACTAACATAGACCAGACGAACAGCGGCATTTTGTGCAGCGTCATGCCCGGAGCGCGCATATTGAAAATGGTGGTGATGAAATTGATGGCCCCGAGCAACGAGGAAATGCCGGCCAGATGGAGCGCAAAGAGCGTAAAATCCATCCCAATACCGGGTTCGTAAGTGGCATTGGACAGCGGCGGATAAAGCGTCCACCCGACGCCGGACTCACCAAGAAAGAGACCGGCCATGATCAGCCCGAAGGCTGGAACGAGAAGCCAGAAACTAATATTGTTCAGTCGGGGGAAGGCCATATCCGGCGCACCGATCATCAACGGCACGAACCAGTTCCCGAAGCCGCCGATCAACGCCGGCATGACCATGAAAAAGATCATCAACAAGCCGTGCGCGGTGATGATCACATTCCAGTGCTGGCCGTCGGAAACGATATGCTGGCCGGGAAACATCAGCTGCGCCCGCATAATCATCGAAAGCGCTGCCCCGACGATACCCCCTACCGCGGCAAAACACAGGTAGAGCGTACCGATATCCTTGTGGTTGGTGCTGAACAGCCAGCGCACCAGGAAACTCGGGGTATGGTCATGCTCTGCGTGGGCATGACTTTCATGACCATACCCTTGGCTACCAACCGCGTGTTCGTGTGAAGCACCCGCCATCGTCGCTTCTCCTTTAGCCCTCGCCCTCATTATGTGAGCAATTAATCATATACCCCTCTAGCAGACGAAACAACCCAATTCTCCGTCAGTTCTCCGTCACCTTCATGGCGGGCGGAAGCGCCGCAGAGGCCGGTTCGGCAGGAACGCGGTTTTGCGAGCTTTGCTGGGCTTTCATCTGCTTGACCCAGCCCGCGAATTCTTGCGTGGAAACACCCTTCACCTCAATCGGCATCTGGCTGTGACCGATGCCGCAGATTTGGTTGCATTCGCCGTAATAGGTTCCGGGTTTATCAATGCGCACCCAGGTTTCAATCTCTCGGCCGGGAATGGCGTAGCGCTGCACGCCGAGACTCGGGATCAAAAAGCTGTGGATCACGTCGGAGCTGGTGATCAGAATGCGTACGTTTTTGCCCACCGGCAATTCGATCGGCTGATCCACGGTGAGCAAGCGCGGTTGACCGGGCTTCAATGCATCATCGGGCACGAGGTGACTTTCCACATTCAGTCCGCCTTGGTCGGGATAAGCGTATTCCCAGTACCATTGATGAGCGGTGACTTTCAGCGTCAGATCCGGATCATGGGTGCGATCCTCATAATAGACCAAGCGAAAGGACGGGATCGCGATGATCACCAGGATCAACACCGGCACAACCGTCCAGGTGATTTCCAAAACGGTGTTGTGGGCTGTGCGGGTCGGGTTCGGATTGCGCTTGGCACTGTAGCGATACAGCACCCAGATCAGGAGGCCGGCAACGAGCAGGCAGATCAGGGTGATAATCACCAGCACGAAGTCGTGAAGCGCGATGATCTCCCGCTTGACCGGGCTGAAGCCTGGTTGCATGCCCACCTCCCAAGGGGTGGGGGCTTGCGCCAGCGCGCGATGAAAGAAGCTCGCGCAAAAAAGGAACAAAGCAGGCAAAGCTGCAATACGCTGCAGAAGAACGTGCATCGGCCAAAGGTCCCGGGATAGTGGCACCGGGCGAGCGCGCTCCATCACAGCTACACGCTTTCGCTGGAACTCGACACGTCCGGCTATCGGCGGGTTGGGACTAGCCGAGATATGGCCCTTGATCAAGGGGTTTAAAATTTTTCTCCTCGCGTAGCTTCCGTCGCGTTTTGAAGCCGAACCAGGGTGAACAACCCAAAAGGCGGTAAGGGCCGCATTTCCGCGCGCGCCAGTGCACTCTCATCCAACAGGGCCGTGAACGCGAAATCTGGATGCCAGCCGAGTGCACGCGAAGCTGGAGCGAGAGCCCGCTCGACCCACCAACGCGGCCCGCGCGTGGCCGCGAAGTGGTTGACAAAAAGAATCCAGCCGCCGGGCTTCGTGAGGCGCCGCATCTCCATCAGCAACCGGCGCGGATGCGGCACCACGGAGGCCACAAACATGGCCACAGCGATATCGAAAGAGGCATCGGGCAAGCCGGTGGCTTCCGCATCCAATTCCAGCAGCGCCTCTACCTGCGAAAGGCCGAGCCGGGCCACCTTCTCGCGCGCCTTTACCAGCATTTCGGCGGAAAGATCGATCCCGGTAACCTGCTTTTCCGGCCCATAGAGAGGCAGCGAGAGCCCGGTGCCGACGCCCACCTCCAGGACCTTTCGCCCGGGAAGGTGATTGATTTCCGCAACCGTTGCCTCTCGCGCGCGGGAAGAGACGGCACCGAAAGACGCATCGTAAATTTTTGCCCAACGCCGATAAGCCGCGCGCACCGCTTCTCGATCGAGCGCGAAGCGCGGTTCGGACGAAGCGGACGACGAAGAAGGGCGCGAAGAGAGCACACCGCGCATCGAACTATCCTTTTACCTCCGAAGGTTTGTTTCCCGTGCGAGCCGATAAGGCAAAAACACCCGCTGCGGCGATAACCGCGGCACCGACGCTTGTATAACGATCCGGCCACTCGCCAAACAGGGTCAGACCAAACAAGCTTGCCCAGATCAACTGGGCATAACTGATCGGCGCCAAAATGCTTGCCGGCGCCCATTCGTAGGCCAGCACAAGAAGAAAATGGCTCAACGCTCCCAAAGCGCCCACCAAAAGCATGAGCGCCCAGGCCCACAACGGCGGCGGCACCCACACCAGCGGCACCAGCGCCGAGCCCAAAAGGGCCGCCCACAGGCCGGTGTGGAAAATGGTCGTCAGCGGCGTGTCCACGCCGGCAAGTTTACGGGTAAACACATGATAGAAAGCATAAACCGTCGCCGAGCCCAGCGCCCAGAACGCCGAAGCATGGATATTGTCCGGTCTGGGATGCAACACGATCGCAACGCCAGCCAAGCCCATGACAACCGCCAACCAGCGCGTCAACCCCACCCGTTCTTTAAGCCATAGCGCGGCGAGAATCACCGTCAAGAGCGGAGCGACGAAGTTGATCGCGGTGACCTGCGCCAGAGCCGCATGGGTCAGCGCCGCCACAAAAAATAAGTTCGACCCTGCCAAGGTAAGGCTCCGGATCGCCTGCAACCCGGGCGCTCGCGGCCAAACCTGCAGTCTGCGGCCGGAAAGCCAAAACAGGAGCGCCACCCAAAGCAAGTGAAACGTAAATCGCGCCCACATGACCTCGAGCAGGGGCAAAGCGGCAGCCAAGCGTTTGGTGGTGGCATCCATGCTGGAAAACAGCGCGAGCGCGAGCAGGTAGAGCAAAACCCCCCGCGCAATTCCCCGGACCGGTATAAACCTTACCCTCGCGGCAAGAAACCTGGCTGACATTGAGACAAAAGCGGCGTTTCCCTCGCGCGTCCCCATGCCGGGAGGGTTCGCAGAATAGAGCTTTTCGGTCTCTATTCAGTCAAGCTTGGAAAGGTTAACTGCTGCCATGCGGCCGTTTTGTTGCTGTTCGATTTCAAAGCCCACCTTCTGCCCTTCGGTCAATGTGCGAAGGCCGGCTCGCTGAACAGCACTGATATGAACGAAGATATCCTTGCCGCCGTTGTCCGGCGCAATGAATCCGTAACCTTTGGTCGGATTAAACCACTTTACGGTGCCCTGCGGCATCGCCTGGCTGCCTTTCTGTTATGGGCGGAACGGTTCTACACCGCGTGCGCCCTTGCCGTTGGGCACGCTCCTCCTTTGTCGGCGCGCCCCTCCCTTTGACAGTGGCGAGAAGCTCTTGGCATCCCCTCTCGCCATTGCCGCAGGTAGAATACGCGCCCCTCAGCCGCTTCGCAACGCCGGCGAATCAAATCTTTTGCAGGCAGCGCGCTTTGCCGAAACGCTCTCCTAGGCCGCTTCTTCCCGTCGGTCGCGCATCCGGACATAGGCGAGCCCGGCGTGCTCGGCGCAGTACGGCTTACCAGGCAGCACCTCGGCGTTGCAAAACCGAAATCCAGGCTTACCAGGGTCCCCGATCGGCCAACAGCAAACGTGCGAGCGCGTGCTCTGATAAGAAATCCGCGTTGACGGCGCGGGTTTGACCGGCACGGATGAGGCGGGCCGCCGCGCGCGCGTTTCCTCCGACCCTGAAACCTCCGCCCATTGGCCGGCAGCCGCATGCCGAGCGGGAACTTCGGCGCCCGCCGCCGGAGGCTGCGGTTTGGCTTGCCTGCGGCGGCGCGGACGCGGCTCGGAAGCCGTTGCTGCCGCTTCACCTTGCGTTTCACGCCGGATCGGCGAAGGGCGCGCGGCCAATTGCAGCCGATGCGCCTTGCCGATGACCGCGTTTTTCGAGATTCCCAATCTCCGGCCGATTTCGGCGGTCGAAAGTCCCTCTTCCCAAAGTACGCGCAATTGCGCGACTGTTTCTTCGGTCCACCCCATATCGTGGTCCTCCGCCTGGTTTGACCACAAAATACAGTATCTGAGCCTGCCACTCAATCAACCCGGCTCAGAAAAGTTGTGGAAAACTCTTTCCCGAGCGTGTTTTTATCGCCACAGTTCGACAAGAAGCGTTTCTTTCGCTTCTGGCGAACCGATCTCTAGGGCCCGAAGCCTTCATCCGGACTGGGCTGTTGTGCTCTGGCCTGCCTTGTTGGCGCTTGCCGCCGCAGTCGGTGCGCTGATATGCCCCGCCGGCTGCTCTACCGATGCTTGCATCGAAGCATCCGGCTCTTCCGCCAGATTCTTCTTAAACGCTTTGATACCCTTGGCAAAATCGCCCATCAGACTGCTCACCTTCCCGCTGCCGAAAAGCAGCAGGACGACCATGAGCACAACCAACCAATGCCAAATGCTGAAACTACCCATAATCCCTCCGATCCCGGGACGATACCGGACCAAGGAGTGGAACCGCGACCTTCCGGGTAGCCTCGAATCTGGGCCAAATGGCGCCGAAGTCAAGCCGTTCCTGCGTTGAGCCGTTTCCGCCTATTCGACGGCGGCGCGAGGAGCCTCGGCAAGAATGGCTTGGTGTGAAGGTGGTCGGGGCGGAACAATAAAGCCGTAAGTCGGATACTTCGTAACCCCCATTTGACCGACCGGAGGCCACCACACGCGCACCAAGGTCCAGTCATTTCGCGGGGATACGTCGATAACGGGCTGATCCAGGCTGACCATGCCGGGCGCCCAGTTGGCATGCGAGACCAGGATCTCGCGGGAGGACAAGACCGCCGAGACCACCGAGACATGCCCCTCCGGAAGGCGGCGCGTACGGCGGAACACTAAGATACTGCCCACTTCCGGCGTATGGGTTTGCCGATAGAGCCCTTCCGCCTCTTCCCACCATTCCGCGCTGTTCCCTGCGAGCGTGACATGGGTGAGATGTCGCGCGAAGGGCACGCAATCAATTCGTCCGGCATGCCAACTTGTTCCTGCCGGGCCCTGGCTCGGGCGGCTTGCACATCCCGCGAGCAGCAACAGGCCAAGCAGGATGCACGAACGCATGCCTAGCCTTCGCCAAGCAGAACTTTGCGCACATATTCATTGTGGGCGCCAACCGCCGGCCCGGGCCAGCTTATTACCGTTTCCGGCGGATCGCCGTCGAATCGGATGGCCGGGCCGGGGTGCAGCGTGCGGCCGATCAGCGGATCTTCCACCTCCAGCACAGAGTAACGGGCGCGGAAATGCGGGTCCGCCACGCAATCGGCGATATCATAAAGCCGGGAAGCGGGCACATCGGCTAAGCTCAAAATCTCTTCCGCTTCCTTTGCGGTTTTCCCGCTGCACCAGGCACCGATGATCCGATCCAGTTCCTCGACATGCGCGCAACGCCCGGCATTGGTGGCAAAGCGCGGGTCCTCGGCGAGCTCCGCCTTGCCGATCGCCGCCATCAAGCGGCGGAAGATCGGGTCGGAATTGCCGGCAATGCAAAGCCATTTGCCGTCGGCACACAAATAGGTGTTGCTGGGGGCAGCTGTCGGGATTCCGGCACCCGTCGGCTGACGAATGCGGCCGTCGAGGGCATATTCGGCAAGCATACCTTCCATCAGGCTGAACACGGAATCGACGAGATTAACGTCGATTACCCGCCCCCGCCCGCCGCCGGCCAGATCGCGTTGATAGACGGCGGCCAGCACGCCCAGCGCTCCGTAGAGGCCCGCAAGATCGTCGGCGATGGAAATGCCGCACCGGGGCGGCGGCAGGTCTGTGCGTCCGGGATAACCCGTAAGATGCCGTAACCCGCCCATCGCCTCGCCGATCGCGCCGAACGAGGGTTTGTCGCGGTACGGGCCGTCCTGACCGTAACCCGAGATGCGCGCAATGATGAGCCTCGGGTTCAGCGCATGGAGCCGAGACGGCCCAAGCCCAAGCTTTTCCAGCTGGCCGGGGCGGAAGTTTTCAACCAAAACATCGGCGCGCGCGGCGAGCTTTTCAGCCACGGCAGTTTCGCGTTTGAGATCAAGCTCCACCGAAAGCTTGTTGCGGCCGTGCAGGCTGAACCAGACGGAATGCCCGTGCTTGTGGGCTCCCCAGCCACGAATCGGATCCCCGCCCGGCGGTTCCACCTTGATGACCTCCGCGCCGAGATCCGCAAGCAGCCGAGTACAAAAAGGGCCGGCAATATAGTGGCCGAGCTCCAAAACTTTCAGCCCGACCAGGGGTCCGACGCGGGGTGGCGGTTTCAGCATTTCCCACTCTCTGAACAAATTTTCTTGGTTAGAGAGATTCTGACGAAAAAAGCTTCTCGTTTGCAAGACTTCGTAAACCTGCGCCCGATACTCTTGCTTTGGAAGCCGGATTTCGTCGTGCCGGGTTCCGTCTCCTCCGTTTGTTGCCTCCCTTTCAAGGGCGGAGATGAATCTCTCTCGGGCGGGGAAAGCTTCCCCGCCCCCCTTTTTCCGCATCGGTCCTTTGCCGCGGCTCGGGCATCGACCTTCCACCTTGCCCTTCTTACATTACGCATAACGCGCGGGCCGGATTGTCCGCACCCTGGATGGAGGAGAAGATGAGCTATTATTTCGCCAAAACTCTCGATGTTCCGTTCGATACCGCGATTGCGCGCACGCTCGCGGCGCTTAAGGAGCGAGGGTTCGGCTTGGTTTCGGAAATCGACGTAAAAGAGACGCTCAAGCAGAAAATCGGGGTGGAATTTCGCCCCTATCGCATTCTCGGCGCTTGCAACCCCAAGCTTGCGCATCGCGCATTGACGCTGGAAGACAAGGTTGGGACCATGCTGCCCTGCAATGTTATCGTGCAAGAGCTGGAACCGGGGAAAAGCGAGGTGGCAGCCATCGATCCGGTGGCCTCCATGCAGGCGATTAACAATCCGCGTCTTAGAGATTTGGCCGAAGAAGTGCGCCGGGAACTTCAAGCCGTGGTGCAATCGCTATGAGCGGAGGGGAAGCGGTTTCGGTTCTCGGCATCTGCGGCAGCCTCCGACGCGGCTCTTACAACGCGGCCGCGCTGCGCGCCGCGGAAGAACTGGCCCCCGAAGGCTTACGTATTGAGCAAGCAAGCATTGCCGAAGTACCGCTTTATAATGAAGACCTGCGGCTTGCTTCCGGGTTCCCGCCTGCGGTGGAAGCGCTTCGGGAAAAAATCCGCGCGGCCGATGCCGTATTGATTGCTACCCCGGAATACAATTATTCCGTGCCCGGTGTGTTAAAAAATGCGATCGATTGGATTTCGCGCCCGCCGGAACAGCCGTTCTCGGGCAAGCCCATCGCGCTCATGGGCGCCAGTCCCGGCAGGCTCGGCACCGCACGGGCGCAGTATCATTTGCGTCAGATATTCGTGTTTCTCAACGCCTATGTGATGAACCAGCCGGAGATTTTTATCGCCGACGCCCCTGCCCGATTTGATACGGAAGGCAGACTTGCGGACGAACCGACGCGTTCGCTTTTAAAGACGTTTCTGGTTGCGCTGCGCGCCTGGGCCCTGCGGTTCAAGCGTTAACAGGCTGGCGTAGGAAGCTCCGCCTTTGCGGAATGAGCACGGGTTGGGCTTCCCGCAGGCTTCTTATTGCTTATTTTACTCATACTTTCGGATTTGCGCGGCACCGGCGCGGCTGGAAAGCGGGACATATTGATCTCTTAACAGGCGGGATTTCAATTATCGGCTTTTTTTATCAGCCCCCTTTTGTTTAAAAGATCGATCAACCCCAAAAGCCATTTGTCTTCCGGCAATGTTGTCTTCTTCGATTTGCGGGGCAGCTTTCTGTAGCGTACGAAGCTTTGCAACACCTCGTTCCGAACAAATTCTTCCCCCGTGAGAATCTTGATGCCGAGCCCTTTCAGAGCGTTTTGAACCTCGCACGAAGCTTCGAAGGTGATTACCCATTTCTCGTAATCGGCCTTGTCAACAGCTTCCTTCCCAAAAATACAAGCAAAGTGCTCTTTCACACAGTCCTGAATTTCGCCCGAAAACTTACCTTTAAATTTTTCTTTGACTTTCTCACGTTCCTGGTTCAGGAACATCGTGGGCTCGCAATGGCGAATCAAAAGCTTCTTTTTTCCCTCGTCTTGCCATTTCGCGCCCACTACGTCAGGCGACCAGCGTCCCCCTCCTTCGGCAGGGACACCGATATTCGTTGTCGTTACGAACCCTTCGAGGTCCAGCCATTCAATAACCAATTCCTCCAGCCAGTTCTTCGGAAACGGCATTGCGCTGCAACCTCCCGGCTCGTGTAACGAAATTTGTTATTTTATTCGCAAAAGGACTTATAAGTCAATATCTTGCTCTGCATTCTTGTTACTTACTTTGTTCATATTTTCTCATTTGGCCGGCAATCGCGGGATCCGTCTGCTCTTGTTGAAGCAATTGCTTTGCGAGATCCTCAACCTCGGTATTCAGCCGGCGTTGCTGGTTGGGCGGCAGCTCGAGGCCTTGTTGCTGAAGAGCGCCTTCCACTTCGCTCTCGGTGGGCTGGTGCGATAGCCCCTCCCACACATTGCCGACCCGCGGAGGCGGCACATTTTCCTGGGTCTGTTCCTGAGCTTGAACGTGCAGCGAAATCCCGCCCGCCGTCCCGATCAGAAAGGCGGAGCATAAAACCATCCGGCACATCCGCCCGGTGCTGGGCTTGGACATCACCTAGCCTCCTCGCCAGCAACGTGACACTCGGCGTTAGAATGGCACGTTGGTGTAACAGTGTCTATCCTTTTTACATGTCCGAACACTGAAATTTTGAAAAGCAACGGCCGGTGAGGCTTAATCGCCGTGTAGCAGATCCCGCGCCGGCGGGCCGGAAAGGATATCTTCCCCGCTTTCGTTGCCGAGCAAATTCTTTGCCGGATCCCCGTGAAGAATGTCGCTCGGCAGCGCGGGTTCGGCAGGTGTGCAAAGCGTCCCTTCCGCCGGAAGATGATCAAGATCCAACGCGCCGACGGCCCCACCGCTTCCGGGCAAGCCCAAGATGCCCGGCAGCCCGAAAAAAAGCCCGAGGGAAAACGTATCCGGCCCGGCGGGCTCGGCGGGGCAATCGGCCGGCAGCGGCGGCTCTCTCTGCGCACGTGAAGGCCGAGCGGGAAGGAAGAGGGCAATCGCCGCAAAGGTTGCGCAAATGGCAAAAACACGCGTGGTACACACAGAGACCGCTCCTCTCTTGGGAGCGCATAGGAAAACGCATTCGTGTTAACGCTTTCCTCCCTCGGCAGGGTGAAGGCCGCTTAAGAGCGCAGGCATAAAGACAAGCGTGGTGATCAGTGTGGCGCCAAGGCTCAGCAGCAGAAGCTCGCCCATGCTGGCCGTGCCGGGATGCGCGGAAAGCGCGAGGGAGCCGAAGGCCGTTCCGGTGGTGAAAGCCGAAAACAGCACCGCCCGTGCGGTCGCCGAACCAAGGAAGCGAGTTGCTCCCGCGCGCCAGTTCATCACGAAGTAAACGTTGAAGGAAACGCCGACACCCAGAAGCAAGGGAAGCGCGATGATATTGGCGAAATTGAGCGGCAAAGGAAGCAACACGGCAATCAGTGCCGTGAGCAGCGCCGAAAGCAAGAGCGGGACCATGACCAGCGCCGCATCGACAATCCGCCGCAAAACCAGCAGCAAGATCACGCCGATGGCAAGCAATGCCCCGATCACGGCTGAGCGGAACGCGCTGAGGATGGTATCAGAGGTATCGATAATAATCCCGGCAGATCCGCCTGCTTCCGGTATGATCTTTCGTACCGAATCGACCAATGCACGCATGCCAGCACTGCTGCGGGTGGCAGGCGTGCCGAGCACTTGGATCCGCGCGCGCCCGTCCGGAAGCAGCCAATCGCGTGTTATTTCCTCGGGCAGATCTTTCAGCGTCACTTTTTTTGCTTGAAGCGCAGTGCGCAACCGTTGCAGCTCATCGGGTAAAAACAGCGTCAATGCCCGATTAAGCGCGAGCAAGCTCGCATCGGATGCGCCCTTCAGCGCATGCAAATCGGCAGCAATGCGCACCAAGGGATGTTCGGGCTCGAGCTTTCGGGCGGCAGGATCAAGCGATGCCAACGCGGTATCCATTGCCATGCGGATTTGCGCTGCATCCAAGGGGGCGGGCGAGTCCTGCGCAGCCAGGGTCGGGGCGAGAATGTTCTCTGCATCGGCGATCATCTCGAGCTTTTCCGTTTGATCTTCCGGAACGAAACTTCCCAGTGTCAGCACGGTGTCAACCAGCGGCAATTTCCGCAAACGTTCGGCTAGTGCTTCGGCTTGCTGCAAGGAGGGTTCCAGGCTTTCCACGCTGTAGGGGTTTGTCAGCGGGTTATCGAGCAGATCATAAAGCGTGCGCATGGCCTCGGTGTTCGGATCTTTTGTGTGCAGAGGATCGGCATCGAAAACCAGATGAGGAACCATCGCCGCTCCGGAAAGCCCGACTGCAATGAACACCGCGATCACCGCCAAACGCCAGCGCTGCAGAAGCCGATCTGCATGAGCACCGAAGGGCAACGCAACTTCTGCGGTTTCTCCGGGCGGGCGGAACAAAGCCAGCGCTGCCGGCAAGAAGCCAATTGTGCAAACAAAGGCAATCAGCATGCCGCTGCCCGCGATAAGGCCGAGTTCCGCAACACCGCGAAACTTTGTTGGAACAAAAGCGTAAAATCCGGCCGCGGCCGTGACCGCCGCAAGCAAAATCTGCACACCGACTCGCCGGGCGGTTTCCGCCAATGCAGCGGAGACATCGCCTAAGGCATAAAGCATCTCGCGGAATCGGACACTGAACTGAATTGCGAAATCCACCGCAATTCCGACAAACAAAATTGCGAACGCAAGCGAGATCAGATTAAGCGTGCCCACAGCGGCGGCGGCAAATGCGCTCGTGAAAGCAAAACCCACAAGCAAAGTCAGCAAGATCGGCACAATGAGCCGCCAAGAGCCGACCGCTAAAAACAGCCAAAGTGTAATCAGCGCAAGACTGGCAAGCGTTCCGGTCAACATGCCGTGGGCCACGGTGGCAAATTCTTCATCCGAGAGCGCAACCGAACCGGTGATGCGGAGTTTTGCCGCCCCAGAGCGGATGAATTCCAGCGTGCTTGCTGCGCGGCGCATGGCACGCGTTGCTTCCGCTCCGGGCTCCAGCGCGCCGTAATTCATCTTGGGCTGCACCAGAACGAAACGATATTTTCCTGCAACGTCTCCTGCCGAACCCCCGATCAGCTTTTGCCAGGAAAGCGGCTGATAGACGCCTCTCCGCGCGGCAGCGAGGCTTTTCTCAAAGGCGCGAAGAGAAGGGAGATAAGGGCCGAGATCCACTTCGCCGCGTTCTACGCCGACACCAAGCAGGCCGAGCGCCCCGAACAGGCCGCGTGCGGTGGGATCCGGAGCAAGCTGGCCAAGAAAAGGCTGCGCATCAATGACCCGATTGAGCAAATCTTCGAGTTCTTTCTTGCTCAGAAAAAGCATTCCCTCGCGGTCAAAGAACGGCATTGCGTCGGGTCTTCTGACGCTGATGAAATGGGCTTTATCCTGCGCGAGGAGATCGGCCAGGGCGGCGGCGGTGGCATCCGCTTCCTCGGGGATTTCTGCTTCGATCACGCCGACCAAAAGATCGGTGAATTGCGGAAAAGCCTGGCTAAAAGCAATCTGGCGTTGGCGCCATGGGAGGCTCTCGGAAAACAGCGTATCCACATCGCTGTTGAGACCCAGGGAATGGAATGAATACCACCCCATGACCCCTGCCAAGAGCAAAACACCCACGACCACAAGAACAGCATGCCGGCGGGCGAAATTCGCCACACCCAACAGAAACAGCGATACAGGCATAAGAAGCGTGGTAACCCAGTCTGCGGCGCGAGACAAATGCAGGCCGGTATTCGAGCAGGGGCTGGCGTTCCACCCTGCTGCCAGTTGGCGTGGATTTTTCCATAGTATAGAAGCAGCATCGAGAGCCCGGCTCCGCGATCGGCGGAGAACAGGGCGTGAACCGTGGACCTTTATGCATGATTTCCAGCTTACGCGCCGCGCTGAATACCTGGGTTGTCCGGGCTCTGTTTCTGATTTTGGTGGTTGCCTTCGCGGCTTGGGGCGTGGGCGATATGATCCGCGTCATCGGCACCGACACGGCCGTGGCCTCGGTGGCCGGGGAAAAGCTGCAGCTGCCGCTGGTGCAAGAGGCTTATCAGCAGGAGCTGGCGCAATTCCGCCGCGCCCGGCCGAACGAAGAGCCGACGCCGGCGATTCGCCAACAGCTCGCCGAGCAAGCCTTGCAACGGTTGATTACGCAAACGGTGATCGCCAAGAAAGTCGCTGACCTCGGACTGCAAACGCCGGATGAAGCCGTGCGCGCAGCCGTCTTGGCCATACCCGGACTGCGCAAGTCCGATGGAACGCTTGATCGCATCGCTTTGGAACGGCTGTTGAGTTCCGCCAATCTCTCCGAGGAGCGATTTTTGGGGTTGATGCGAAGCGACCTTGCTCAAGAACAATTGCTCAGCGCAATCCATGCCGGCGCCGTGGCGCCGGATCTCCTGGTGCATGCCGTTTATGCCTTTCGGAACGAAAAGCGCGTGGCAATGGCCGTGACCTTCCCTTTCGCTGCCGCCCCTGCCCCTCCTTCGCCGACCGAAGCCGAGCTTACCCGTTACTGGGCAAATCATCCGGAAAAGTTCGGCAGGCCCGAATACCGGCGGATCAAGGCGGTGATTTTGACCCCGGAAGCCATTGCCAAGACGCTCCCCGTGAGCGAGGAGGAAATCGCCGCCGCCTATGAGAGCCGCAAGGCGGAATTCGATGTTCCGGAAAAACGTTCGGTGCAAATCGTGCTCGCCCCGAACGAAGCACGCGCCAAAGCCTTGGCCGAGCAATGGCGCGCAGGGGCGGACTGGGCAACGATCGAAAAAGCTGCCAAGACACCGGACGGCAACGCCGTGCAACTGGATAACGCGAGCCGCGCGGAAATTCCGGTGCCTCAGCTTGCGGACGAGGTCTTCAAGGCGCCGCTCAATGTGATATCCGCGCCCATCAAAACCGATCTGGGCTATTACCTGGTGCGGGTTACCGCCATCCACCCGGGCGGCAAGCGCACGCTCGCCGAAGTGAAAAACGAGCTTCGCCAGCAAGTGGCACTGCAGAAAGCGGCCGATGTTATTTATGATCGCGCCAATAAAGTTGAGGATCTGCTGGCTGGTGGAGCGAAATTGGAGGAGCTTCCGGGAGATCTGGGGCTGGTCGCCGTAACCGGCACGCTGGATGCGCAAGGCATAACCCCGCAAGGTGTGCCGGCGCCGATCCCCGGTCCCGAGGAGCTCCGCAAAGCGGTGGTGGAGGCGGCCTTCCAAACCAAGCCCGGCGACCCGCCGAGATTGGTCGAGGTGCCGGCAAGCGGCGGGCAAAGTGGGTCCTCGCAAGCGTCTTCCTACTATGCCCTGGTGGTCGAGAGCATCACCCCGCCGGCGGAAAAGCCGTTCGCCGAGGTAAGGGCAGAAGTGGAGCAGGCCTACAAGCAAGACGCGATGCGCCACGAGCAGGAAACCGCCGCGGCAAAGCTTTATGCCGCCGTAAAGGACGGCAAGCCGCTTTCGGAAGCAGCAAAGGCGGCGGGGTTGGAAACGCACGTGTTGCCCCCGGCCGCCCGCGGCGTGCCCACTCCCGGCGTGCCCATGCAGCTCTCCATGTTGCTCTTCAGCATGAAGCGCGGCGAGGCCACCATGGTGGAGACAGAGGACTCCTTCGTCGTGGCGCAATTGACGGAGATTCAACAGCCCGATCCCAAGGCCGATCCGGTAGGCTATGGCCGCATGCGCGATCAACTCACGCGGCAGATCGCCAACGACCTCGATTCGGTTTATGTCATAGGGCTGCGCGAGGCCGCAAAGCCCCGTGTGAATGAAAAACTGCTGGAAACCATTGCCCAGCCTTAACCCGATGACGTCTCTTCGCAGAGTAGTGCAACCATGAACGTTTCCGTCGCTCCGGGCTTTGCTGCTTTCCGTGCGGCCTATGAGGCCGAGCGGGGCAGTTTGCTTTGGCGCCGAGGGGTGGCGGATCTGGAAACCCCGGTTGCGGCCTTTCTGAAGCTCGCGCAGGGCCGCCCCAACAGTTTTCTTCTGGAAAGCGTCGAGGGCGGCGCCGCGCGCGGTCGTTATTCCATTATCGGAATGGAACCGGATCTCATTTGGCGGTGCCGCAACGGTGTGGCCGAGATCAATCGCCACGCCCGCTCTGCGCCGCATGCGTTCGTGGCAGACCCGAGACCCGCGCTGGCAAGCCTGCGCGCGCTGATCGCCGAAACCCGGGTAGAAGTGCCGGAAAGCTTGCCGCCCATGGCCGGCGGGTTGGTGGGGTATTTGGGCTACGACATGGTGCGGCTAATGGAACGGCTTCCCGCGAAAAACCGCGATGACTTGGGTTTGCCGGAAGCCATTCTGGTGCGGCCGACCCTTTTTGCGATTTTCGACAACGTCAACGACGAGCTGACCCTGGTTGCGCCGACCTTTCCCCGCCCCGGGGTTTCGGCCGAACGCGCCTATGCCGAAGCCGAAGCGCTTTTGGACCAAGCGCAAGCGGCTCTGAACCGCCCCTTGCCGCGCGCGGCGCCGCCGGTGGAGCTGCCGCCGATGCCCCCTCCTTCGTCTAATTTCACCAAGGAGGAATTCCTGCAGGCTGTGGAACGGGCAAAGGAATACATCTTCGCCGGCGATGCGTTCCAGATCGTCATCAGCCAGCGCTTTTCCGCCCCCTTCGCGCTGCCCCCGTTTGCGCTTTACCGGGCGTTGCGACGGATCAACCCCGCACCTTTCCTATTCTATCTGGATTTCGGGAATTTCTCGGTGGCCGGCAGCAGCCCGGAAATTCTGGTGCGTGTGCGAAACGGGATCGTGACGATCCGCCCGCTCGCCGGAACACGTCCGCGCGGCGCCACGCACGAGGAAGACATTCGGCTTGAGCAGGAGCTTCTGGCGGATCCGAAAGAACGGGCGGAGCATTTGATGCTGCTCGATCTCGGCCGCAATGACGTGGGCCGCGTCGCCGAGCTGGGCAGCGTGCGTGTGACCGAAAGCTTCGCAATCGAACGCTTTAGCCATGTCATGCACATCATGTCTGATGTGCAAGGCAAACTCCGGGCGGGGCTCGATGCGGTGGATGCGTTGATTGCCGGCTTTCCGGCCGGCACGCTGACCGGGGCGCCCAAAGTTCGAGCAATGGAAATTATCGAAGAGCTGGAGCCGACAAAGCGCGGTATTTATGCGGGCTGCATCGGCTACTTTGCGTCCAACGGCACGATGGACACCTGCATCGGATTACGCATGGCGGTCATCAAGGATGGTATGATGCATGTGCAGGCCGGCTGCGGCGTGGTTGCGGATTCGCGCCCCGAGGCCGAATATGAAGAAACGCGCCAAAAAGCCCGCGCTCTGTTCCGCGCAGCCGAAGAAGCCGTCCGCTTTGCCGCATTAGGCGGCTAGGGTTTGGCCCCATACGGTTGGCGCTTCCGGGCTCTGCTGCTAGAAGCGCCCATCACGAACACGAAGATGTGAGAGACGGCGATGGCCGGGCATTCCCAATTCAAGAATATTATGCATCGGAAGGGCGCACAGGATGCGCGGCGCGCTCGTCAATTTGCGAAACTAATACGTGAAATTACGGTGGCGGCGCGCAGCGGGTTGCCGGACCCGGCCGCGAATCCAAGATTGCGGGCAGCCGTAGCGGCGGCGCGCCAAGCCAACATGCCCAAAGATACGATCGATCGCGCCATCAAGAAAGCAACCGGCGAGGCAGGCAGCGACGATTACGCCGAAGTGCGCTACGAAGGCTACGGCCCTTCCGGGGTGGCCATTATCGTCGAAGCGCTGACCGATAACCGCAACCGCACGGCCGGTGAAATTCGGTCGGCCTTCGCCAAGCACGGCGGCACGCTCGGGGAAACGAACTCGGTTGCTTTTCTCTTCCAAAGACTCGGCGTTATTCGCTATTCGGCCAAAAGCGCCACCGCGGATGCCATGCTGGAGGCGGCAATCGAAGCCGGAGCCGAAAACGTGGAAACCACGCCGGACGGCCACGAAGTAACGACTTCCGTGGAAGATTTTTTTGCCGTGCGCGACGCCTTGGAAAGCCGCTTCGGCGCCCCCGAAAGTGCACAGCTGGAATGGCGCCCGCTGAGCACTGTTACCCTGGATGAAACCACCGCGCCGGTGGTGATGAAATTGCTGGAAGCATTGGAGGAAAATGACGACGTCCAAAACGTCTATGCCAATTTTGAAATTTCCGAAGCGCTCTTGCAAAAGCTTTCCGCGTGAGCCCGAAGATGGTCCGGGTGCTGGGGCTTGACCCCGGTCTACGCGTTACGGGCTGGGGGATTATCGACGTTGAGGGCTCGCGGCTCAGCCATATCGGCGATGGCGTGATCGCGACCAATCCTTCGCTCTCGGTGCCGGACCGTCTAAAAACCCTGCACGATGCTTTGGGCGCGCTGATCCTTCGCTACAGTCCGAACGAAGCGGCGCTTGAGGAAACCTATGTGAACCGCAATGGTGCCGCCACCTTAAAACTGGGTTATGCGCGCGCGATTGCGCTTTTGGTTCCCGCGTTGGCAGGGCTGCCGGTGAGCGAATATGCTGCCAAGACCGTCAAGCAAACGGTGGTTGGAACCGGAGGGGCGGAAAAATCGCAAGTGCAGATGATGGTGCAACGCTTGTTGCCGGGAACGGCTATAAAACGCGCCGATGCGGCGGACGCGCTGGCAGTTGCCATTTGTCATGCGCATCACCGGAGCACCCGCCGCGCATGGATGGCTCTCTCCGCCGGCCAATGAGCAGGCGCTCGGGATGATCGCCAAACTGACCGGGCGGGTGGATACGCTGGAAGCGGATCGCTGCGTCATTGACGTGGGCGGGGTTGGGTATTTGGTGTTCGCATCAACCCGGACATTGGCTGCGTTGCCGCGCCCACCGGCGTTTGCGCAGGTTTTAATAGAAACGCAGGTGCGTGAGGACGCCATCGCCCTTTATGGTTTTCTCGATGCTGCAGAACGGGAATGGTTCCGAATGCTGACTGCGGTGCAGGGGGTCGGCGCACGGCTTGCGTTGCATATTCTCTCGGCCTTCTCTCCGCGCGAGCTCGCCGTTGCGATCCGCGGGGGGGATGCGAAGGCATTAACCCGTGCGCAAGGCGTCGGCGCACGACTTGCGACACGACTCGTGAGTGAGCTGAAAAACCGGGCAGAGGCATTGGAGATTCCCGCCGGGGGTGAATCGGCTTTGGCCCCCTCTCCGGCCTTTAGCAAGCTGGAAGAGGACGCCGTGTCCGTGCTGATCAATCTCGGCTATCGACGTGGCGAGGCCGCGCCGGTGCTCCGCGAGGTCTTGCAGCGTCTTGGCCCGGAGGCGCCCTTAGAAGACGCGATCCGCGCTTGCCTGCGTGAACTTGCCCCCAAGGAGATGCGCAAATGAGCACAAGCTCCGAGGCCATGCGTGCCGTCTCCCCCGGGCTGAGCGAGACCGATGCGGCGGAAGCGAGCCTTCGCCCGCAAAGCCTGGCAGAGTTCGTCGGCCAGCAGACGATCCGGGAAAATCTTTCAGTGTTCATTGCTGCCGCCCGCGCGCGCCATGAAGCGCTTGACCACGTTCTGCTGCACGGGCCGCCCGGCCTCGGCAAGACCACGCTCGCCCAAATTATCGCCCGTGAACTGGGAGTCGGCTTTCGCGCGACATCCGGGCCGGTGCTGCAGCGTGCCGGGGATCTCGCCGCGATTCTCACCAATCTGCAGCCGCGCGATGTGCTTTTCATCGACGAAATTCACCGGCTGCAGCCCGCCATTGAAGAAGTGCTTTATCCGGCAATGGAGGATTTTCAGCTCGATCTGATTATCGGCGAAGGGCCCGGCGCGCGGAGCATACGCATCGACCTGCCCCCGTTCACGCTGATCGGGGCCACCACCCGAGCGGGTTTGCTCGCCACACCCTTGCGGGAGCGGTTCGGCATTCCGCTCCGTCTGGTATTTTACACGCCGGCCGAACTGGAAATGATTTTATCCCGCGCAGCAAGGCTGCTGAACGTTGTGCTGACCAAAGAGGGAGCGGCGGAGATCGCCCGCCGCTCGCGCGGCACACCGCGTATTGCGGGGCGGCTGCTTCGTCGGGTTCGGGACTTCGCCCTGGTGCAGGGTGCGCATGCGATCGATCGAACCTTGGCCGATGCCGCGCTTGCTCGGCTGGAGGTCGACCGGCTAGGACTGGACGCGATGGATCTCAAATATCTCTCCCGAATTGCCGAACATCATGGCGGCGGACCGGTAGGGATCGAAACGCTGGCCGCCGCGCTGGCGGAAACACGGGACACGCTTGAGGATGTGATCGAGCCGTTTTTAATCCAGGAAGGGTTTGTGTTGCGCACCAGCCGCGGCCGTGTGCTGGGCGAGGTAGGATGGCGTCACCTCGGGCTGCCGCCGCCACCGCGGGCGCAGCTCGAGCTTGATCTCTTGGCGCAATCCCGCGCAGATGAAGATGCAGAAGAATGATGCAGCCTCAGGGCTTGACGAACGGAGCGGGACGGCATTGTTACCGGTTGCGCGTGTATTTTGAGGATACCGACGCGGCAGGGATTGTCTATCACGCGCGCTATCTCGGCTTTGCCGAACGGGCACGAACCGAGCTTCTGCGCGATTTGGGCGTGCCGCACGCGGAGCTTTTGGAGCAACACGGCCTGATGTTTGTGGTGCGGCACGTCAGGGTGGAGTATCGCAGCCCCGCTCGGCTCGACGATTTGCTTGAGGTATGCACCGAGCCGGTGGCCATGGGGGCAGCTTCGGTGGCGTTGCGACAGAAACTCTTTCGCGTGAAAGAAGACACGCCGCTCACAGTGGTTGATCTCGGCCTTGCCGTGGTGCGCCGGGCCGACCAAAAGCCCGCGCGGTTGCCGGAGCGCTGGCGCGAAGCATTTTTGCGCTGGGGACAGTGGAAAGGAAAGAGCGCGGCACGTGAAGTGCGGACCAATGAAGGAGTTTAGGTGTGGATCGAGCGGTTGAGGCAACAAATCTTGCAGTGGCAAATGGAGATTTGTCTCTGCTTGGCTTATTTTTACATGCGGATATTGTCGTTAAGTTCGTCATGCTGCTTTTGTTGGCAGCCAGCGTATGGGTTTGGGCGATTATTTTTGAAAAATGGGCTTCGCTGCGCCGGGTTCAGCGGGCCGCCGATGCGTTCGAGGATCGGTTTTGGTCCGGTGGCAGTCTGGATGATCTTTATGAACAAGAAGGCGTCAAACCTGGCCACCCGATGGCCGCCGTATTCAGCGCCGCTATGGGCGAATGGCGGCGCTCGGCCCGGGTTGTGGGGGCGGATGTCAGCCGCGGGGGCGTACAAAAGCGCGTCGAACGCGCCATGGGAATTACCATCCAACGCGAAATGGAGCGATTGGAGCGATGGATGGTATTTCTGGCCTCGGTTGGCTCAACCGCGCCGTTCATAGGGTTGTTTGGCACGGTTTGGGGTATTATGCATAGCTTCTCGGCCATTGCGGCATTGCATAATACCAATCTTTCGGTGGTGGCGCCCGGCATCGCCGAGGCTTTGTTTGCTACGGCAACCGGTCTTGTGGCAGCGATACCCGCGGTGCTTGCCTACAACAAAATTTCCAATGACTTGGCGCGATTTGCGGCCCGGCTCGAGGCGTTCGCCGCCGAGTTTGGGGCAATTCTTTCGCGCCAGATCGAGGAACGGGTATAAGCATGGCGGTTTCTCTCAACGGCGGCGATGAAAGTCTTGGCAAACGGCGGGGCCGGTATCGCCCGTTATCAGAAATTAATGTGACCCCGCTTGTGGATGTCATGTTGGTGTTGCTGATCATTTTCATGGTCACAGCGCCGCTGATGACTTCGGGCGTGAACGTAGATTTGCCGCAAACCGATGCGAAGCCGCTCAACCAGGATAGCCAACCCCTCACCGTCTCCATCAATGCCGAGGGAAAGATTTTTCTCCAAGACGCGGAGGTCCAACTGCCCGAGCTGGTGACCAAGCTGCGCGCCATCGCGGAGAACAACCCGGAGCGGCGTATTTTCGTCCGTGGCGACAAAACGGTGAGTTATGGCTTGGTGATGCAGGTGATGGGCACGATCACGCAAGGCGGTTTCAACAAGGTAGCGCTTTTGGCAGAACAGCCCACGCTGCCGCTTTCAACGGCGCCCCCTGCTTCCGGCTCTCCTGCGCCAGGCCCCGCACAGAATCCGGGGAGCACGCGCGGGGCGGCGCCAGCTCAGGGGCGCGGGTGAGTAGGATCTTTTGTCGCCGCAGAGCTGGACAATGTGCTTCCGATGAGCCCGCTGTTGAAGCGTGGCGCGGCGATTTCCGCCGCAGGCCATCTTTTGCTCGTGCTGCTGCTTATTCTGAGCATCCACGCCGGCCCGCCGCCGCATCCGCCGGAGGAAACCGCATACGCCGTGGCTTTCGAAACCCCGCTCTTGCAGAGCCGCAAGGCCGAAACGGTCGGGCAAGTGCCCGCAGCGGCGGAAGCGCAGGAAGCAAGCCCCGAAGAGCCGGCCCCAACCCCGCCAAAGCCCGCGCCGATAGAGGCGCCGCCACCACCACCGCCGCCTCCGCCACCGCCCCCGCCTGCGCCGTCGGCCGAGGCGGCGACGCCGCCTGTTCCCTCGCCGCCGACCGAGCTTTCGCCGCAATCCTTGCCGCTACCACCACCGCCTCCGGCGCCTCCGGCTCCGCCCACTCAGGCCCAAACACCGCCGGAGCCCGAGTCTCAGCCGACTTCGCCGCCGCCGAAGCCGGCGCCGAAGAGCAGGACCCATCAACCCTTGCCGACCCCCAATATGGCCGCCGAAAGCCAAGTGCTTGAGAACACGCTGGAGAAGCTGCGGGCGCTGCAGCGTCAAAAGCAGCCGCCGCGGGCTCACCCGAACCCTGCCGCCGGTGGAGCACCGCATGGCGGCGGGGCTCTTGAGGGCAGCGACACGGCCAAGCTTTCGGCAGATGAACGGGCGGCGATCGGCGATGAGGTGCGGCGCTGCTGGACCTATGATCCCGGTGCAAAGGAAGTCGAGCAATTCCAGGTGCGCCTGCAGGTGGAGACCGATGAAAACGGCGTGGCCCGCGTGGCAAGGGTGGTCGGGCCGGATATTGCGCGCGTCAATGCAGATCCCGTCTTCCGCGCTTTTGCAGAGCGTGCGGTGCGAGCAGTGCTTGACCCTCTTTGCGCAACTCTACCGTTGCCCCCTTCACTTCGCGGCCAGCGAAACACATTAGATTTTCGATTCAGACCGTGACGCTTCGGAAAGCGCACGAAGGCTCTTGAGACTATATAGCGTAGACCGAGAATCCTGATGGTGGAGAAAATGCACGCTCTCTCTCTTTCGCGCCGTTCTCTCACACGCCGCAGGCTGCTTGAGCTTTCAAGCGCTCTTGCCGTGCTGCCGGTGATTGCCGAGGCGCAGCCTGCGCCCTCCGGCACTGCCGCCGCGGCACCCGCTTCGACTGCCGGAGGCAGCGCCGTTATCGATGTAGACCGCGCGCGGGCTGCGCCGATCCCGATCGCCATTCCGGATTTCTTCGGTGGCGCCGGCGAGCTTGCGCATCTCAACCACGACCTGGCGCAAGTGATCACCAACGACTTGGCCAATTGCGGTCTGTTCAAACCGATCAACCCGGCTGCTTTCGTGGCTCCTGCGCAAGCCTTTGAGCAAAGCGGGGTCCCGGCTTGGCATGACTGGCAGGCAATCGGCGCTCAGGCGCTGGTTACCGGCCGCATCAGCGGAGCAAGCGGAGACAGCATAAGGGTGGAATTCCGCCTCTGGGACATTCTCCCGCAACAGCAGATTCAGGGAACCGCATACACCACTTCAGTAAAGAATTGGCGGCGTGTGGCTCACATGATCGCCGATGCGGTTTACGAACGGCTCTTGGGTGAGCAGGGCTATTTTGACACGCGGATTGTGTATGTCTCGGCCGTCGGGCCTATGGCACACCGCATCAAGCGGTTGGCGATCATGGATCAAGATGGCGCCAATTTGCGTTATCTGACCGACGGCTCCTGGTTGGTGCTCACCCCGCGCTTTCACCCCAAGCGCGACGAAATTGCCTTTATGAGCTTTGCCCATCGCCAGCCGCGGGTCTACTTGTTCGATCTCACCACGGGGGCCGAAAATCTCCTTGGAATGTGGGAGGGAATGACCCTTTCTCCCCGGTTTTCTCCGGACGGAAATAGCGTTGTGCTCGCTGCCACCCGGGGCGGGGCATCCAACATCTATGTTGTGGATCTCGCCACGGGGCGGAAGCGGCAATTGACCGACTCCGGGGCCATAGACGTCAGCCCCTGCTATAGCCCCGATGGGCAGCAAATTGTGTTTAATTCCGACCGCGGCGGCGACCAGCAGCTTTATATTATGAACGCCGACGGTTCGAACGTGCGCCGAATCAGCTTCGGGCAAGGCCGCTATGCCACGCCGGTATGGTCCCCCCGGGGAGACTTGATTGCCTTTACCCGTCTTGGAAAAGACACCTGGAATATTGGTGTGATGCACCCCGACGGAACCGGGGAACGCCTTCTTTCCGAAGGTTTCGCGGTAGAGGGGCCGACATTCTGCCCGAACGGACGGGTGATTATGTTCTGGCGTGCCACCCCGGCTCGGGATGCCAGCGGCGCCGGGCGAACTTCTCGGCTGGTCACCGTCGATATTACGGGCTTTAACGAGCGTGAAGTGCCCACCCCTACCGATGCCTCCGACCCGGCATGGTCACCGCTTGGGGCATAAGGGTTCCTATTTGGCAACAATTGATCGGGGATATCTTATAGAAAACAAACCAGACCTTGACCGAAACGCTGCTGCTGCGTATTGGGCAGAGAGCTTGCCGTGCGAAAGCAGGGCAAGCGAAAAGCGCTTATCGCGCAGGGTCTTTCCACTCACTCGGCTTGGCACCTATCGAGGACGCACCAAATGAACATTCGCATTCTTGCCGCATTCGCCGTAGCGGCTCTTGTTGCGGCATGCGGCGCACAAAAAGAAACGGCAGCTACCACGACCGGGGCAGGCGCAACTGCGGCGCCTTCCGGCCCGGTTCCCGGCAGTGAGCAGGATTTCGTGCAAAATGTCGGTGATCGGATCTACTTTGATTTCGATCGCTCTACGCTCCGCCCGGAGGCGAAAGAGACGCTCGATCGGCAGTCCGCGTGGTTGGAGAAATACCCCCAGGTTAAAGTCCAGGTTGCCGGAAACTGCGACGAACGCGGCACCGAGGAATACAACCTGGCGCTGGGCCAGCGCCGCGCCGATGCCGACCGCGACTATGTCGTTGCGAAGGGCGTATCCGCTGCACGTATGACGACGATCAGCTACGGCAAAGATCGCCCGGTTGCTCTTGGCTCGACCCCGGAGGCTTGGGCCCAGAATCGGAACGCGATTACATCGGTGCAGTAACCTTCGCTCGCCGATCCGCTCGCTGGACGGTGCAAAGCACGGCGGCTCGCCGAAGCCGCCGGTTTTGCTTTCCATTCGCCTGAGCGAGGCGCGCGGGATATGTTGCCATGAAACTGTTCTTCGCCGCCGTGCTTTCCGGCGCGGCCTTGGCGACAAGCCTTTCAAGCCAGGCTTTCGCGCAGGTTGAAAGCCGCGAGGGAATTTATCTCCAAAACCAAATCTTGGAGCTGAAACATCAGCTTCAGGCGCTGCAAAGCCAAGGAGGCGGCTCCGCCCTTGGCGCTGCTTCCCAGGAGAAAGGCGGAGGCGGCGCGTCTCCGGACCTGGTGCCCGAGCTTCTGGACCGAATCAGCGTACTGGAAGATCAGGTCCGCGTTCTTCGTGGGCAAGTGGAAGAGCTTTCCCACACGGTGGACCGTCAGGGACAGGAGCTGGGAAAGCGCATCGACGATCTGAAATTCCAGGTTGAAGGCGGTGCCTCCAGCGGATCGGCAGCCCCTGCCGGAGCGGCAACAAAAGAGGGAGGGGTTTCGCCCACCTCGCCCCCCCCAACCCCGCTTGGAGTTGTCGGCTCCGGCCCGGGAAAAACAGAAAAACCGGCACCGAAAACGCCGGAGCAATTGCTTGCGGAATCCCAAGCGGCGCTGGATCGACACGATTATGTCACCGCGGAGAAATCCGCGCGCGCGGCGCTCACGCGCAGTCGGGGCGAAGCCGCTACCAAGGCCCAATACCTGATGGCGGAGGCGCTCGCCGGGCAAAAAAACTATCAGCAGGCGGCACTAGCCTTCGATGACGCCTACAACCGCGCGCGCACGGGGCCTTTCGCTCCACCGTCCTTGCTTGGGCTTGCCGATTCGTTGCTAAACATCAACGCCAAGCCTGCCGCTTGTGCGACCTTGAACAAACTCAGGGCCGAGTTCCCCAACCTGAAAGGCGAATTACGCCAACGCATGGCAGCCTTGCGCGAGAGGGCGGGCTGCCATTGAAGGCTATCTCGGCGGCCGAATTCGCCACCGCAATGGCCGAGCTCGGGCCGTTTGAGGAAACGCCGCGATTGGCGGCCGCGGTCTCCGGCGGAGCCGATAGCATGGCCCTTGCCGTTCTTGCCGATACGTGGGCACGGGCCCGTAGGGGCAGCCTTCTTGCCTTAATTGTGGATCACGGCTTGCGTGCCGAATCACGCGCAGAGGCGATCTTGACGCAAGAACGGCTTGCTGCACGGGGTATCGCCAGCCGGATTTTGCCGCTCTCCACGCTTTCGAATGGCACAGCATCGGCGGCGCGGGCCAGGGAAGCGCGATATCAGGCGCTGATGGAAGCGTGCCGCGCCATGGGGCTTCTGCACCTTCTGCTCGGGCACCATGCCGCCGATCAAGCGGAAACGATATGGATGCGCAAGCAAGCGCAGAGCGGGCTGATCGGGCTTGCCGGCATGGCGGCGCTTCGAGAGTTGCCCTTTGTGCGGCTTCTGCGCCCATTGCTGCGATTTCCACCAGAACGGTTGCGGGCCACGTTGGAAGCGGCCGGCGTGGCATGGGTGGAAGACCCCTCCAACCGCAACCGCCGCTTTCTTCGCGCGCGGCTTAGGGCGCAGCTCGCCACTGCGGAAGCAAAGCCGTTGGGGCCAATTCTTCTGACGCAAGCAAAAGAAGCGGCTATGGCGCGCAAAACGGCCGAGCATAGGTCTGCGGAGGCACTTGCACAGAGTGTGCGGTTCTTCCCCGAGGGATACGCGCTGCTGACGTCCTGGCCGTTGCCGCCCGCCGCCCTGGCCTCCTTAATCCAGGCGCTCACCGGCGCCGCTTACCCGCCTCCGCTTCGGCAGGTTGCCCCGCTCGCCGCCTCGCCGCGTTCCGCAACGCTCGCGGGCATCCGCGTTCTCCCTGCGGGCAAGCTCGGCCACGGATGGCTTTTGGTGCGGGAGGCGGCCGCCATGGCTCCGGCCGTGCCGGCAGCACCCGACCGGTGCTGGGACGGCCGGTTTCGCTTGGCTGTGAACGCACGGCCGCCGGAGGGATCCGTGCTCGGGGCGCTCGGTGCAAGCTCGGCAGTGCGGTTACGCAAGATGAGCCATTTGCCAGCCGCCATCATGCAGACCTTACCGGCAATTTGGTGCAAATCGGTGTTGGTAGCGGTGCCGCATCTCGGTTATCCTGATAGTGCCGCCTGTCGGGCCATGCCGGTGGTGCTTTGCCCCCCTGTTCCTGCTGCGGGGGGAATGTTTCTCTCTGCCACGGAATGGGGCTGCAGAGCGGCAGCGGACACCCTATCTTGAAGCAAGCGGGGTCCGGCGTCCCAAAAGGAGCTAGGTTCCCGCGCTGCCGTAAAGTCTCGCCGCGGACAAATCGGCGAGCAAGAGGATGAACGGAATGAGCAATTTTGGTCGCAACCTCGCGCTTTGGGTGATCATCGCCCTGCTCCTGGTTGTACTTTTCAACCTGTTTCAACCCGGAACTTCCCATCAGGCCGCGGCACAAGTTGCCTATTCCGATCTGCTCGCTGAGGTGAATGCGGGCCATGTGCGGGATGTCGTTATCCAAGGCCATACGGTCACCGGCCAACTGACCGACGGGCGGACTTTCCAAACCTACACGCCCGAAGATCCCACCCTCGTCCAGCGGCTCACGGATAAGGGGGTGCGGGTGATCGCCAAGCCCGAGGAGACCGACGTTAACCCCCTGCTGCATTATTTGCTGTCTTGGTTTCCGATGCTGCTTTTGATCGGCGTGTGGGTGTTCTTCATGCGCCAGATGCAGACCGGCGGCGGGCGCGCCATGGGTTTCGGCAAATCACGCGCGCGGCTTCTGACGGAAAAACAGGGGCGGGTCACCTTTGACGACGTCGCCGGCATCGACGAGGCCAAGAGCGAGCTGCAAGAAATTGTCGAATTTCTGCGGGATCCGCAAAAATTTCAGCGTTTGGGCGGCAAAATCCCGAAAGGGGTGTTGCTGGTCGGTCCCCCGGGAACCGGGAAGACTTTGCTTGCCCGCGCCATCGCCGGCGAAGCGAATGTGCCCTTCTTTACTATCTCCGGGTCGGATTTCGTCGAGATGTTTGTGGGTGTCGGGGCCTCGCGCGTGCGGGATATGTTCGATCAAGGCAAGAAAAACGCACCCTGCATTATTTTTATCGACGAAATTGACGCGGTCGGACGGCATCGCGGTGCGGGGCTCGGCGGCGGCAACGATGAGCGAGAACAGACTTTAAACCAGATGCTGGTTGAGATGGACGGTTTTGAGAGCAACGAAGGCGTGATCCTGATCGCCGCTACGAACCGCCCGGATGTGCTCGACCCTGCGCTATTGCGCCCCGGCCGGTTTGACCGGCAAGTCGTGGTCCCCAACCCCGATGTGAACGGGCGCGAAAAAATCCTCAGAGTGCATATGCGCAAGGTCCCGCTGGCGAGCGATGTCGATCCAAAGATTATCGCGCGCGGCACGCCCGGCTTTTCCGGAGCAGATCTCGCCAATCTGGTCAACGAGGCCGCGCTGCTTGCGGCACGGCTTGGGCGGCGGGTCGTCTCTATGGCTGAATTTGAAGCCGCCAAAGATAAGGTCATGATGGGTGCCGAGCGCCGCTCGCTGGTGATGAGCGAGGAAGAAAAGCGCATGACCGCCTATCATGAAGCCGGCCATGCTCTCTGCGCTCTGTATGAGCCGGAATGTGACCCGGTACACAAAGCAACCATTATTCCCCGTGGTCGGGCTTTGGGACTGGTCATGAGCTTGCCGGAGGGAGATCGCTATTCCAAGAGCAAGGCAAAGCTCCTGGCCGAATTGACCATGGCCATGGGCGGGCGCGCGGCGGAAGAAATTATTTTCGGCCCCGAGAAGGTCTCGAACGGTGCGGCCGGCGATATCAAGATGGTCACCGACCAGGCGCGTCGCATGGTTACGGAATGGGGCATGAGCGAACGTCTGGGCATGATTGCCTACGGCGATAACAGCCAAGAAGTCTTTCTCGGCTATTCCGTGACGCAGCAGAAAAATCTTTCGGAAGCGACGGCGCGCGCGATCGATGCCGAAATCAAGGCCATCATCGACGCCGCTTACACGCGCGCCAAAACTATTCTTACCGAGAATATCGAAGAACTCCATCGATTGGCACGCGGTTTGCTGGAATACGAAACGCTGACCGGCGAGGAAATCCGCCAGGTGCTGCGGGGCGAACCGGTGATCCGCAAGGTCGCCGAGGAGCCCCTGGAGCGCGGCCGCGCCTCGGTGCCGAGCACGTCGCGACCGGCCGTGCCTGCCCCGCCGCCGCCAGCCCCGGGGCTCGGGCCGGCGCCACAGCCGGGCTGAGCTTTCGGCATGCCAGATAGCGCTGCGCAATGCGGCTGATTGAACCACTCGGGCTGCTTGATGGTCCCGAAGCGGAAGCTTGCGTGGCTGCAGGACTTGCGTTCCGGCTTGGGAACACAGGATTAGCGTTCACCCTTGCACGCTTGATCGACTGGAACCACGGAATCGACCGCGTGGAACGTGCGGCGGATCTTGCTCCGCCTTGGCGGGAGAGGTTGGAGGAGCTGGTAAAGCCGCTAACGGCTTGGGCCGGCATGCCGCTTTCGCGACCGGCAGTGATGGGGATTGTGAATGTTACCCCGGATAGCTTTAGCGATGGCGGCGAGCACTTGCGGGCCGAGGATGCCGTTGCCGCTGGCGAAGCGATGGCAAAAGCCGGGGCCGACATTCTTGATATCGGCGGCGAAAGCACGCGGCCCGGAAGCGCGCCGGTTCCCGTGGAGGAGGAGCAGGCTCGGATCCTGCCGGTGATACGTTCGCTCACCGGACTCGGCCTGCCTATTTCCGTCGATACGCGCAACGCCGCCACCATGGCGGCCGCGCTGGACAGCGGTGCTGCGATCATTAACGATGTTTCTGCTTTGCAGCACGATCCGGATGCACTTGCCACGGTTGCAAAGCGGGATTGCTACCTGGTGCTTATGCACATGCGCGGCACGCCGAGCGATATGGCCGCGCACGCGCACTACCGAGATGTCGCCGTGGAGGTTACACTGGAGTTGGCCGAACGGGTTGCCGCGGCGGAACGGGCAGGGATTGACCGCGCGCGCATCGCCGTTGACCCGGGGATCGGCTTTGCCAAGAACTCCGTGCAGAACCTTATGCTACTCCGGCGATTGCCGCTGTTGATGAACCTTGGTTGCACAATCTTGGTGGGGCTTTCCCGCAAACGTTTTCTTGCCGGCTATTCCGGCGGCGCCGGACCGAAGCAGCGCGGCCCCGCCTCACTTGCCGGAGCCCTTTTTGCTCTCGCACGGGGAGCGCGCGTGTTGCGTGTGCATGACGTTGCGGAAACCGTTCAAGCCGTGCGCACATGGCACGGGTTGACACGGCCCGCATTGATACCGTGAGAAGTTGCCTTCAAGGTAGAACCTATAGGGAACGAGGGTTGAAGAATCATGGCCAACAAACGCCGCCTGTTCGGCACCGATGGCATTCGCGGCACGGCCAATACCGAGCCGATGACTGCGGAAACAGCGTTAAAGCTTGGTCAGGCAGCGGGGCTTTTGTTCACGCGCGGCAGCCACCGCCATCGTGTAGTGATCGGCAAAGACACGCGGCTTTCGGGATATTTGATTGAACCGGCGCTGACCGCGGGGTTTATCGGTGCGGGAATGGATGTGGTGTTGGTGGGGCCGCTGCCCACACCGGCGATCGCCATGCTGACCCGAAGCCTGCGGGCCGATCTTGGGGTCATGATTTCCGCTTCCCACAATCCGTTTGAAGATAATGGAATCAAGTTGTTTGGCCCGGACGGGTTCAAGCTTTCCGACGAAACGGAAGCGGAAATAGAACATCTGATGGGCTCGGCCCTGCAGCCGCGCTTGGCGGCGCCGGCCGCGCTTGGTCGTGCGTCCCGACTTAACGATGCGGCCGGCCGCTACATCGAAAGCGCAAAATCCACCTTGCCACGCGGATTGCGGCTGGATGGGCTTCGCATCGTGGTGGATTGCGCGAACGGCGCGGCCTATCGCGTGGCACCAACCGTATTATGGGAACTCGGCGCCGATGTTATCGCGGTCGGTGTCACCCCGGACGGGCTCAACATCAATCGCGACTGCGGTTGCACCGTCCCCGAGTTTCTCTGCAAACAAGTCTTAGAGCACAAGGCGGATATCGGAATCGCGCTGGATGGCGATGGCGACCGACTGGTTCTTGCCGACGAAAAGGGAGCATTGGTGGATGGCGATCAGGTTCTCGCGCTGATTGCTGATTGGTGGGCAGAGGAAGGGCGTCTGGCGGGAGGGGGGATTGTGGCAACCGTCATGTCCAACCTCGGGCTCGAGCATTTCCTTGCCAAAAGAGGCCTAAGCGTAGACCGCGTGCGGGTGGGCGACCGCTACGTGGCCGAGCGCATGCGGGCGGTTGGGAAAAATCTCGGCGGCGAACAGTCGGGCCATATTATTCTTTCGGATTTTGCCACGACCGGCGACGGCCTTATTGGGGCCCTGCAGGTTTTGGCGGCGCTTTTGCAGCGAGGGAAGGCCGCCAGCGAAGTGTGCCGAATGTTTACGCCATTGCCGCAAAAGCTCCGCAGTATCCGTTACGGCAGGCATTCCCCGCTGCGCGAGTCGGCGGTGCAAGCAGCCGTTGCAAAAGCCACGGCAGTGTTAGGGGAAAACGGCCGACTGGTCATTCGCGAAAGCGGCACGGAGCCCGTTGTGCGGGTTATGGCGGAAGCTGAGAACGAAGCTTTGGTGGAACGCGTGGTGGAGGATCTCTGCGAAACGCTTACTGCAGCGGCAAACCGCCTTGGCGAGGCTAATTCGGAAGCCAAAGCAGATTAAGAAAGGAGCTCTCTGAAGGTGCGTGGACGGGTGCTTGTGATCGGGGGCTCCGATTCCAGCGGAGGCGCCGGAATTCAGGCAGACGTTAAAACCCTCACGGCTCTCGGGGCTTACGCCGCCACCGCTATTACCGCACTGACCGCGCAAAACAGCCAAGGGGTTCAGGCGACAATTCCGGTGCCGCCTTCGTTCATTGGGCTGCAAATCGCACTGGCTTTGGCCGAACCCGGAAGCGATGCGGTGAAGACCGGAATGCTCGTCAACGCCGCGACAGTGGCGGCAGTTTGTGACGCGTTGCAAGCTGCTTCCGCCCCTCCGCGCTATGTGGTGGTTGATCCGGTTCTCCGGGCTTCGTCCGGGGGGGTTCTTTTAAATGAAGAAGGGCTTCGGGCGTTGAAGCAGCGCCTGCTGCCGATGGCTTATCTCATCACTCCCAATGTGCCGGAAGCTGAGCAATTGAGCGGCATGCACGTTGGCAGCATTGCTTCCATGCAGCGCGCCGCAGAAGCCCTCTTGGGCTTGGGGGTCCCGGCCGTGCTTGTCAAAGGGGGGCACTTGCCCGGCCCGATTGTGGTCGATGTGCTGGCAACGGCGCGAGGAACAGAATGCTTCCAAACCCCGCGACTCACAAAGCCACGGACCCATGGCACGGGTTGCACTTTGGCCAGCGCCATTGCAGCGGGGCTGGCCCAAGGACTCGATCTTTCGGCTGCGGTGGCTCGCGCACGTCGCTATGTGCAGGACGCAATCACCCATGCCCCGGATTTTGGTGCGGAAGCAGGGCTTCTCAATCACGCCGTGTGGAAGGAAGAAAAAGAAGCCGGGCCGCTCTCTCCGACTAAAGCCGCTCGAGAATAGAGACGTAATTCGCCACGGCTGCGCCGCCCATATTGAAGACCCCGGCAATGTCCGCCTTAGGCAGTTGCATATCGCCCGCTTCGCCGGTGAGCTGCATAGCTGCCATTACATGCATGGAAACCCCCGTCGCCCCGATCGGATGCCCTTTGGATTTGAGCCCGCCTGAGGGGTTTATCGGCAGCCGGCCATCTTTGGCGGTCCAGCCTTCCAGGGCGGCACGGGCGCCCTGGCCATACGGGGCTAGGCCCATGGCTTCGTAAATCATGAGCTCCGCGATGGTAAAACAATCATGTACCTCGGCAAAGGAGAGATCCGCGAGCTTTATTCCCGCTTGATCCAGCGCACGTCGCCAAGCTTCGGCCGCCCCTTCGAAACGCGTAATATCGCGTTTGGAGATGGGGAGAAATTCGTTCACTTGTACGGCTGCGCGCAGGCGCACGGCTTTGCTGAGGCCCCGGGCGGTATCCGCATCCGTCAGAACGAGGGCGGCCGCTCCGTCGGAAACCGGGGAACAATCGGTCCGCTTCAGCGGGGGTGCGACGTAGGGGTTCTTTTCGCTCGCCTCGCGGCAAAAGGCAAAGCCTAGGTCCTTGCGCAGCTGCGCATAAGGATTGGCGACCCCGTTCTTATGGTTTTTTGCCGCGATCGTTGCCAAAGCGTCGGACTGATCGCCGAAACGCTGGAAATATCGCTCGGCAATGCGTGCAAACACGCCGGCAAAACCGGCGGGGATATCCCCCTCTTCTTTGCGGTAGCAGGCGTTCAGCAGGATATCGCCCACTTCTGGGCCCGGTGTTGCCGTCATCTTCTCGACCCCGACCACAAGCGCAAACCGCCCTCGGCCGGCGGCCAGAAAGTCTCGCGCGCCGTGGATGGCAGCAGAGCCCGTCGCGCAGGCATTCTCATAACGCGTAATGGGTTTGAAGCGAAGCTCCGGCAGGAACTGCAACACAAGCGAGGCGGGAAAGTCTTGACGAGAGAAGCCGTTGTTGAACAAGCCTACGAAGGCGGCATCGATATCTTGCGGTGCCACCCCGGCATCGGCAATGGCTTTGCCGGCAACTTCGCCGATCAGCGTTTCAATGTCCGGTTCTTCCAGCTTGCCGAATTTGGTGTGAGCCCAGCCCACAATGCAGAAATCTGGCATGGCGTTTCGCTCCTTGCCGCAGGAGAGACCCCAGGGTTCGGGAAGAGCGTAGAGGGAGAAGAGAAAATGGTCAAATGCGAGGGGGCTTGAGCGGCCTGCCATGCCCGCGTAACATTTTGCAAAAGTTGTGACATGCTGAGGTAAGCTCGGCATGGAAAATGCCGGCAGCGTGCTGGATTGCGTTTGCGCGAGCAGATGACTAGCTACGGAAGACCCCGTGGAGGGGCGCCGATTGAAGCCGAGGTGAAGCGGCCTTGACCGCATGCTGCGGCACTGAGCGAGAATGGACGAGCGTGTACGCGAGATAGAGCTTGAATCGACGACTGCCCGAACCGCGCCGGGCAGCCGGGTGCGGCTGCCCCGCCCTTTGCTCTGGCTTGCCGCCCTTGCGGTGCTCGGCGGGCTTGGCGTGGCGATCGGGCTTTACCCGGCACGTCAGCCGGCGCCCGCTCCAACCCGCTCCGCAACCCAGATAGCGCCCGCCGTGCGGACGGTTACAGCCCGGCTCGGTGATTTGCCGATCGAGCTTGTGGGCCTCGGAACCGTCACCCCGGTCGCCACGGTAACGGTGGTGCCCGTTTTGAGCGGCCCGTTGACCGAGGTTGCCTTTCAAGAGGGACAGTTTGTCAAAGAAGGGGATTTTCTCGCCCAGATCGACCCGCGCCCCTACCAGGTACAACTCGAGCAACACCAAGCCCAGCTCGCGAAAGATCAAGCCTTGCTGGCACAGGCGCGCATGGACCTGAGACGTTACCAAATCCTCAACCGGCAGGATTCGATCGCGCGGCAACAGGCTGAAGACCAAGTTTACGTGGTGCAACAATATGAAGCAGCGGTAAAGCTCGATCAGGCGCAGATCGATAACGACAAGCTGAATTTGGTTTATGCCCATATTACCTCGCCGGTCACCGGCCTTATCGGGTTACGGCGGGTTGATCCCGGCAACTATGTGTTCACCACGAGCTCGACCGGGATTGCCGTTATTACGCAGATGCAGCCGATCACCGTGGTTTTCGTGTTGCCTGAAGATCAAGTGCAAGATGTCTTGAAACGATATAAAGCGGGGGCAGTATTGCCGGTGACCGCCTATGATCGAAGTGATAGCCATCCGCTCGAAGAAGGAATGCTCTACGCGATCGGCAGTGCTATCGACAACACGACCGGAACGTTTAACCTTCGTGCCATATTCCCGAACAAAAACAATCAACTGTTTCCCCAGCAATTCGTGAATGCGCATCTGCTTTTGGATACGCTGCACAATGTGCCGCTCGTACCGGTTTCTGCAGTGCAGACGGGCGCCCCCGGAAGCTATGTTTATGTAATGGATAAGGATCATCGGGTTCACCTCCGTCCGATAAAACTCGGGCCTCAGCATGGCGAACTCGTCGCCGTACAAAGCGGCCTAGCCCCCGGCGAAGAGGTCGTTACCGACGGCATTGATCGGCTGCGTGAAGGGATGAAAGTCCGGCCCGTGAACGGGCAAAGCGAACCTTCCGCTCCGCCCCCTCACCTTGAGCGCGGCTCTCCGGCCGCTGCGCGCGATGCTGCACCCGCCCGCGCCGCGCAACGTTAGGGAAGGCGCACCAGAGGCTTGCTGACAAAAGCGCCATGAATCCCTCGCGTATCTTCATTCTTCGCCCGGTCGGAACAACGCTGCTGATGGCGGCAATCTTGCTTGTGGGATTGGTTGCGCTTCGCTTTCTTCCTGTTTCGGCGTTGCCTCAGGTCGACTACCCCACCATCCAGGTGCAGACTTTTTATCCCGGGGCAAGCCCTGAGGTTATGACGTCTTCGGTCACCGCCCCTCTGGAACGACAATTCGGCCAGATGCCGGGGCTTGCACAAATGATTTCCGCAAGCTCCGCAGGCGCCTCCATCATCACGTTGCAGTTCAGTCTCGACCTCAGCTTGGATGTCGCCGAACAGGAAGTTCAGGCAGCCATTAATGCCGCCAGCAATTTATTGCCTGCCGATCTGCCCACGCCCCCTGTCTATGCCAAGATTAACCCGGCGGATGCCCCGATACTCACGCTCGCTTTGACTTCGGAAAGTCTGCCGCTGACAAAGGTTGAGGAACTGGCCGAAACACGCCTTGCGCAGAAAATTTCAGAGCTTCCCGGGGTGGGGTTGGTGAGCATCAGCGGGGGGCATCGGCCGGCGGTACGCGTTCGCGTGAATATGCAGGCGCTTTCGGGCTATGGCCTCAACCTTGATGATTTGCGCACCACACTCACCAATATCAATGTGAATATCCCGAAAGGCGCGTTTGACGGGCCGTCCCGCTCGTACACGATCTTTGCGAACGACCAGCTCCCAAATGCGAAGGCTTTCGCCGACCAAGTTATTGCCTATCGAAATGGCGCGCCGGTCCGCCTCGGCGATGTGGCAAGCACGATTGACGGAGCGGAAAACGACGAACTCGCTGCCTGGATGAACCAAACGCCCGCCATTATTCTCAACATCCAGCGTCAGCCGGGAACCAATGTGATTGCCGTTGCCGATCGCGTTAAGGCGTTATTGCCGCGTTTGCAAGCCACCTTGCCGCAATCGATTGATGTCACTCTGCTTTCCGATCGCACGCAATCCATTCGGGCCAGCGTTCGCGGTGTCAGCCGCGAATTGATGATCGCCGTTGCGCTTGTCGTGCTAACGATTTTTCTTTTTCTCCGTAATATTCCGGCGACGATCATACCAAGCCTTTCCGTTCCGTTGTCTCTGGTCGGGACGCTTGCCGCCATGTACTTGGCAGGTTTTAGCTTGAACAATCTTTCATTGATGGCGCTTACCATTGCCACCGGTTTTGTCGTCGACGACGCTATTGTCATGATAGAAAATATCGCCCGCTATATCGAAGCTGGCGACCATCCGCTCGAGGCTGCTCTCAAGGGAGCTCGGCAAATTGCTTTCACGATTATATCGCTTACCGCTTCACTGGTAGCTGTGTTCATCCCCTTGCTTTTCATGGGGGACGTGATCGGGCGGCTGTTTCATGAATTTGCGGTGACGCTGGCAATTAC